>JAGNWK010000014.1 GCA_017985985.1 Oligoflexales bacterium
GCCCTGACAAGAAGAGGCTAACGCTTTTTAACTTCGGCAAGGAGGGGTTTGGGGAAACTGCGCAGCTGGTTCCCCAAAAGAACAATCCCCCCACAAAAACAACGAGGACATCCGTGATTCAGAATATAGCGAAGTGGGAAAACTACCTTTTATGGTTAAAGGACAGAGGACTTTTGCGACTAAGTTCTTTATCTTCCTTCAAGGTTCTCTTTCTCATCTCTCATTCTGTGTCACTCAGCCCTGAGGAATCCACTCAGATCCATGATCTCGTGTCACGCATCATCACTGCTATTGCACTAGACCCTAAGAGGGTTTTCATTTCCTTTTGTCCATCGGATCCGTCAACAGCTGGAAAGACTAAAGCTCTCTTACAACGCTGGACTCTTTCTCAAAGCCACAGAGCTAGTGCTGTCATCACTTGGGGGGACCAGGCAACCGACGCCTTCCACACATTCCGTTCTGAAACACCTGCTCAAGCACTCTCGTCCCTTTCATCTCTCCAGCTGCCTCATCCTGCAGACATCCTAAGACAGCCTGAACTCAAACGAGAAGTATGGGATAAATTAAAAAAATTTGACTTCACAAATAACCTTGATCACAGATGATGAGAAACATATCGATCTCTCTTCACTCGGGGATGTAGTAGTCAACCAAGTCTGGAGCAAGAAGAACCCGAGGAGAATAGCCTAGATTAAGAAGAGACCACTCCAGAGCAAGCCTGTAACCACTGTAAACCGAACCGAAGGCGCTATAAAGATTTGAAAAAGCAGCCTTATCAAATCGATCTCTGAGGGCGTAAATAATCATATTACGGGTGTGGTGCATGAAGTTTCCTGCATTTGGTGCTACGACTTCAAAACAAGATTGAGCAAATTGAACGCAATTAAAACATCCAGAACACGCTTTGTATCCTACTCTCTCTAAAATGGAACTGGCCGATACAAGACCTCCTATAAAAGAGAATTTCATAGATCCAGATTCCATATTGTTCTTTACTCCCGAGATGTGTCCCTGTAAGGCTAATAGCTTCCCTTCATTGAGGGGAATTACCAATCTTTGGCATTGGGCTAACTTTCCCAATTTATAGTGCTCCCATTCATTAGCTATTCTACCTCGAATTGCACGATCATATTGGTCTCCAGTATCTTCTGATGGGTAAAGCCCAATCAAGCGGTGTTCATCTAGCGTCCTTAAACTTATGAGGCCATGGCCTGCACAGGTGTATATTTTGAAGATGGCTTTACTTTCGAGCAATACGGGTTGCCTTGAAGTAGGGCTGGCAACAATTTGATTAAATTCATTAAGGCCGGGTCTTAGCTCTGCTGTCAACCCAGGAAAAATGTCATGATCTGTTAACATTAACAACAATGATTTGATGTGCTCCAAGAGTTCTTTTGTCTTACTGAGATGATTCTCATTATTATTCAGGAGAAAGGAGCGAACATGACTCTTCCTAATTATTAAATCAAATTTTCCATAGCTAATAGTAAGGTCGTTGATTCTTGTAGTTACATTTAGATCACCTTTATTTGAATTAATCAGAAAAATAACATAATTAAAAATTGCATCAATAAAAGACTGTAAATCCTCTTCCTGGCTTCTTTTCGATTTTGTTAGGAAGTCGAAAAAATCTAGGGATTCACCGATTTTACAATTTTTAATTTTATTATTTTCTGATTCTCCACAACCAAGGGCAGAAAGAACCTGAGCCATGGGCAGTTTCGATGCAACAAGTGTGCGGATGTCTTTATGCAGACGTTCCTCTCGAAAAATTCTAGTGAAATCGTCAAGACTAACATCCATTCTGCTAAAAAGTATTTCTAATGCTTTTTTCTCTAAATCAAGATTTCGCACTACAAGGATAAAAGAAACTAGTACATTGGTCTCCAACAAACCCAAGGCGTCCTTAACCAGAGTAAAGGATGGAAATGCTCTTGACCGAATATTATCTAAAATCCATGGCCGCAAGCCCTTAAAAGAATCAGACTTAGTAAAAAAAATCACTTTCTCGACTAGAGACATTGACACTATTAACAATCGAGCCTTGTCCAATGCTTCAGTCCAAATAGATGTATAAAGCCTTTGATTTTCAAGTATCTTTAATAGATCATCAAGAGACTGTGACCCTATTAACGATCGAGCCTTGTCCAATGCTTCAGTCCTAATAGATATATCAAGGTTTTGATTTTCAAGTATCTTTAATAGATCACCAATGGTGATATCCTCTCTCTCAGCTAGGACCTCCATCGCAGAGGTTTCTTTGCCTAGATCAGAAACGGTAGCAATGAAATCAGCTAGTTCACTTGTTCTTCTCTCGTCTATCGAAGCCAGACCTTTTAAAGAACAAATTAAAAAGGAAAAAAGAAGAAAAATCTTGACTGTTCTTTGATGAAGATTATCCCTAATTATATTTCTAAGTGCTTGTCTAATGACTACGCCTACCATAATTTTTCCTTATTATATATGTCCTTTTGATTGTTGCTGTACCGGTATACCTTAAAAACACCGCGCAAGCAAGAAACTAATATTTTCCCTGTATTTTTAATAAAAATGGCACTGAGCTAGCGCCATAGATCTTATTGAAACTACAGGAAAAATTTGACAGAGAAGGTTCCTAGGAGACTTCTATGCTAGACTGCTGCTACCTCGACTTCACTCTAAAGACTTTCGCTTACGTCAAAGGTATGTGACCAAACAAAACGGTACTCGCACCCTGTTCATGTGCCGGTCTTGTAAAAAATCATTCTCTGAGACGAGTTTTACTCCAGCAGCACTGCTTCAGGTTCTTGTCAACTAGACTAGCCCAGTGCCTTGCTCGTCCCCAGGCCCTCAAAGGCAATCGAGCATAGTTTTTAGAGGATTTTTACAAGATTTATATCGACTAAAGAATGTATTTACAGGTAAGTGCAAGGCTTTTGCTGTCTGGCTCAGATTGTAGTTTTGTTCAGATAAACAGAGGGCCATGATGGAGGCCTCAACTTTCTCCAAAGTTTTTTTGATCCCCATTTTTTTCGAGAAATCATAGAGATTATTTTTGAGAACTCCTTCTAGAAAATTAAATCCGTCAGAGCTACGCTCTAGACCCGACAAAGCTTTGTGAACATCCTCACAGCAGATTTTTTCAGAACCCCTTTTCTTGGCATACCAGATGCTACGTTTCACACAATTCAAAAGCTGCACCAACTCTCCCTCCCAATTTATTTGACAAAGTAGTCTGCTCACCTCAAGGGGCAGAAAGCTTAGTCCATCTGCATATTGCTGCAAGAAATGCTTAACCATAAGTTCGATGTCTTCGGGTCGATCCTTTAGGCGGGGGATGTTTATGTGATGAGAGAAGAGCTTTGCAAACTGACGTAGAAAAGAAGAAGTAAGATTATCTTCCTCACAAGACATCGAAGCCGTGATCTGTATCTCCATTTTTTGAGAATGAAGAAAAATAGTTTTCAAATCTTGTTCAGATAACAGCTCTATATTTTTTATATAAAGCTCACCCTGGCTAGATCTTCTTAAAGTGCGAAGAAGATCGGCTTGGCCATAAGTAAGTTCTCCATCCATCTCAACAAAGGGGCTGCTTGCCTGTCTGGTTTTTTTCCACATAGTTAGCGCTAGACTTCTCTTCCCCGATTGCGGAGCTCCGATAATCAGTACAGGGACCACAGAAGAGCTCTGCCGACTCTTCAAGACCGCTCGTATGTCTCCCTTCAAACGAGAGTGAACGGTCTTAAATTCATGCTGCACGAGAAACAGAGAATGGGGATGACAAAATCTCAAATCATCTGATGGAGAGACGTGAGAATCTAATTGATGAGAAGTTGGATGAGCAACAGAATGAGACGACAGCATAGATAATTCCTTCCCTAGCCCTCTTGAAATCGAAGAAGGTGGAGAGAAAGAACGCTATGTACAAAACTAAGGGAGGCAGAAGATCTACTTTTATTTTTATACCGTCAAGATTTTCTTTTGACTAGAACTCGCCAGAGGCGACGAGCCTCGTTTTTAAGGCTAGACAAGCCTGTTTCATATGTTGTCAGTATCAATACGCCTACTTTCCATCAAATATTGAAGAGCCATAACCGCCGCATGTCGAGCTATTGTTTGCACCTGCAGAGCATGGTCATAAGCAGCTTCAGCTGCTTGATTTCTTGCTTCCGCTCTTCGTGCCAGTTCCATGTCCCTAGCACGGTAAGGTCCGACAAGAAGGTATACTCTTGCCTCTTGAAAAGCCTCTGTTGCCCCTCTCAGCTCAGCCAGAGCGTCTTGAACATCCGATTCTGCCTCACCCATCGCGACAACAGCCTCTATGGCTCTTTGCTCAGGAGAACCTTCTGCAGAAAAAGCGCAGAGGAGTATCATCAAAAGACCAAATATTTTTAAGAGCTTATGCATGCCTTCTCCAATTCTTGTAAAAAAGCAAACACTATAACACCGCCTGAGCCAACAGCAAGACCATTATTCAGCTCTTTGCGGATATTAAGGGCTGGAATTAAGGAATTTCGAGTCGAAACTTCATCTCCGTCCATCCGGGGATAGGACGACCCTTTGCGTCTTTTCGGGGGATAAACTTTGCTTTTTTAGCAGCGTCCAACAGACGTTGATCCATGCCATAGCCAATGGGCGTGCGTAGCTCCGCTGATGTAACCAGTCCTTCTGCATCCACATAAACATCGACGGCTACCAATCGTTCTAAGCCAGCGTCAAGAGCCTCCTCTGTATAAACGGGAGTGATCACAGAGCTTGTGACCAATTTTGCATCTGAGCTTTGGTCCTCTTCCACAACCGGAGCAATCTCCGTCGGTTTTTTCCTCACCCCTTCATCTTCAACAGCCAAGCTGTTCCCCAAAGGCACAGCTACAGTGCCTCCAGGAAGAATATCTTTGGGGTTCAAGCCATGAATGGGTGGATTCGGTTTCATGACCGGTTGCTTCACATCTTGATTCGTCTTTTTTTTCTTCTTTGGCTTTTTTGAAGACAGCACTTCTTTTTTAGGAGGAATCGGTATTTTTTCTTCTTCCTTTTTCACTGGCTCTATCTTTTTCGGCTCTGGACGACTTTGAATTTTCACGCGAATAGGAATATTTTCTTTTTTGCGCTCCTCTCCTTTCGATATCAGAAGGATATAGGCCCCAAGAACGTGAAGAAAAACTGAGGAGGTCAGAAAGAAGATCCAAGATTTAAAAAAAAGTTTCTGCAAAAAATTGTATCCCTTTTTATTCGGCAACAATCTTGACAGGCATGATGGAAAAAGATCGACTCTTCTTACCATGAACAGTCACAATAAGGGTATGATTGCCCTTCGTAGGTAATTCCCATTTTGTTTTCTTATTTCTACGATTGATAATTTTTCCTCCACTGGTGAACCAAGCGACTTTAAACTCCTCTGCATTCGGATTTGAAAAATCCGCCTGGACTTCTGTCGTTTGACCAGCGCGCAGAACGGCTCCAGCACTTGGATTTTTGAGATCAATCTTAGGATTTTCCCATAATAGCTGAGGGGCCCCCTTCGGATAGACAAGAAAGGTGCCCACAACTTTTTCTTCTTCAGATCCAGAAATCATCTTAAAACCATATCGAACAAGCCCCACTCCATTTGTTTTAGCAAATTCGCTAGCATCTGGAACATCGACACTGATATTAAAACTGACGAGCTGAAAGTTTGAGTAATCTGTATAATCGATCGGATCTTCGATCTTTATTTGTGAGCTTTTTAAAGAGATAAAACGAGGAGAGGGTTTGTCTTCAAAATACTCGACTTTAATCGTTTGCTGAAGGGGTACAACCGCAGAAACAGTAAGCGTCACCTTCTGTGGATCGCCTTCAACAGAAGCTCGGGGCACCAACGGATTGACAGCAACACCAAGGCCCCGCAACTTACTTAGAACTTCTTGACGATCCTGCTGCTGACCACAGGAATATGTAATGAAAAAAAAGAGGTAAGAGTACAAGTCTAAGAGCCGTATTCTTCCCATTTTAAAATTCCCCTCTCAACTCAAAAAATGGAATGTTGGTCAGAGCCTTTTCTTCTTGTTCTTTAGAATAGTCATAATTGTAATTCACCCCAGTCACCTGTGGCTTTGGCCAAAAAGACTCCATCCCAAACTTCATCATCATCTTCCAGCGATCATACAAAAAGTCCTTCGTCATATAAATGGTCATCGTATTTTGATTGGGCAGTCTTTTAGAATTTTTATCAGCCAACTCTCCTCTTGGCTGATACTTATCCAAATTAGCATTGTAGACAGATGAAAAAATAGGAGTATAGGTCGTCCCAGTTTGATGATTATAGCGAGTTCCTAACTCCCACTCCGAAGACAATTTATAACTAGCAACCAAATTAAGAAGGTGAGTCTGATCATAAGGAGAGATCTGGAAAGGGTCTCGATCAGAGTCTCGAGCTTCATTTTTAGAATACGTATAGGACAACCAACCAAAAAAACGCGAGCTAAGATTTCTACGAAGAAAAAGTTCAAAACCCCGAATCTTAGCGCTTCCCTCATTATCAAAGCGACGATCCACATCTGGAGTCACCCGATTATCGATAGTTTTATAAAAAACCTGGACTTCACTCGTTAGAGAACTCGTCCACTTTGATTCAACACCAAGAATATAGTGCATAGATCGCACATAATGAAGGTCCGGCCTCCCAAAACCAACAGAGGCTTGACCTGGCTCTGGCGACTGGCTGTACTGACCGACTGCTGCTTTAACGGTACTCTCTGGAGAGATCAGATACCTCAAACGAAGTCGGGGATCACCTGATGTTTTCTTGATGAGACTATTATAAAAAAGTCTGAGACCAGGGTTAACAAACAGATTGTCCATCGCTTGATGTTCAAGAGAAGCCCAAGCTGCTATCTGATCTCCGGTTGCTCGAGTACTCAGCACTTTATGGGGAGCATCCTCGGGATCGAAGGTGGGATCTTCTGACCCTGTAAAATCAACCACATCAATATTGATTAAAGCAATCTGATGCACGGGATTCAGTCCCAGCGTAAGTTCTTCTGCAGGACCCAATCGTTTCGTAAACTCCGTCGGTGCACTGAAACTTACAAATTTATTTTTGAGCTCATTGCTAACAAATTTGGCATCTGCACTTAAGTAAAAAAATTGGGGAGTCGAACGATACGTCCAGTCTTTCGATAGACGGGTAAACTTTTCTAAACCGAGATTCACAAAAGAGGTTCCAAAATCGATACGAATTTGCCCGTCTGCATTCGTAAAATTGTCAGAAGGAAGAGCCGCTTTTAAACCATCATAGGAGCCTATCAGTGAAACTTTTAAATATCCATCCTCGTTTTTCTGCGTAAAAGTTGAAGTCACATCACCAAAGTAAGGCACAAGAACCAAGCTTTCACTCTTATCATCCTGCCTACTTTTCAAAAATTTTTCTATAAAAGCTTCGACATAGCTCCGGCGCACAGAAACGCTGATCGATGAATTCGCATCTAACGGACGGGTGTGAAAAACACCAGAATAGAAAGGCAAGTTGAGAACAAACTCGGTAAATGGCCTAACCGGGATATCCGTCTTCGTCTTGACTTTGATGACACCTCCCGTCGCATTCCCATACTCAGGACCGAAACCTCCTGCATTGAATTCGACCTCCTCAATGAGAGGAGCCGGTATGACAGATAACGAACCGATAGAATGGAAAATAAAAGGAACTTCCAAGTCATCGATGTAGTACTTTGAATCTCTAGGACCAGACCCTCGAATAACCAGCTGATTGAGGAACCCAGATGTTTGCACACCAGGTAGCAAGGACACAACTTGCACCGGATCCCCACTGGGAGCAATTCGTCTCGACTCTTCAATCGATACTAACTTCCTTGACACCTGAGATCTTTTCTTGCCTGTAACAACGATAACCTCTTCATCTTCTTCTAATTTTGGCAAAAGAAAAATATCAAAAAACCCTGGTGGCCTCAGCTCTGAAAAGGGGATCTCAAAATTCACATAGCCTTTACGCGAGAGAAAAACCTTCCCCTCACCCTCCGGTACCACAACGGAAACTTCCCCGTCTGGATTCGTGAGTAATTTTTGCTTTTCAGGCTTTGGGCTTTCAACTTTGGACGTTTCAGTTTGGGTCACGTCAACAATAACTTCAACTTTAGATAAGGATTTCCCAGTACCTTTTTCTTGGACTCTCAAAGTCACCTGATTTGTCTCTGAACTTTTTTCTGAAACTTTATCTAACTGAGGCGGATCTAGACTTTGACCTTGAAGCAGGCCAGCGGAAAGCAAGAGGGGGAAAACATAAGCTAGGAGACATAAGTCTCCTAGCAGGGACTTAGCGAACCACAGGTGCCGTACCAAGTGCTTTTTCGGTCTCAGCAAGAAGAGCCTCCTCACTATACCCATTGATTTTTACACCATTAACATAAATCGAGGGGGTAGCTGCTACCCCAACTCTTTCCCCCTCAGCTCGAGCCTTCTCAACTCTCTTTTTCGCATCTTCCGTTCCCATGCAAGCTTTGAAATCATCCACTTTCAATTTTAGCGTCTTTGCGAACTGAAGGGGAGACTCCGCATTTAATTTAGTTTGATTTTCGAAAGCCATGTAGTGAAATTCCCAAAATTTACCTTGTTTATCAGCGCAGTAAGCTGCTTCAGCAATCCCCTTTGAAACCCCATTCTGGGAGAGGGGAAAATCAAGATAGACAAGCTTCACCCTGTCCTTGTTCTTTTCTACAAAGCTTTTCAGATTGAAGGAGGCTTTTCGGCAGTGTGGACACATATAGTCAGCAAATTCAATGATAGTAACCTTCGATTTCGCCGCGCCTTTAGAAGGGAATCCTTCGTGAGCAATCTCTATCTTCGGAGCTTGAAGTTCAGGGAGCTGCATCACCAGCGCTCCAGACTTCTTGATTCTATCGAGAATCTCTCCCCTCACCTTCTCAACCTGCTTGCCCTGCATGTAATGCATGATCTCGGGTTTTAGAGAGTTGAAATCGCGACCACCAACAGCTTCTTTGTTGGAGTCATACCAGGCTTTCGCCTCAACCTCATTGACTTCCTTTACTTTGAAGAGCTCCTCTTGAACAGCTTCGACGGACTTCTTGAGTTTTTTAGCTTGATCACCGACATATTTTTCTAGGAGAAAAGCTTCGACAACTCGAGAATAGTTCTCCTGCCTAGCTTTCTCTGCTTCATAAAAAGCTTGCTGCGCCGCTGGTGGTAAATCCTCTTTTTTATAATTCTTGCCTTCATACTTAAAGAGATAGTCCTCAGCAAGGGCCTTCCCTAGCGGAGCAAAAAGACAAAACATCAAACTTGCCCAAACATACAGACTAGCGAGGCCTCTTCTCCTCATGAGAACGATCCTTTCGGTGAAGACTTCACCAATGAGTTGATAATGTAAGCATAGCTTTGTTGTAACTTTAGGCTGCAATCTAGACCGCAAAAGATTCCAACTTTAGTTGACTACCAAGCTGGAATGAGCATCGCCTAATTTTTTCAGGTCTTCAAGAGAAAACTCCATAGGATCAACTGAGTAGCGATCAAACTCCTCCTTATAAATCTTCCACGCTCCATGCTCTTTAATCCAGTACAGCATCTTTCTTCCCTTAGAGAAGAGCCGTTTATCCCCAGAAAACTCTTGGTTCATTAATGACAAGGCGTACTTGGGGTGTGTAACCACATGGAGAAGTGTCATCTTGACATCCATTTTCTGATAGGAGCGGAAAACTCTCGCTTTATAGGATCTGAAACCAGCTTTCCCTCCATTCTTCGCTGCGAAACCTTCGGAATAAGCACTCATATAAGAGTCCAAATTTCGCTGCTTCCAGCCTTCAGCCCAGTCTTGGGTAGCCTTCAAAACAGCCTCTTGCTCAGATGGTTTATTGACCTCTTTCAAATCTTCTGCGATGACCACGATACCATGCTGCGGTTGAAGCCATGATGTAAGCTTGAGAATATCTGCATTATAAAAAGCTACACAACCTTCTGTTACATTTTCACTCGCAATCCTGTCGTCATTTCCTGCACCATGCAACCAGATCCCGTAGCCTGTTTTGTTGGCTAACTTATCCATTGGATTGGGATAGTTTAAATTGATAGCACTCTTCCCATATTTGGAGACCAGAAGATCCCCCTCCTTGATATGATTCAAAGAAAAGTAAATCCCCTCGGGGGTTCTGTTATCTCCCTTTTTAACCTTATCTCCCTTCTCTTTGCCAATTGCTATCCGGAAACGCCCGAGCACATCAAAACTCTTTCCCCCCTCTGAAAGGCCGCGAAGCTCAGCTTGGAGGGTCGTCTTGTCGACGGCTAACATCACGACTTCACTTCGATGCTCTTTAGACTTGCTTGCCAGATCTGGCTCGGGTGAATTGGAGCTGAACAGGGGAGTACCCGCTATGAGCAGCACCAAAGTGAGTGGATAGCTTCTCAGCTCGCATAGGCCTTTGTAGAAGAAATTACGTTTAGGCATACGTACAATCCTTGTAAGGGGACAAAAGTTCGAGCAGTCGTAAAAAATCCTCGGGCGGAGGGCTCTGAAAACTCAGTTCCTCTCCTGTCCGCGGATGACGGAAGCCCAGAATGTGGGCATGCAAAATCTGCCTTTTCAGACTACTGATGCAAGCCCGGACCTCTTGAGAAAACAACTGCGGGATATCCTTAGGTCTATTGTACAAAGGATCACCCACAACCGGCAAACCTAAGTCGCAGCTGTGCACTCGAATCTGATGAGTTCTCCCCGTATGCAAGGAAACTGAACAGTAGGAGTAACGTTCTCTAAACGTCTCTATCCGTCGAAAAGTCGACCTAGCAAGACGATATTCTCTAGCATTTTTAATGAGATTGGACTGACACAGGTCCTCGTAGACATCCTTCGACGTTGATCGATAGCGGACTCTCTGCGCTGGATCTCGATGAAGATAGTTTTCTAGGGTAAGCTCTGAAGCCTTCATATAGCCGTCGAGAAGAGTCAGGTAAACTCTTTTATTCTTCTTTTCCTTGAACTGCTGACTCAGACAAATCTGGGTCTCTGCCTTTTTTGCATAGACAAGTAATCCTGTCGTATCCTTGTCTAGCCGGTGGACCAGTCCATACCGTGCGTGACCGGGATCCCAGATCAAATCCAGGCTACGATTCCCAACATAGTAAAGGAGGCCCTCCAAGAGCGTCGGCTCTCTTCTTCCAGCACCGGGATGAACCGATACCCCTGCGGATTTATTCACGACAAGCAGGTCCTCATCTTCAAAAACGATATCCAGTCTGAGGGGGCAAGGTTTTAAGAGCAGGTTCAGCGACTCTTCCTCTCGTGAAAAACCAACTTGAACACGTTCACCACCATTCAAAAGAAAACTGCTTTTGACACAAAGCTCTCCCACCCAAACAAGTCCATCACGGATCAATCTTTGAACCCGAGACCGAGAACATTTGTAGGCAGCCAACTCTTGAGTCAACCAGATATCAAGACGTTGCCCTTTTGAAGTCAACGGGACTTTAAATTCTAGCACTTCTATAGTTTCTTCTTTGCCTGCCAATCTTCATATCTCGCTATATATGCACAAACAAGGACTTCGCTATCACCCGCACCCAGGTAACGCAGATAACTTCTCAAAAATCCTTTAACATAGACTGATTCTGGCAAACCTTCAAAGTCAAAACTTTCTAATTTCTTAATAAAATGAAGCGAAATCTTTGTTTGCTCTTGTACCTCCTCTTGCTCAACCCCAACAGCCTCTCTGATTTTTTTTAGTAGTCCACTAATCTCCTCCGATTTTGATGACAACAGGAGACCGGAAATCTTCCGCTTAACCTCTGGACAACAAGCTTTTGGGGTCTGAAATTTAGAGGGAGAAAGAGCTAGTGTCATATGGCACCTTATTTTTTCTTGGCAATTATCTAATTTTCTTAAAGAAACTTAGAATATTATATCCAGCCCTACTTGGGGAAGACAATAAGAAAGCTTCGTGAAATTTAGGGATTGCAGAATGATCTCCTTATTTTTTTCAGCTCTTCTTAAAAAAAAAAAAAATCTTCCGAAGGGGTCAGCATGGAAAAAAATACAGAGACCCCCCCTAGACATTCAGAATACGACCTCATTGTCATTGGCAGCGGCCCCGCTGGCATTCATGCCGCTGTGCAGGCTGCTAAGCTCAACAAGAAGGTTTGCATCATAGAAAAAGCAAGACGAAAGATCGGAGGGAGTTGGATTCATACAGGAACTTTACCCTCAAAAACTCTCCGGGAAACCCTCGATAGCATCCATGGGATCAAAAACCATATTGGAAGCACCTGGGTCGAGCGAGTCTTAGCTGATCTACAAACTGGAAAACTCTTTGCAAGAGCAAGAGAGGTCTCCCGTCTCGAGGAAGATCTCGTTCGACACCACCTTGCTAATAATCACATAGAAATTATAGAAGGCTATGGAACAGTTGAGAACAGGTTCACTGTGCGCGTTGTCTCCTCTGAGCAACAATTCCTACTCTCTACAGGCTTTATTTTACTCGCATTGGGTTCAAGACCAAAACGTCCCCTAAGCATCCCCTTCGACGGTTGGAGAGTCGTTGATTCTGACGAGATCTTTTCCCTAGAGAATGTGCCTAAAACAATGGTCATCTGTGGTGCAGGGGTGATCGGATGTGAGTACGCCTGCATTTTTGCAGCTCTTGGAGTACAGGTAACCGTCGTCGACTCTCGGTCCCGTATTTTACAATCCTGCGACAGCGAAATCGTCCAGGAGCTTCAAGCATCAATGAGGGCTCTCGGAGTCAAGTTTATCTTTGATGCAGACCTAGATCAAATTCACATCAAAGGCCCAAGAGTTGAGCTGATGTGTGGGGCGAATATCCTAGAAGCAGATGTCCTTTTCTATGCCGGCGGTCGAGTGGGAGCTAGTAATAGGGTTGGTCTTGAGAGAGTTGGGATCGAGGTCAATGGCAATGGCATCATTCCCGTCAATAAAAACTTTCAGACCAATATAGACAATATCTATGCCGCAGGTGATATCGTCGGTCACCCCTCTCTTGCCGCTACAGCTTCTCAACAAGGCAGACATGTAGCCTGTCATGCGTTTGGTATCAATCTAGGGGACTTTCCAAAGGACTTCCCAGTCGGAATCTATACCATCCCAGAGTTGTCCATGGTGGGCAAAACAGAGGAAGCTCTCAAGCAAGAAGGGATCGACTTCGTCGTAGGAAGAGCAAGCTATAACGAAATCGCCAGAGGTTATATCCGAGGCGACAGCCACGGTTTACTGAAACTTCTTATTTCCAGAGAAACACACCACATTCTCGGCATCCACATCGTAGGAGCAGATGCTTGCAACCTCATCCATGTAGGCCTCGCCTTTATGACGAAAAATGGTCATGCCCAAGATCTCATCAACATGGTCTTCAACTACCCAACCCTCGCTGAGGGCTATCGAATCGCGGCCTTCAACGGACTCAATAAAATATTCACCGATGGAGTCATCAGGAACCCTCCTGACTTGGCAAAGTAAATCCTCTGGATCGTCCCTTGCCCCCTCCTTGCCATAGCAAAGAGTGGGTGAAAAAAAGAAGAATTCCGCATACGCTAGATGAGCACTGTAGACTCGGTCCTCACAATGCTTAATTTTTAACCATAACTTCATCTTCTGAAAAAAATGAATACATACTTTAAAATCGAACAATTCGAACAAAGTTGGAAAGTAAGAGATCTCCCAAACGGGTTGAGACTTCTCCATCTCCCCAAGCCACATGACTGGCGTTTTTTCTTGGGGGCAACGTTCGGGGTAGGCTCCAATCTCGAAGCTCCTGGAAAAGCAGGCCTCTCCCACTTTCTCGAGCATATGATGTTCCGGGGTTCTAAAAAATTTCCTTCCTTTTCCTCTCTCGCGCATGCTTTTGAAATGCTCGGCGGGGAATGGAATGCTGCCACCAGCGTCGAACAGACCGAGTACACCTACTCAGGGATTCTGGATCCTTCCCGTGAAGTCTTCTCTTTGTTTTCTGAATTCCTGTCCAACCCCCTTTTCCTTGACATTGAGCGGGAGCGAGAAATCATCCTCCGAGAGATTGAGGACGATTTAAACGAATACGGCAATTCTGTTGACCTCAACCTGCATATGTCCAAACTCTTCTGGCCGCACTCGCAACGTTCCTCTCCCATTCTAGGAACACAGGAGTCTGTTCAAAATCTGTCCTACACAGATCTTTCACTTTATCGTGAAAAATTCTACCATAGGGAAAATTTAGTCCTGTGTGCAGCAGGAGGGGATGACAGTGATGAAATCATCGATCTTCTCTCTGAGTCGTTTGAAAACTATCCCTTGCGCCAAAGTTTTAAGAAGAGACCCCAGACAACTCTAGTACCTGTTTTTGAAGGACCTCGGTGCCGCTTGATAGAGCATTCCGACAACCAGTACCACATCCAAATGAGCTTCCTCTCCGAGGGGGAAGACTCACCTAAAGCCCCCATCCACTCCATCATCAGCTTTATCCTCGCTGATGGACTTTCCTCACGGCTCTTTATTCGCCTGAGAGAGGAGCTGGGCCTTGTATACGATGTCAGCGCCCAAAGCCAAATCTTCTCAACTTGGGGAAGTTTCGACATTCAGGCTTCTGTCACCCCTCAAAAACTTCACTCTCTTATTTCTGAGCTCTACAAAGTCCTTTCCGACCTCTCCGACCAGGGACCAAGCGACATAGAGTTGAGCAAAGCCATCAGAAGAGCCAAGACAGACCTTCTTCTGGTTTCCTGCGACCCTGAAGAGCTTGGCCTTCATCTGGCATGGAGAAAGCTCTCGGGCAAAGACCTCTCTATCTCCTCTCTTATGGGAATGCTCGATCTCATCACTCCCGAGACGGTCAAATCTGCTGCTCAAGAGCTTTTCAGGAAGGAACGTTGTGGCTTGGTACTTTTAGGGCCTAAACAACATGGCTTGGAAGAGAGTGTTCGTACCTTACTCAGTAGAGGGGGATATTAAAGAGGGGGGACACCCTCTTTAATAATAAAGAGTTACTTCTTACTAGAAAGACCCCGCGAAGAAGCATTTTTAGGCTTTTCCTTCTCTTTTTCCTGAATGTCCTTTCCCTCTGGGACTGTGGTAGTTTCTAAATCGGAGCGGAAGACGAGAATAGGCGGCGCACCGTTTGCGATACACTCCTCGGTGATGATCACTTCCTTGAGATTTTTAATCCCTGGCAGCTCGTACATAATCTCAAGCATAGCTTCTTCCAAAATCGCCCGAAGTCCCCTCGCCCCTGTTTTCCTCTTCATCGCTTCTTTGACGACTGCGCGGAGAGAGGCGTCTGAGAACTTAAGTTCAACATCTTCAAAACTGAAGAGGCGCTTAAATTGCTTAGCGATCGCATTCTTTGGCATCGTGAGAATCTGGACAAGGGCTTCCTCGTCCAATTCGTTCAGAGCACAAACAACCGGGAGCCTCCCCACAAACTCAGGAATCAAGCCAAACTTCATCAGGTCCTCTGTGCGAACCTTGAGAAGGATATCTTTCTTTTTTGAGTTTTTGGAACGAACATCTGCCCCGAAACCCATGGAGCTCGCTTCCAATCTCTGAGAAATAATCCCTTCGAGACCAGTAAAAGCCCCCCCACAAATAAACAGAATGTTGGTCGTATCGACTTGCAGGAACTCCTGTTGGGGATGCTTTCTCCCTCCACGAGGGGGAACATTTGCAATCGTTCCTTCGACAATTTTAAGCAGAGCTTGCTGAACGCCTTCCCCTGACACATCACGAGTGATAGAGGGATTTTCGCCTTTGCGAGCAATCTTATCGATTTCATCAATGTACACAATGCCACGTTGAGCTAGCTCTACATCGTAATCAGCACTTTGCAGAAGATTGAGAATAATGTTCTCAACGTCCTCGCCCACATAGCCAGCTTCCGTCAAGTTAGTAGCATCTGAAATCGTAAAGGGCACATTGAGAATACGGGCTAGTGTTTGAGCTAATAGAGTTTTCCCACTACCCGTTGGTCCGATCAGTAGAATGTTTGACTTAGCGAGTTCTACATCCTCATCTTTTTGATTTTTGGTTTCGATCCTTTTGTAGTGATTGTGCACCGCCACAGCTAATGTTTTCTTAGCCTGATCTTGTCCAATAATATAATCGTCGAGAATCTTCTTTATATCTTTTGGGCTTGGTATTTTGGCATTCGAGTCGAAAACCTGTTCTTTCTCGACTTCCTCCGCGATGATGTCGTTGCAGAGCTGGATACACTCATCGCAAATATAAACGTTTGGACCAGCTATGAGCTTTTTAACTTCCCTCTGGCCCTTCCCACAAAAATTACAATGTAAGCCACTGTCCTTAACAGCCATAGGTACCTATGCTCCTTGCGAGCTTCTCCGTTTTTTGAGAATTTCTAAATGATCGATGTTTCAGACAAGATCACCTGACCACCTTCGTTTCACTTTGGCATGGTGATGACAGCAAACCCATCACTGTCATCACCACGCCGAAGGCCGAGAAACGAGGCCGTTAGACGGTCAGGTGATCTCGTACGGAACGTCAGTCATTTACTTACTTACTTCTTCTGTCTCTAACTTCCGACTTTTTTTAACACTGCTGACGACTTCATCGACAATGCCGTATTCTTTGGCATCTTCCGCGGACATATAGAAGTCACGGTCTATATCTCTGGCAATTTTGTCTTCTGACTTACCCGTGTGTCCAGAAAGAATGCTACACATCTTCTTTTTCAAGCTGATAATCTCTCGCGCTTGGATATGTATATCTGTCGCCTGTCCTGTCGCCCCACCCAAAGGCTGGTGGATCATGACCCTAGCATGAGGAAGGGCGTACCTCTTGCCCTTTTCCCCTGCAGCCAAAAGCCAAGCTCCCATGCTCGCACACTGGCCTATGCAGTAAGTCCTGACGTCTGGCCTGATATGCTGCATGGCATCATATATGGCGAGACCGGCTGTTACAGAACCACCAGGGCTATTGATATAAAGATGAATATCCTTGTCTGGATCCTCACTTTCGAGAAAGAGGAGCTGAGCAATGATGACATTCGCAATCTCATCAAAAATGGGTGTCCCCAAAATGATGATTCTATCTCTCAAGAGTCGGGAGTAGATATCCCAAGATCTTTCCCCGCGGCTGGTGTTTTCCACAACAATGGGCACTAGCGGCATACCAAGAACTCCTCCGTTACAATACAAATCGTTGCTTAGCTATAGTATAGATAGGATCTAGTCAGAGGGGCGTCAAGCTAAACCGGAAGCGGCTGGAGACGCAAATTTAACGACCTTCGAAAGTTCGACTAGACGGTTAAGGGTCTTCGTCATCGAAAGCCTGAAGGCTATTTGATTTTTGCTGCCCTCAAAGTTGCGCTGTTCCGCTTCAGAAGCCTCGTCTTTCATTTCCTCTTCGGTGACCTCGATATTCTCTTCTCTTGAAATCTGATGGAGCAAGTAAGCATCCTTCATTTGATCGCGGATGCCATCCCTTAGACTCTCCCGAATCTGAGCGTTGTCGAGAGCTAGCCTCTGCTCCTGCTCAGACTGTTTAGAGAGAAACTGCATAATTCTCTCATCGATCGACTTCTCAATCAAGGCGGGCGGCATCTCGAACGGAACTCTCTCTTTTATAGCAGCCAGTACGGCCTTGTGAAGGGCATCCATATTGGCAAGTTCTATACGTTCTCTAGCTCTTTTCTCAAACTGCTCCTGCACTTGAAGAAGCGTATCAAAACCCAAATCCTTAGCAAATTCATCGTCCAGAGTTGGGTACTCAATCTTCATCAGCTCATGCAGAAGAACTTCAAAGCGAACAAGCTGGTCGGATCCAGCCTTCAGCCCAAGCCCCTCTGCTTTGATATTCACTGTCCGAGACTCCCCTCCTCGCATCCCTGCACAAGCCTCATCGAGCTCTTTGGGGAAGATTTGCCCTTCACCAAAATCAAAGCTTCTGTTCTGAGAGGAGGCCCAGTCCAAGACTTTATGATCCCAATCATAAGCTCGGATCGTCAATTTACCGACAAAACCTTGCCCAGCAACGTCTTCCTCTTGGCAAGGATGCATCTTGGCATGACTTCTAGAGAGAGCTCTCAACTCGTCATCCAAACCTTTTTGTCCGTATTCTTGTTCGTACACAAGAGGGGAGTGCTCGATAGTCAGACCAGAGTACATACCTTTAACTTCAAAATTAGGCATGACGTCCACGACCGCAGAGTACGAATATTCTTTGTCTTCAACAGCTGGCGCTAGTTGCTCAACAAACGGTCGAGCTACTGGCCTCACTCCACTTTGCTCTATGGCTTCAAAAAGACTCGCTTGGATCAAGCTATCCACGACTTCGTGCCCAACTGACCCCTCGTATAATTTTCGCACGATGGAGAGGGGAGTCTTACCAGGTCGGAAACCATGGACCTTGGCCTTTGTTCGGAGTCGATCATAAGCTCTCACAAAGGCTTTACTCACAGACTCAGGAGGCACTGTGATCTTTAATCGCTTCTGCACTGAGTTGATATCTTCGACGACTGATTTCATAATATCCCGCTTTTATTGTCTAATAATATAAATAAGCTCTATTTTGCATAAGAAATACTGGCAGCGGGGCAGTTTACCTTGCATAACTCTAACCGTCAACGCAGGAGACTTGGAAGAAACGTGTCTTTTGTCTTCAATCCCAAGAGATCAAGAATGGTGTTTGCCACATGAGCAAGCCCTCTATCGGGCAGATCCTGGAAACTCCTCGACACCGGAGAACTTGGGTCAAAAACAAAAAAGGGAACTTTTGAAAGGGTATGTGATGTTTTAGCCCTAGGTCTCTCTTCTGGAAAAAGCGGGAGCTGTTCATAGCTAGAGTAAACCCCCGACTGCGCTTCAAACATCTCTTCACAGTTGCCATGATCAGCTGTAGCCACCAAAATGGTCTTAGTTTCTTGGCAAACTCGCAGAAGAGAGAAGAGCATCTTATCCACGGTAGCCACAGCCTGAATCGCAGCCTCTAAGTCCCCAGTGTGACCAACCATGTCTGGATTAGCCAAGTTGATCCTCAAAAAATCAAAACTCCCACCTCGCATCCTCTGGATAGTAGCTTCCGTAATTTCATAAGCTTTCATCCACGGCTTCTTCTCAAACGCTATGCGATCGGATGGAATTTCAAGATACTCCTCCAAGTTCTGATCAAAATATCCAGAGCGATTCCCATTCCAAAAATAAGTGACATGACCAAATTTCTGCGTTTCACTGCAAGCGAACTGACGAACCCCAAGAGAAGCGAGATGCTGCCCCAATGTGTCTGAAATAGCAGGCGGAGCTACAAGATAATTTTTTGGGATATGAAGGTCTCCGTCATACTCCAGCATGCCCGCATAAAATACGTCCGGCCTTCTGACCCTGTCAAAGTAAGGAAAAGCGCTATCTTCAAAGGCTCGAGAAATCTCGATGGCCCTGTCTCCTCGAAAATTGAAGAGGAGTACTGAGTCCCCATCCTCTATCATTCCCACAGGCTTGCCATTCTCTTCGATAACAAAATCAGGAAAGAATTGATCCGTTAAAGAACTGTCTGTCCGAAATTCTTGAACGACAGCCGATAACGAGGAAGCCTTCCGCAGAGACTCTCCCAGCACATGTGCTCGCCAACCTCTTTCCACGATAGACCAGTCCGCCTCGTAACGATCCATCGTGACATACATTCTCCCACCACCCGAGGCAGCCCTCGCATCACAGCCGGAATTTTGCAACTCGGCTAGCACCTTTTCTAGTCGCTCTATGTAAACTTCTGCCGATTTTGCTGCGACATCCCGACCATCGAAGAGCACATGCACTCTTATTTTTTTGACACCCTCCTGACACGCCTTCCGCATCATGGCATAGAGATGCTTTTCATGACTGTGCACATGTCCATCCGAAAGCAATCCAATAAAATGAAGCGCCCCCATTGGACGAACTGAACTGAGCAGCTTTTTCCAGGTTTCCCCCTTAAAAAGAGAACCATCCTTTAAGCTTTCCTGGAGGAGCTTGGCTCCCTGATCATAAATCCTACCAGCCCCCAAAGCATTGTGCCCGACCTCGCTATTGCCCATATCTTGGTCAGAGGGGAGACCAACGTAAGGCCCGTGGGCCTTCAGAGTGGTAAACGCTGCATTTTTTCTGAGAAAATTTAAAACAGGAGTTCTTGCTAAGTAAACAGCATTTCCAAATGTCTCCGCTCGCTCCCCAAGCCCATCCATAATGACGAGAAGCACGGGACGCTGACAAAGTTTATTTCTGCTTCCCACATGAACCTCCAATGCCATTCAGTTAAGATTCGATACCTCTCGACTTCGCTCCAACCTGTCTAAGTATTATGATTTCGTCATTGAGAGAAGCCGGAGGCGACGAAGCAATCTTGCCTTTACACGGAGATTGCTTCGCTTCGCTCGCAATGACGAGGCCTACCATGAATACTTAGACAGGTTGGCTCGAGGTGACGGGGCTTTAACTGGTATGGAGAACGTCATATATGGCCCCTGCTATATATGGTCCCTGCTATAACACCTCGAGCGAAGTCGAGAGGTATCGAGTTAAGATAAACAGGCAAGTCAGAATTCCCCCTATTTGAATGACATTGTCCTAACCTCCTAAAGACGACCCCCCATCGAAAGCTCTCAGTTCGTCCATAACCCAACCTAGCGCGTCGATCGGTGTTTCAGGCAAGAGACCATGCCCCACATTAAAGATGTGCCCTGGCAGGCATAAGTTCTGAGCTTCTTCCAGCAAACTCCGAACCTTGGCCCGCACAAATGCCTCGCCCCCAAAAAGACAGGATGGATCCAAATTGCCTTGTAGGGGGAGCCTAGCCCCAACAGAGTCTAAGAGAACCTGGGCCTCAGACAGACTGATCCTCCAATCTACACTTAAAGCAGATGGCGACAAATTTTTGGACTGAGAGAGTAG
Source organism: Oligoflexales bacterium (assembly GCA_017985985.1). GTDB lineage: Bacteria > Bdellovibrionota_B > Oligoflexia > Oligoflexales > Bog-1112 > JAGNWK01. The sequence goes on from JAGNWK010000014.1 coordinate 20,845, forward strand.
CCCTCCTCCCTGCCCTGGATAGTAGACAACGGGAACCCCCATGGAGCGAATAGCCTGAAGTAGCTTCTGAGTGCTCGGTAAAACCAAATTTCGATAGTCTTCCGGACTGAGCTGGGCAGCCCAGGTGTCAAAAATCATGATCATTTCAGCCCCTGCATTCACCTGCATTGCCACATAATCGGTGGTGACCAGTGCGATTTTTTCCAGGAGCTCCATGAAACCGGCAGGGTCTGAGAAGGCAAAGTTCTTCAAATGGAAATAGGTCTTACTCCCCTGTCCCTCTATGGCATAGCTTGCGACGGTCATCGGGGCACCTGCAAAACCAATCATAGTCTGGTGCGGCTCTAGTTTTTCTTTTACGCGTAGCACCGCTTCCGCGACATAGCCAAGATCAGTTTCAACCTGACAAAATTTCAAACGTTGAACGTCCCTCCTGTTTCGCACAGGAGGATTGAGGAGAGGACCGTGACCTTTATCAAAGGTCAAATCGAGACCCATCCCTGTCAAAGGGATCAAGATATCTGAAAAGACAATCGAGGCATCCAAGTCGAACCGCCGCAGGGGTTGCAAAGTCACTTCTGCTGCGAGTGCAGGGTTTCTACAAAGATCTAAGAAACTGACCTTCTCCCGAATCTGCCGATATTCTGGCAAATAACGACCTGCCTGTCGAAGAAACCAAACTGGATAGCGAGTTGGTTTTTCTCCAGCCAGAGCAGCAAGTACAGGCTTAAGACGGTTATTTGGCTGAGTTGAAGAGGATGATTTTTTTACAAGAAGGTTCGACAACGTGATGCCTCTTAGAAATGGAAAATTTGTGACTGGGCAAAAATTTCTGAGAAGGTTCTGACCATGGACAGGGAGACTAGCCCTCAGTCAGAATAAAAAAGACCATAACGTTATTCACTTGTCCAAGGAAATTTTCGAATATCATGTGGCACTTCGAAAAAAATGAATCTCAAATCGCTATCGAACAGGAGTGGCTTGCGCTTGCTCAGCACGAAATTACTTTTCTAGAAATAGAGCTCTCTCATATGCATCGCATCAAAGCGCTCTCTATCAGTGAATACGAAAAAAGATGCCAAGAACTCGATCAAATCAAACAAGATATACAAACCATAATTCAAAAAATGCCAGCTGATTTTGAACCCTCTGCCCATGAGGACAGCGTCCGCGATCAATCTAAACTCCCTCAGGATCTCAGTCTTTTTGAAGAAAAAATTTTGACAGATCTTTTACAAGAAAAAGTGAAAACTCTATCTTGGCTTGAAAAAATGACAAGAAAAATGAAAGAAAAAACAGAAAAATCTCTGCACTCTTCTTTCAGCTTCCCCTTCCAAGACACTTTGCTCTTATCATCACTCCGGCAAACCCTGTCAAGAGTAGAAGTCGCTATTGGTCAACTCGAAAATGAGAAAAAAAGCCTTCACTCGTATTTAAAAAATCTATTACATGCCATCAAACCATCCTTGGCACAAAAAGATGAGCGAACATTAGGTACAATATTTTATGAAACTCTCCATGAAATCAAATCGAATGAAGATTACTTGCGCCTTGGCCGTTCAAGGATCCGAAGGATCAAGGAGGAGATCAATTGGAAAAAATCCTGGTTAAAAATACAAGAACGCAGGATCCGCCCTTATCTAAAGAACAAAGATCTTAACCCTTACTGGTGAACATTTGAATATTTTACTCAAAGAATGGGATCAAAAAGCCCTTAATTTAAGGAACGAGATCAATAAGAGAATGCGATCTAGTCCCGAAAATCATAAGCGCCCCCCAAGCCCTCGCATGACTTTGGGAAAAGAATTAGAAAAGAGGGCTGAACTCTGTAACCAGGAGCTCGATCGACAGCTCACATTCCTCAAACTCCTACCCGATGATATGGGCCTTTTAGGTGAAAAAAAGAGAGCGCTTCTCTACTGGGTTAAAAATCTTGCAGAAAAAATTGATCGCTATCGATCTCTTTACCTAGAGTCTTGGATGAAGCTGCTTTGGGCTAGAATCATTCACAATCGTTCTTCAGGGATGGACTCCACGAACAGCAAGCAGTCCAAATTCCCACCCCTCTCAGCCATCACTCGACATCAAAAGAACATTCAAAATTTAAAAAATGGACTTGAGAAAACAGTGAGACAGCTGCAGAACGAAAGAGATCGGATGCAGATTTCCTATAGTCATCTCGCAACCCTAAAGGAAAATCGAGAAACTCAAGAGCAAAGCATCCAGGCTGAGGCCAGCATACAAAATATCTTCAAGCTCATCCTCTCCCAGAATCCCACAGTTCAAGCAGAACAAAAGAAGCTTGGCTCCCTTACATTAAATCGCAAGCCTCGTACCTCCGGCCCGGCGAAAAGCCCTAGCGCTCAAAGCTATTCGCAAAACCCTTTGCAAAAAATACCCGAGGAAACCCTTGGCTATCACAGTTCCTTAAAAAATTTCGATCAATTGAATTTAGAAGACGATCTCACCGCCTACGAAAGAGGGAAAGAGTCTTTCTATGAAATCTCCGGCCCAAGTTTGCTTTTGCCTTAACAACTCATCGTAGGCATAAGATGCCCTGACCGCCAACTTGAGTTTGAACTGTACGTTCGAGCGAGTTTTTTATAAGTTTCTGCTGACTTGAAGATGCCTTCTATCTCCTCGGGACGAAGAAGCCTCACCGCTCGTGCGGGTGAACCCATAATCATATGGCCCGGCGGATAGGTCTTGCCTGGGGGAACGACACTACCAGCAGCCACAAAAGAATGCCTTGGAATGTGAGCATTATCGAGAAGAATAGACCCCATACCAATAATACAGAGATCGTCGATACGGCAAGAGTGGACAATCACACGATGCCCAATCGTCACCTGATCTCCAATGACGGTAGGTGACTGTCCCCCAGACACATGAAGAATGGAGTGATCTTGAATGTTAGACCCTGCCCCCACAAAGATGGAGTTTACATCGCCACGTGCTACAGCATGAAACCAAAAACTAGCATCTTCTCTAATTTGGATATCCCCCGACAGACAGACCCCTGGAGCCAGATAGACGCTCTCATGAACTTGCGGCGACTTCCCTTCATAGGACAGAAGGACTTGTCCTAGCCTTGATTCCCCCTTAGAAGCCTCTTGATTGACGGGATTAGCGGGATTAGCGGGATTAGCGGGATTCACGAGACCATCCCCCCGAGGTCTTCGATAACTTTCTTGAGCTTAGAGAGCACCTCTTCTTTGAAGGCCTTATGAGCAAAGGCTATCTTTTCGGAACTTAAGACCCACTCCAAACTCTCTTTCACAGCTGGGTTATGGCTAAATTCCAGGGTCGAGGTCCCAAATTTTTGAATCTTCACGGTGACATTTTTGTCCTTCAGATTGAAATTGAGCAGACTACCCAATTGTCTCCCGCCCAAAGACTCTTGGATTTTATGTACAACTTTTTCAGGGTCTTTTTCCTGGAATTGAATTTTCATACGTTTTCCTTCTCTTTTTCTATATGCTGTGGCAGTATATCTCGCTTATCTTTATTCGCTGTAACGGGTAGAAGCGAAGTGTAGCGACGTAGCAAGATGTTTTCAAGAGCGATTCAAGGTAATAACTGCTAATAAACACAGAGAAAAACAGATTGATCAGGAAAACCTTAGAGACACCGCTCTTCCCAAGATAGACTAGAAGAGATCTCGACAGCAATATGAAGGAGCACCCCTTATGGCACGAATATCTATCGAAGATTGTTTAAGAAAATTGCCAAATCGCTTTGCACTGGTCATAGCGGCTGCAAACCGAACTAGGCAGCTAATGAGTAACAGTCATCCTCTCGTCAAGAGCAAGAACAAAGAAACAATCACCGCCCTCAGAGAAATTGCCGAAGGCAAGGTAACTGTCAAAGGCTATGAACCAAAAAAAAAGAACCCTAGCCCGACTCCTTAAAGCCAAGTCTCTAGCCCCGATCGGTCTCTGCCTAAACTTGCTTCGCAAACGCACCCCCTGTACAACCTTGGGATAGGCCATCTGTGCCACTCAAACTGCGAGATAGGGGGCCATCCGTGCGAGCTCGACATTCCTTTATTTCTATCCATAATGCTACAGAACATAATCTTAAAGGCATAAGCCTCTCCATCCCCAGAGGAGCTATCACCGTAGTCACCGGAGTCAGCGGTTCTGGGAAAAGCTCTCTTGTTTTCGATACGATCTTAGCAGAATCACAGCGACAGTTCTTTTATACCCTATCCCACTTCTCAAGACAGTTTCTAGAAGGTTCTCGTCGTCCACAAGTGACATCTATATCAGGGCTCTCACCAGCCATCTCCTTATCCCAAATCGAAACCCCCCCTTCTGTCAGAACTCGTGTCGGAACGCTGACTGACCTGAGCGAGCTCGTAGGGGTACTATTTGCCCGTTTCGGCGAAAAAATGTGTCCAAAGCATAAAATCCTCACCGAGGCTATGAGCTGGGAGGAGATGATAGCTCCGATTCAGAAAAAAAATTGGAGCACCGAAATTATCGCTATTTGTGCGCCTATAGTTGAAAAAAAGAAAGGTCACTACAAAGCGCAGCTGAAGAACTTTGCAGAAAAAGGATTTCTCAAAGTTTACATTGATGGGAACATCTACTCCCTCACCTCCACCCCAGAACTCGACAAAGAAGAAAAACATACGATTAAAATCGTCATCGATTTTATCAAACTCAGCTCTACATCTGAGAATCGACTCCTGCGAGCCATCAAACAAGCCTCTGAGGAGGGAGGTGGATATGTCGAGTGCTATGCATCGTCAAAGCAAAACCTCCTCCTCGATCAAAAGATAATCCTATCGAACAAGCATGGCTGCCCCACCTGTGGCTTCAGCTGGCCCAAACTAGATGCTCGCTATTTCAATCCTAATTCCCTGGGACAATGCACAGACTGCCTGGGACTTGGTCGACAGGGGGAGTCCGAAGAAAATTTGAATGAAGAGACCGAAGAAACCATCAGTGAATTTGAAAAAATAAAACGTCAACACATCCCCTGTAAGCTTTGCCAGGGGACAGGCATCTCCCCCCAATACTCATCTGTACTCCTTGGGGGCAAATCTCCACAAGCTTTAGCTCTCATGCCTTTTTCAGAACTTGACTCTTTTTTCTCTTCCCTAGCACAAACCGTAGGTACACACTCAAAAAATCTAGCTTTTTTACGACTCCAGGAAGAGGCTCATTCTATCATTAAAAAATTATGTGAAGTTGGACTTTTCTACCTTCACTCCTCCCGATCTGTCCGCTCTCTTTCTGGGGGAGAATACACCCGCCTCAGGTTAGCTGGTCTTCTTGCAGAAAGTTTACGAGGCGTGCTCTACATTTTAGATGAGCCTAGTCAGGGGCTACATCCACTTGAAATGGAAGATTTATATCAAAATTTAAGTCGCCTTAAGAACTTAGGCAATACAGTCATCGTCGTCGATCATGACGAGTACCTTATGAGAAGAGCAGATCTTATCATCGACTTGGGACCAGGAGGAGGAGCGAAGGGAGGTAACATCACCGGCGTTTTCCACCCTTCCGAGGCAGAAACCTATAAAGACCGCTCTTCTACCGCTTTTTACTTATCTCAAGGACGAAAACACACCCAAAAAATAGATGGAACAAAGACAAGTACAGAGCTCTATCTTACGTTGGACCAGCTGAATTTGCACAATTTAAAAATTGATAGAGTTCGCTTCAAACTCTCTGCATTCAATGTCGTTATCGGGCTGTCTGGTGCAGGAAAATCTTCCTTGGTCCTAGGGACTCTCTATCCTAATCTCTTAAGAAAAATTGAAGAGGCACAGCGGAAAAACTCTAAAAAAAATAAAGAAAAGCCCTTATTCTGCCAGAACATTGCTGGATTTGAATCCTTAAAACATCTTTCCCTTGTCGACAGAAAGCCCCTAGGTCGGAGCGGTCAGAGCATGCCTGCCACTTACTTAGATATTTTTACCAAGATCAGAGAACTTTATGCCAAGCTCCCAGAAGCTCAGATCTATGGCTTTACTGCAAAAGATTTCTCCCTTCACAGTTCAGGAGGACGCTGCGAATCCTGCAAGGGGAGAGGAGAGCTAACGGTTGTTATAAAATTTTTGCCAGACGCAAGAATTCGCTGCGAAGTTTGTCAAGGAAAGAGATATCGGGATGAATTATTAAACCTAAAATATAATAATCTCTCTCTTCATGATGTTCTTAACCTCACTTTTGATGAAGCCTTCGAGCACTTCAAGCATCACAAAGACATCCTTAAAAAAATTGAGACAGCAAAAAATTTAGGTCTTGGCTATTTAAAACTGGGACAGAGCTCAGGATCTCTATCTGGTGGAGAAGCTCAACGACTCAAGTTGATCCCTTATCTTATAAAAAAACACGGTCCAGAAACCGCATTAATCCTCGATGAGCCTACCAGAGGTTTGCATTTTGAGGATGTCCAAAAGCTTCTTAAAATCCTACTCTCTTTGCGAGACAAGGGGGTTACCATCATCTGTATCGAACATAATCAAGAATTTATAGACGACAGTGACTGGCTCATTGAGTTAGGCCCAAAAGCCGCAGCTGAAGGGGGACGCCTGCTGTTTGAAGGTTACACCAGCTCCAAACCCATCAACGGAATTTGAACTTGCTAGATTTTATAAAAAAAAATTCTATAAAAATGTTTGGGTCAAGAATATTCCATCCCTTTGTCCTCTACCTTGTTCTAGCGACATGCTTCTGCTTTCCTTTGTTTCATAAAGGTTTACATACTCTAGCAACGAATGATTGGGACCCACATTTTTTATACTACGGCTCAGTAGTGAAAAGTATTTTTGAATATACTCAGTTTCCCTTTTGGAACCCTTGGCACTGTGGAGGGAATGTCTTATGGCAGAATCCGCAGGTAGCTGCCTTTAGCCCGATCTATCTGCTAAGTGGATTTTTTTCTTTAGCTTTTGCTATGAAGATAAATGTCCTGCTTCATTATTGGATCTCGTTGCTGGGCATGCATGTTTTGCTGCAGCGGATCTTTTCGATTCAATTTTTACCACTCACCATCTACTTAGCTTGTTTGTACACTTTCTGTGGTGCACTATCGTTACACATAGGGGAAGGTCATACTACTTTTTTACCATTTTTTTACACCCCCTGGGTGTTTTTCTTCTTCTTAAAAAATTTGCAGAAATTTCATCTTAAAAGCCTATTTTTTGTAAGTTTTATCTTAGCTTTGACTTTCTATACTGGTGGACTACATGTCCTCCTCATAACTGGCTGCCTTCTAACTCTGATCTCTGTCTTCTATGCTTTTTTTAAACGCACATGGAAACCCCTTATTCATCTTACTCTGATATCTGTCTTATCTGTCTTATATTCAGCTCCTAAACTCATACCGGTAAGCTTTTTTTTAAATAGCCCACGGGTATTTGACGACAGAATGGGCACCATAGCTAAAGAGGTTATATCCGAATCCTTACAATTCAAAATACTGCTGGATCCCTTCTCAAACAAAGAGACGAACCATAATCTCTTCTATGGCTGGCAAGAATATGGAAATTATATTGGAGGATTTGGTCTCGTTTTGATTTTAAGTTCTCTTTTTTGGGTTCTCTGCGTCATGAGCCTAAGAAAACAGCATCCCTTCAAAATAAGATCTCATTCATTTATCTACAGCTTAGGCTTATCTGCTTTCATTTTCTTGCTTCTTGCCAGAGGCGATTTTTCTTTTTTAGCTCCCTACTCGTTGCTAAAGATGCTCCCTATTTTCGGAAAAATTCGCTGTGCCGGTCGTTTTATTATTCCTTTTACTTTAGCAGCAAGCTTGCTTGTTGCCTGGGTCTTTGAGAAAATTTATTCAGACCACAATAGCGACATCTCAACCAAGAATTATTTCAAAAATAATCTCAAAAGTTTTTTTACAATCGTACTCGCTTTTGCAAGCCTAGATTTAATATATTTTAATCATCGTCATTTCCGAGAAATTTTTTGGCAGGATCCTATCAAGACCGATTTTCATTTTTTTAAATCTCAAAATAAGTATGAAGTGATAGGTAAAGATTATGATTACAGCGCACATTTTCCCTCTCAAATGTATGCTGCCATGATGAATAATCAGTCCTTTTTAAACTGCTATGAGCCATTAAAAATACGTCCCACCACAAAAATCGACAGACCTTTAATTTATAGCGATGAGCCACATGTCCAAATAAGTAACCTCATTTTTAGCCCGAATAAAATATCTGCTAACATTAAAGCAAGCGACTCAGCAAATATTTTCCTGAATCAAAATTATATCGATGGTTGGATCAGTGATGCTGGAGACATACAAATTGGGGTAGCGGGCCCCTTTATTCAGATAAAACCCGGATTTGATGCTAGGCTTACATTTTCATTTTCTCCCCAAGGCTGGGGGTACGGCAAGCTCCTCTTTGTCTGTGGCATCCTACTTAGCCTCTGGATCTACCGTAGAGAAAGAAAGAACATAAATTTAACCATCCAATAATCAACGGTTAAAAAACTTTTTATTATTATTTTTTATAATCGAACCGAACAGAGCGCTGTCAGCTTTGAACTCTAGTTCGGATATCTTGTTATGAATGAATACATTGCACCAAAACAGGAGCGATTCCTCCTTGTCTCTGGGGGAAGCCTCATCCTGATCTGGTGGTTTATCATCAAACATATCTTGCCTACTGCATATGATCCTATCTATCTCAGGATTTTAATAACATCCTTTTGCTTTTCAGCGTTTGGTCTCAGCTTAGTTTTTGATTTTGTAAAACGAATATTATCAAAATTTGTCCTCATAACCGTCTGGCTTATCACATATTATATTTTTTTCTTGACTGCTAAAAACAATGCTCATTTCATTTTTATTTTAGCTATGGTATTGACGATTTTTTGCTGCACTTTTTGCCTGAATTCGAGACGTCAAATTTTAACATACTTCTTGTTCTGTCTCGCCATGAGTTATGATCTTGCCGATAAAAACACTCAGATGAATGGACTCTTCATCCAAAGCGTCCTAATCACTTTATTTATTATTTCCTATATTGGCTTCTACTACAAACTTAGACTCCTTGAAGTTACGAAAGAAATTAATGAAAAACTACAGAAGAGTGAAACCGCTCTCCGAGAAGCACAAAAAATAGCAAAAATTGGAAGTTTTGAATTTGATTTTAAAAACAAAAAAAAGAGATGGAGCCCTCAAGCTGCCTTAAATTTCGGCCTCGATGAAAAATTTCTGCCAGACAATTTTGATTTAAAATCGTTCTTAGAAACAGAAGACTACCTAGAGGTTAAGAAGAAATGGGGTATGTCGATTAGATCCATTGAGCCTTTCGACTTCCAATTTAAGATAAAAACAAGAGACAATAAGACCAGATGGATTCATGCCATGGGGAAACATGTCTTCGACCATCTTGGTGAGCACTCCCTAAGCATTGGAACTATCCAAGACATCACAGAAAGATCAAGCCTCGACGCTGAGATCAAAGAAGAACAAACTAAACTCATGCAGACAGAACGAATGTCATCTCTAGGAGAAATGGCTGGTGGAATCGCTCATGAAATTAACAACCCACTGAGTGTTATCCTTGGTCACGCTGAAATTCTGAAGCGAATAGAAAAAGCCGACTCACCCCTTGAGACCGAAGTGATCTCGAAACATGCAGAAAAAATCATTTCTACAGTAAATCGAATCGCAAAAATTGTCAGTGGACTACGGGTTTTTGCAAGAGATGCCAGTTGCGATCCATTTCATGAAGTGACTATTCAATCTATATTGGAAGAAACATTAGAATTCTGTACCAATCGCTTTAGAACTCACAATGTCAAATTAATCCTTGAACCGGTCTCCCCAGAGATAAAAATCATCTGTCGAAGTGTACAGATATCACAAATCATCTTGAATCTATTGAACAACGCTTTCGACGTGACATCCGATATTGGAGGGAGTTGGATAAAAATAGATGTCAAAGAAAGTCCTTCTGAAGTCCATATCAGCGTCTCTAATAATGGACCTCTGATTAACCAAGAAATTCGCGAAAAAATATTCTTACCTTTTTTTACAACCAAGGAAGTGGGTAAAGGAACCGGACTAGGCCTCAGTATCGCCCGATCGATAGCCGTTGAGCATAAAGGCAGACTTGAACTCGACACAGATAGTCAAACGACCTGCTTCACCCTATCTATCCCTAGGCTCTAGGTGAACCAATGTCTCTACATGATGACTGTGCGGGAAAAAGTCAAATGCCTTTACAGATCGAATCTTGTAAACATCTTTTAAATCTTTCAAATCCCTTGCTAAAGTCATCGGATCACAGCTCATATAAATAAGACATTTCGGCAACAATTTGTGAATCGACTGCAAACACTCCTTCATCCCCTGCCTAGGGGGATCCACAATCAGGGTATCGTAATATATATGTTTATCGACAGCCTGCCTCAGATAGAGAACTGCACTTTCATCCAAGAAAGAAATGCCTGGAATTTGATTTTGCTCACTATTGTATTGGCCAAGTTTGACAGAACCCCGAGACTGCTCGACCGCCACAATTTTCCTTGAAGGATCTCCTAGGTGGAGAGACAAATTCCCAGACCCACAAAAAAGATCGAGAATAGATTTTGAGTTTTCTTCTGAAACGATATCCGTTATGGCTTCTCTAACTTTTTGATTGAGTGCTATATTCACTTGCTGGAATAAAGTAGCTTGAGTGAAGTAGGAGATATTTTTCCAATTCTCAAATAAAAAATAGGGAGATTGATCAGCCTCACTCTTTAAACCTGCCCAGGCTACGCGTCGATTCTCCTGCAAATACTGCTTAAAGTGCACAAAAAGGGTCGGATCCCCAATAGGCTCCAATGTGACGAGTAGAGAAGAAGTTTCAGTCTCTCCCTTTACAAGAGCAGGAAGTTCTTGCACATGTAAACGAAAGCTTAAGTCATCCTGCATTTTTGCAAACTGCGCTTGATTTAAGTCTATGATCAGAGCCTCTATAGAACGAGCAGCCACCCAACAAGTCGATACAGCCACCAGTTTGTGAGAACTTTGCTCAAAAAAACCAACTTTAACCGAACCATCTGCTTTTAAACGACCTCGCAAAAGCAGCCTGTTTCTATAATTCTTGGTATCGGCACACTCTACCTTTAATCCCCGACTAAGCTCCACGGCTTCTTCCCACTGAGCTATCCTATGAAAAGCCTGTCTTATAAAATCAGCTTTTGCCTCTAGTTGTGCCAGATAAGAAAAACCAAGCCAAGAACAGCCTCCACATAGGCGACTATGCGGACATGGAGAACCCCCTTCCGCTCTTTGCTCGGACATGCTTATCCATTCGACAACTCTAGCTCTCGCATAGGAAGATTTTTCCTCCACAAGCTCGACCCTCACGCGATCTCCTGGGAAGGCTTTTGGGATAAAGACAACTCGACCATTATGTCGAGCTAGACCTTCCCCACCAAACACGACACTTTCGATATCTAAGATCATGCTTTTGAAGTTCTTTCCGATAAAGCTCTATGAATTTCATCTCAATGCAAATTAGAGTCAAAAAAGAGGTCTCGTTGTTTTACAAGAGATGCCCCCACATTCCCTTACTCTTCGGTATTTTTTTATGGGTCTGCTCATCCCTTTGTCTAGCCAAGACAAACGAGCCCATCTACCAAGACCCTTTTGATCTCGCTGCTGGGGGATCCTCACTCACCTGGGCAACACAGGAGGGCATTCTCGTCTCGAATCCGGCACTACTCCCCTACGGGGGTAAATTTTTTCGCTGGGTTGGCTTAAAAACAAGCTTATTCCCGGGCAAAGAATCTCTGAACCTAACTCGCTCTCTTTTAAAAAACAAGGGGGTAAAGAAGGACAGCACGAAGACAACAGAAGAACAGAACAACGAACTGATCGACACCCTCTTCAATACCCCCATCCACCTCGGAGCCTCTGTAGCTCTTAGCTTTATCACCAGTCGTGGGGGCTTAGCTGTCTTTTCCTCGCTAGAACCTGATTTAAAAGCATGGAAGAATGGGGATCCAACCAGCGGTTCAGGGCTCCCTGCTCTAACCGTTAGAAACGAGTTTTACACAGGAGCTTATGCTTCCCTGGCGACAAGAAGTCCATTTGAAAATCTATCGTTTGGATTATCCCTAAAATCTCTATACGTTGCAGATCAGGTCCTCCATATCGATCTCCTAGACACTGATTCCATCAATAAGGCCGGTACAGACTTAAGCAAACCCTCCTCCAAACTTCCACACGGGCTAGGAGTCGACCTGGGCACACTTCTCTTTCTTCAAGGTAAACACACCGACCTCCGCTTAGCGGCAAGCACCGTCAACGTAGGAGGATTACAACTGTCAAATTCTGATCAAGACCCCATCCCCCAAACCCTTAATGTTGGCCTAGGCCTAACTTTTCATTCCGACACAGACGCTCTCCATTTAAGTATAGACTTCCGGGATACCGATAATAAGTACAAGGAGGCCTTGTTTAAAAGGATCTATGCAGGAGTCCGACTGATGCTCCGGCAGTACGTCGGATTAGCCGCTGGGGTTTATCACGGGACCCCGACAGTGGGAGCTGAGCTAGACCTTATCTTTATGCGTGTAGCAGCCTCTGCCTATACAAGAGAATACGGTGATAACCCTGGGGTAGACCCTCGTCGAATCTATGCTGTTTCTCTGACGTGGGGAGTCGACTTTTGAAGATCGTCACACGAACCATCCTATCGCTACTGTGCATTGGCTCCTCGCAATGCGGGGAAAAGAATTATGCTGAATGCAAACCGTCCAAGGATGGTCTCACTCAAGAAAAAACTTCTACCTGCTCTCCCCGTACTCCTGATGAAGAAGCCGTGCTTGCCCTAAATGCAGGCAATTACGATAAAGCACAAAGCATACTAGAACCACTGATCGCACAAAACCCTGAGGAGTATATGCGTTACCCACGTCTTGCGTCTGCCTATGCGGGACAAGCTCACTTTGATCTCTTAAGTTTTGGACGTAATGGTGGCACTCAAAGTTCGGGCCAAAGCCTACTGGATACTCTAGGACAGTTTGTCCCAAGCGCCGATAAAGATCACCTCGATGACTACAAAGTTTTGGTTAGCAAAATGGAAAAGGCAAAAAATATCCTCCTGATCATGCCGCTTGAATACAGATCAAAAAATGGAATTGCCAGTTATGGGGCAAGTTCTGAAACACAGCTTATTATGTACCAAGCAGCCTACTCATTAATGTTTATGAATCAATTTATAGTTCCCTCTGCCCAGGAACAAGGAAAGATTGACCCACAAGTTCTTGAAACCATGACTCAAGAAGATGCCCTTGTCATTCTCGACAACCTAAAAGGAGCCTCTGCAACGGCAGCCTCCAACAACCCCGACCTTGCAAAAAACATAGATGAAATCGAAGCAAAAATAAAAACAACGGGGGGTGAAGATGAAAGGAAAAAATTGATCGATTACCTTAAAAATCAAAAAAAATCATAGGAACCATCCCACAAGTCGTCTAGCAATGCATTAAGGAACGAGCAGCTCAGTTTACTTGCTGGTAAATAAGCAGCGTAGCGACCAAAATAACGCAGCTAGACGACTTGTGGGATGGTTCCTAGTGACTACAGATAAGAGAGCTGAGTAAATAGGTAAAAAATCACACTGACAAGACCGTTTGCATTAAAAAAAGCAAACCCGATATGACGAGACACATAGCCATCCCGAGAATCTCGCACAAGCCAGTGCTCGTAAGTCAAGATGAGAGCTACAAAAGCCAGTCCGAGATAAAACAAAGCACCAAGATTCTGCTGCACACCGACAATCGCCAAGCAAACAAGCATTCCTAGGAAACAGATTCGACTTATATATAAAGATTTTTTTACACCAAATCGAACTGGCACACTCTGTAAACCTTGAGTTCTGTCAAAATCCAAATCTTGCAAAGCATAAAGCATATCGAAGCCTGCAACCCATAAAGCAACCCCCAATCCAAGTATGGACAGACAAAAGAGAGAAGATGGTCCAGTCGACAAAGCAATGCCAACGGCAGGGGGAACCATCCCTAAGCAAAGACCTAAATAACCATGGGCAAACCATGAAAATCTTTTTAAATAGGGATAAGATCCTAAAAATGCCAGAACTATGAAACTGCACCATCCAGAGAGAGTGTTGAGCTGAAAAGCGGCCACCATAAAAATAAGCCCAAACAGCAAAGAGCAAGCTAAAGAGCTCCTCGGGCTGAGCTTCCCACTAGGAATCTTCCTCTGCTGAGTCCTAGGATTCAAACTATCGATATCTCTATCAAGATAACGATTCATCCCCATAGCAAAGCTCCGAGCTGAAATCACAGCAAGAAAAATCCAAGCTACTTTGCTGAGGTTCAAAGACTCTGTCCCACTGATCAAAATCGCACAGGCGGCAAATGGAAGTGAGAAGACACTGTGTACTATTTTAATATCTTGGGCAAAGTTATAAAAATTTTTTAAGAACTCAGAAAAAATAGATTTCAAAAAATAGCTCCTTTTTAAAGGTTTCAATACTTTTGACGAGAAGAGAAGGCGAATGACTTCAAAGATTAAAGCAACTGGACCCAACATGGTTTTTCGATTTTTACATAAGCGCTTTTGTTCTTATTTTCTTGCTAAGAAATTCAATTTTTTGTTCGCTTTTTTACTAAAATTTTCGCTTATGAGCACCCTAATGTTTGCTCTATGTTCGTGCCAAGCACTTTTCTCATCCCGCAAAATAACACAAGAGGGCCTCATCCTTCCATACATAAAAAACACTGCGAATGAATGCTACTACCTCGATGAATTTATGCCTACTCCCAATCATCTTGTCACAGGGAAGGCTGGTTCCCTCAACCTTCGGTACTACACCTATAACTCAGCAAGTTACAAAGATTGGCGAGAAAAACAAATCGTCTTATCATTCTACTCAAAAGACGAAAGGTGCTGGTCTTTGTTTGAAGAATTTTTTGTGCTAGAATGAAGCAAGCATCCGCTTACATATGAGGCCTACCAGCATGGTAGATAGCTGTATTTTGGGACGATTCCGAGTCTTTCTTAAACTGTCTTTTTTCGGTTTTGTAATAACATCTTGTCATACTGCGCCGTTAAAGGAATCCCCCCTCACTGAGGCTAACGAACTGGCACAGAGAGGCCTTCTCCGAGAGTCTTTAGACTCCTACAACAAAGCCCTTCTACAAGACCCTGAAAACCCAATCATCCACAGAAATTTGGGCGTTATCTATCTCAAAGCAGGGAACTATAACGCTAGCCTAGATCACTTCAAAAAATCCTATCCACAATTCAAAGATAATTTTAAAACAAATTTTTATATGGGAGAAGCGAATCGAGCTTTAGAGAATTATGCTCAGGCCCTTTTCTATTATCAAAAAGCATTACTCGCGAAAGAAGACCCCGCCCTCAGTAAGTCTCTAGCTTGGACGTATTTTCAGATGAGCTGTTACAAAGAAGCTCTCGAAATCATCGAAAATGCACAAAAAAAATCAACGAAGGATTGGCAGCTCAAAGTTATTCAAGCAAAGGTCCTTCTCAAATTGAAAAGATTTAATGAAGCTGAGGAATTGCTAACCAGAGAAGAAAAAAGTAGCGGTAAAGCCTTCCGTCCGTATGTACTCAGCTTGAAAGGTGACCTCATGATGGCAAGAGGAAAAAGCCAGAAAGCTTACTCTTACTACAAAGACTCCCTAAAGAATAAACCACTACTTGCGAGCTCCCTCCTTGGTCTTGGGAAGTACTACCTTAACCAATCCCAACCGCACGAGGCCATCACTTACCTCGAGCAAGCGATGCGGATTAAACCTAGCGAATTAGAGCCCTATCTCCAATTAGCTAAAGCCTACGAATCCAGCGACACGAACAAATCAGCAAGTTACTATAAATATTTTTTTGATAAAGCCTCTACCAACCCTGAATACTTAGAACTTTTGGAAGGAATTCAAACAAAGATTAATAAATTTTCAGAAAAATCCCCTTCAGGGCTCCAGAATATAAATCAAAAAACCGATGAGGGGAGTGGCACTTTTCAAAAAAGCAAAAACAATACAGGCTAGAATAGCCTTGAGAGCGGAGGGCTCGTGAATTTTTTTAGATCAGAATCATCTTTGCACCTCACTTCCCCTCAAGAATTTTTTTACCAATGTGTAAGTTCGACTGTTCAAAAGCAAAACATTAAAATAGAGCCGAATATTGAGTACTACCTTGTCAACCTCCTTTGTGATTTCGTCGAACAAGATAAAATAAAAAATCGCTGTCAAGACTTCGATCTCTTCGATACCCCTCTTGCCTTTTTTTTAGAGAAGGAACGCGAGGCCAGCACTTCTGAACGCATCAAAATCCTCAAGGGCATGGGTGATCTAACCCTCTACATTTCTGGTTACTTTCAGGATTATTTCAATCGCCGATCAGTTGGTCTAAACTACTATATAGACATGGGGAGCCAGGCATATTCGCGGCTCTCAACGATCATTAGAGACCAGGATGATAATTTCTCGAGAATTTATGCGGAGCTTGCCCAGAATTTTCCACTGCTTGTGGATGTTGTTGCAGATATTAGCGAAAGCCTATCCCCAACAAAAGAGACCAAGGACATCCTCTTCATCTACGAACGTTGGCAAAATAACCATTCAGATAGATTGAGAAAAAAGCTGGAAGAGAAAGGAATCTCACCTATACCAAGCTCAAAAAATAAGCAATAGCAAAATAAACTATCATAAGCCATCATAAGCAATAACAAACTCATGTAATCTATCGTAATCTATGGTGCCACTCCCCGGGGTCGAACCGGGATGCCCGCTAGGAGCACTAGATTTTGAGTCTAGCGCGTCTGCCAATTCCGCCAGAGTGGCACACCATAGAAGGCGGATTATCTAATTTTCACCAAAAATTGCAAGCAATTTAATCTTATGAATACAAACCGCGAACTATCGCCGACTCTAAGGCCTCCTCTATCGCAAACCGATCGAGGGGAGATTCCATAATAGAAGGCTCAATTCCACACTTTTCAGATAAGATCCCCAGTAGAGATGAGTCCATCGCCGATATATCCTGTGAGATCAAGACTAGGTTATGAAGATCTCTTCTTAAGCTAAGGTTCTTAGTTTGCCCATCCTTATCCTCCATCGCATCCAGGAGGGACGTATCCTCCAAAAAAACACATGTGACAACATCAGACTCCGTTGCGTGATTATTTAGTAAAAAACTTATATCTTTTTGTTCCGAGAAAATTTCGTGCGGCCAATTGCCTAAGCTTTCCTTAAGATAAGTTTTCATAAATTCAACCTGTGGGTCGGTATCTTGGCAGAGTAACGCAATATTTATTTTCTTCATCTTCAGCTCTGTCGGCAAATTACTGAGAACATCTAGACAGACGGTGCCGTTGACAGTATCTATCCTGAAGTTGAAACCAGGCACCTCAGTAATTTTTTCAAGAAGATCTTGGAAAGCCTCGGATTGAAAAAGCTTAAGAATAAATTCCGTAGTTTTTTCAGTTTTGAAAGCAAATCCCACACTGAGTATATGATCGCTGGAAAGGTGAATTCTCTGAATAGACACCTTCAGCTCCATAGGATTCGGCGCCTTTACACCAATAATGCGGAAAAAAACAAGAAGTGTATTGAAGAAGAGATGTCTATTGGTAAATGCTAAGTACTTTTCCTCAAGAGAATCCTCCACGCTCAAGATCACTCCTAACTTTTCCATCTCTGCGCTCACCTGTAGCCTCGCTAAATTAACGGCAGATTTCAAGTCAAACAAAGTATGAGGAGCAAGGAATCTCTGCGAAGGGTAGGGCAAAGTAATTTTCAAAGCACTGCCAACACTCGATGAAGAAATCATCTCTACCCTTCCACCCATCGACTTGGCACTATGTATAACCGAGGCCAAACCCATCCCTCGACCTTCATATAAAGTTTTTTTCCCGGTTGAAAATCCTTCTCTGAAAAGCAGCGAGATCCTGTCCTCTTCAGCCATAAGATCCCACTGCTCTACCGTCATCAATTTCTTATGCAACGCTACTTCTTTAATCTCTTCAGACGAAATTCCTTTGCCGTCATCCTGAACAACAATCTCAAGAAATTCGCCTTTTCTTTGCATGTCAAGCGTGATCTGGCCCTCTTCTTTTTTCTTGAGTTTAATCCGCTTAATTAGACTTTCTACTCCATGCTCAAGAGAATTTTTTAAACAATGTAGCAGCATACTATGAACTGAATTGATTAACGAAACCGGGATATGGAGACAATCACCTCGTAGTTTTATCGGGACTATTTTTTTGGCACTCTTCTCGCTTATAGTCGCAAGCATGTGGTCATAGCGCTTCACAAATTGTCGAATATCAACCCTTCCTACGGACGCAAGAGCATGTTCGAGCTCTTGTAAGATGGGTGTAAGATCTTGAGGACGAACTAGTGGATTTCTAAAGGCCACCAAAAGCCTACCCATCAGAGTCGTCAGCCAAACAATTTGTGTATTATTAACTTCACTAATAATAACTTTATCTACGTCTCTATTAAGAATTTTTTTCCTTAAATTATCATAAACATCTATCTCTGATGTAATGTCTTGAAGACTCAATTCCAACTCACCTACAACCGACTGGGCTGGGAATTCCTCTGCTTGGAAAATTTTCATTAACCTATCTTCAAATTCCTGAGCTTTTCCTTCGATTTGAACCAATCCAAATAATTTAGCATCACTCCGGATCGTATGAATCAAACGCAAAATGCCTGACACATGCTCCTTACCACTCTTCCATCCTTCTGCATCTTTAGGTGACGTTGAAGTTAGCAATTCAATATAATGTTCACACATCTTCCGCTGATGCTTAACATTATCGATGAACATCTTAAATGTAATATCATCAACCGCTAGTAGGTTATAAACCCTGGTCAGTCTCTCCTGTGTTTTTCTCTCTTCATTTTTTGAATCTTCAATTTTCTTTTGAAAAAGGTCAATCATTTCATTAATCTTTTTTGACATGACTCCCGTTTTATTGGATAGTGAAGTCGAAAACCTCATGGATGATAAAATATTATGAGAAAAACTATCAAATTGACTTAGCATATCCGACCAAGACTTATGGAAAGGCCATAGATTAGTAAATGTCAACAAAAGACCTAAACCAAATAATAAAAAACTAAGCAAGAAAAAAGGCAGCAGAAAATTGCGCGCCATAGATTGAAAAATTGAAAGTGGATACACCAAAATCCATCGCACATCCTGACTAGATATCTTTGATTTTAAATCGACCAAACGCAGCAAAGATCCTTCACTGGTATCTTCAATTTGACCATCAAATAAATTTTTTCCCCTTCTTGGCAATTGCTGTACAAACTTTTGCATGACTTCTTTTTTTTGTGGCGCGATAAGCGCATGACCCTGGTAAACAAATCCTACGTTAACACCAACTAAAGTAATCAGATCCTCACTGATTTTTCCCTCTAATGACTGCATAAGAACTATGGCTCCTGAAGGATCCTTTTCAAAGCCTATAGGCCCAGATGACACCAACATCAAAGAACCATCTACAAAAATAAGAGCCTCTTGATTTTGTCCTTTAACTGCTTTCATCACCATTTTTTTAGCAAAATCAGGATCCAACTTTCTCATCATGACGGAAGTAGAAAGGGGGTCACCTTCGTAATCAAAAACTTGATAATGAATGTTTTCAAGACCGACAAGCTGACCGTCCAAGTGAGCTTTGATCATGTCAACCTGACCAAAATCAGTGTAATCAACCAGAAGCTTATTTTTAATAAGCTTAAGCAGCTGAGACCTTATCTTGAATTTTTCACTCTCAATAGAGAACGATATGAAAGCTTCCGCTTGATCAAGACGAGACCTCGACTGATTTTCAGAATAATTTTTGACACCTTGATAAAAAAAGTAGGATCCAGCTCCAACGAGTAACAAAAAACACCCAGACCAAGCTAAAATAAGACGAGTGATAATTTTTTTAAACATCTTAAAATCTTTATTCTTTGAGAGATGATTCTAGAAATTGACGTTTGCCGATACTTTGTCTTTTGATTTCAGGCCGTTGCGATAATTTTTATTTTTCCCTATTAAACAACCGACAAAAGACTCGTCATCTCTAAGTTGTTATTTGTAATTGTGATTCTTCTTAGATTATAGCCCAGGGGAGTATGGGATGGAAGTTTGCAAGAAGTGTAATCGACAATACATAACAGAACATGATTTTCTTTCTAAAACGTCCCGATGGAAGGTATGTTCAGAGGGTCATCTTTGGTTTAATTGCTCCTGTGAAGGACTCATACAAGTCAAGAAGGGGAAATTTCCGTGGTATTCCCCAGAAAAAGTGATGGCTCCTGACAAAGCTTCCCTTTTTAATCAATTATCCAAAAAGTCTATGCCGTATATCCCAACCTCCGTCATGGAGCTCCAGCTCGCCATTGCCGATGAAAAAAATTCAGCTACTGAATTGGCAAATATAGCAAAAAAAGATCCGCTCTTATCGGCAGATATCCTAGCCCATGCCAACAATATAAAAACATCAGACGGGCAAAAAATAGGCTCCTTAACACATGCGTTCTCCTATATTGGACGAAAGACCATCAGTGAGATCGTTTTAGTTTCTGCCGTAAAAACTTTTAAATTTAAAACGAAGTCCTTCTCGTCTGATGAATTTTGGAAGAAATCTAAAATAACTGGAATTATATCGGAGCAGTTATGTAGGATTTTAAGTAAAGAGACTGAACCCGATCAAGTTTACCTAGCTGGAGCCCTCTGCAACATAGGTAAAGTTGTTGCAGCTATATGCATGCCAGAAATACTTGAAAAAGTTCACAACGAGGTCAGCTCTTCGAGTGCGGATTGCACATGGAACGATGCGGAAAAAAAAATCAGCGCTCCCAGTCACTGTATCCTTGGTGAAATCGCTGCTTCCCTCTGGGGGCTCGCTGACTATATCATTCAGACTTCATCGCAACATCACGACCTTGCTAATATAAAGAGTGATGTTTGGCTGATTCCCGAAATCGTTGGGTTCGCCAATCAAATTTGCCACACCATCCTCGGTGAGGTCACCTTGATAGAAGAACCTCTGCTCCACTCCTATATGGAAAAGGCTAAAATTACTGAAGCGAAATCCATGCATTTTATCGATGAAATCCGGGAGAAAATTCCCGCAGACTTGCTAGCTTAAAAAGGTCCCTGGGAACCATCCCACAAGTCGTATAGCAAGGCATTGAGGATCAATCAGTGCAGTTTACTTCCTGATAAATGAGCAGCACAGCGACGAAAATACGCAGCTAGACGACTTGTGGGATGGTTCCTAGATATCGATACCCTTTCTTTCTAACTCCAACAGCTCCTGAGGAGAGTACAGCTCTATACCGTACTTTAGCAGTTTTGTATGGTAGACGTGATACCGTTCTCTCAGCCTCATAAGAGTTGTCTTGTAAGACAAGTCAACTATCTTTGTATTCACCCAATACTTAATAGGTGACCCTCTCATAACAGCAGCACATTCGTCATATGGCTGGAACACTAAAAAATCAACGTCTGGAAAACGCTCCGTGAGATGAGCAAGTTCATTTCGAAAACGAGTATAAAATAGAGATTTTATGGATTGGATAAAGGTGTACAGTCCTCCCATTTTCTCCGTAACCCCCATCTCGGCGGAAGCATAGGGAATAACTGGATCTATGATAAAAATTAGGTTACAGCCCCGCTTAACAAGCAACTCTAAACTACAACCCCCTGTGATTTGGCCATCAATAAAAGATTGCCCTCCCACCTGATGAGGAGAGAAGAATGGGGGAATAGCACACGACGCTCGGACAGCATCGCTTATGGAGACATCCTGCCAGGGATTAAGTCCCATGACTACGTGCTCAAAGGCATCTTGGTGTGTCGTACCGATAAACAAGTCACAGTCCAAGGCAGAGAAAGAATTCCGGTCTCCAAACTCCTGAATAGCTTGCTTAACATACTGCCTTAGGCCTTCGCCTTTAAACAGTCCTGTGGGAAAGGTTTTTAGTAATTTTTGTCCCCATTTTTCTGGAGATAAACCCTCAAAAGCAAGGGATTGATTGATCAAACGATATAGAATTTGCTTCCCCGCAAAATCAAATAGACGTGACGTAGAAAAAGGGGGCAGTCTTTGAGACCGGCCATGGATCGATAGGATCACTTCTTTGAGAGGAACTCCACAAGCCAATGTAGCGGCTATCATCGACCCACTGCTGACCCCTGAAAAAGCATGACAGTCGTATAAAGATCCCTTTTTAAAGGCACGATTAAGGGCATGTGCGCAGCCAATTTGGTGCATAAACCCTTCGATCGCTCCTCCACTAAATGCGGCTCCGATTTTCAATGGCCGTTGTTGCCAGTCCGAAACAATCAGCCGCGCTATCCATCGCAAAGTCTTAGTCAGTGTAGGGGGTGCTACTAAAATATCTTTTACGTTGATGCGGCCCAAAGCAAAAGTTTTCGCAGCTATGTCCTGACTGGCTTCTAGAAGAGTCATCATCCGACTCTTTGGAAAATGAAAATCGGGACCCCATTGTTGAGCTAAACTATTAATATATTCATCGATTCGATGAATAGCCGTGATAGCATCGAGAGCTCCGGCTCTTTCGTCATATATGAGTAAATCAAGGGGCCAGTACCTCAGATACTGCGTCACCAAATTGATGTCGGGAAGGAGAGTCACGACAAGTTCTATGTCTGCTAAAAATTTATGAGAAACGACATAAACCCCATCGTGACCCTCATAAGGTTTAGCTTCAATCCTCTCTAGACTTTGTTTAGATTGTTCGATTTGTTTAGGCGAGCCAATGTAAAGAAGAAAGCGCCTCAAAAGCTACCCCCTTTCCATGATTTTCATGTGATTCAGGAGACGAGCCGCACTTACATATCCACTTAGAATAATAGTCTTATCTGGTTGTTTTGGGTTTGGAATCAAAACGACAGAAGGCAAACTCTGTATCCCATAGCGCTGCTGTATTTTATCACTGTAGTCCCCAGCTTCTGTCAGATCCAATTTTAAAAGGATCCACCCCTGTTGGACAACCTCTCGCAGAAAAGCCTTATCTTGGAAGGTATTCACCTCCATTTTCTTACAAGACTCACACCACTCTGCCCACATATCAATCAAGATTGGTTTGTTATCCCTTTGCCCCATGGCAAGCGCTCTCTGCTCACCATTATGTATCCAACGAACAGTCATCGCAGTCGTCTGAGAGGAGTGCTCTATCCATTGCGAGAAGGAGAAGATGCTAGCCCCAAGCAAGAGAGCTGGTACGATGAGAGAGGTCTTATTCATCCACTTTTTGGAAACTCCCGCTATTAAAAAAATGAAGAGCCCTAGAAAAAAACTAGAAAAAGCCATGAGTCCCCAATTTAAATCCAGATCTTTATAATAGGGCCGCAAAGGGATTCTTGCATAATAGAACGCCAGCGCAACCATAACGCCAGCAAATCCAACCTTTACGTTAAGCTGCCAAAAAAAAGGAAGTTTTTTCTGAACGAAGTGGGACGACAGTCGCCCTAATAAAGCGTAGGGAGCTGCAAAACCGAGACTGTAGACTAGCAAGCTCAATAAAGAACGAAGGAAGAAGCCACCCTGAGCAGTTGCTATGTAAGTCAGAAGCATCGCTAAGATGGGCCCTGTACAAGGGGATGCGACGAAAGCAGCCGCACAGCCCATCCAGAAGGCTCTGGAGACCCCCTGAGATCCCTTCTCTAGACTCAAACCCCATCTTTGCAGAAATGCGAAATCACCAAAGCCCAGCATACTGAGGGCAAAAACAAGCATGAGGACGGAGAGGGTGATATTCACAGACTTATTAGCCATATACTGACCGAACAAACCGCCACTTAGAGAGGCGGCCACTCCAAGAGCTGTGTAGACGAGTACCAGGCCCAAGGCGTACATCAGCGCATTTCGAGTCGGGTGCTTTGACTGCTTCGCCAGCACCTTGATGGTGATCGGAATCATAGGATAGACACAAGGGGTGAGATTGGTAAGGAGCCCTGCTAAAAAAAGGACTAGGAGAAGAAGGAAGAAACCAGTCTGCTCATCCTGAAAATAATTGATCAGAGTATCTTCCCACACGAAACCAGTTTGATCCTCTTCCCCGTTGAACTGCACTTTACTTGAAGCCTCCCCCTCTGGCACGGAGCCTCCATTTTTTGCGGAGTCAGCTCCCTCTGGCACGGAGCCACCGTTTTTTGCAATCCCAGCGTGAACACCAGCCTGCACGGAGCTAGTTTCTTTTACTGCTGTCCCTTCGTCTATTTCCCCGGACCCTTCCACAGCAGCCTGGAGTTTTCCCGCCCCCTCACTAGGAAGATCTGTATCGATAGAATCGTAAGCGACCTTCAACTCCTGTGTGTATGGGAAAAGGCAGATGCGGTTCGTACAACCAACAAAACGGATTGCGAGAGCGAAAAATGGCTTTTTTTCATCTTTTTGCGCATGCAATACCCTAAATCTCAGCTCAAACTCCCCTGAGTAATAGACCGCCATCATTTTCCCAGTAAGGGTATCCTCAACCTGCTGAGCAGAGGGGGGGATGGTTTTTTCTAGCCCATAAGAAAGTTCCGGGCTAGAGAAGACAAGACCCTTGCTGTAAAGCCCGAAACCATCCCTAGTCGATAAGCTGACCTTCACTATAAGGAGGCCATCCCGATAGGAATGAGCCTCCGAAACAGTCCAAGAAATTACATCCTCTGCTTTGATATCAACTCGCGGCTCTATCTTCTCGCCTTCTAAAAGAACATTTCCACGATTCCCTGGCTCTTCTGCCAAGAGCCCTCCGCCCCAGCACTGAAGAACTCCGATGAGAACAACTATTCGCCAACTTTTCACGAGGATCACCTTTCTGTTTGCCAAAACTCCACAGTTCGAAAGAAAAGATTCTTGACGGCGGGCACTTAATTCTTTACTACATGGGTTCTATTTTAGAGTCTTCTTCAGAAAAAACAACGAGACAAGCTAGCGATTAGCATCCATATTTTATAGACTGGGAGTCGGCAAACTGATTTCGAGTATCCGCCGACCGATGTTTTAGCAACTAAAGGTAGAGTACCGTGCAAAGAACGACACAAGAATCAAGACCAGGGTCTTCCAAAAGCAAACAAGATCTCAAAACCAAGCTCTTAAAGGGTGATGAGGTTGTTGTTCTGACAGGACGATCCCGCGGTTTAGTTGGAAAAATTGAGAAATTAGACAAAAAAAATGCTCGCATCTTTGTCGCAGGCGTCAATGTCTACAAACGCCACCAGAAGCCAACCATGCAGGATCCAGGTGGAATCGTAGACAAACCGATGTCGCTTCACATCAGCAATGTGGCCTTTTTGGACCCTAAACTAAAGAAGCCAACTCGTCTCGGATACCAATTCGACGCTGAAGGAAAGAAAGTACGGGTTGCTAAGCTTTCTAAGACTGTTCTTGCCTAAAACGGCAGGTATCTCTGCCGGATATCGTTTTTCGGTGTTTTGTTTTTTCCTTGTCTTCGAGACTTGAACACGATAGAACATCATTCTTCGGTACTCAGCAGATGAGAGTTCATGATAAAAAAGCCTAACTGTCACGTGACATAACAGTTGTGGTATTTTGAAGTCTCTTCGATTTCGTTCGATCCTCTTCGCGGGGGAGTAGTTAAGTTGGTTATAACGCCGCCCTGTCACGGCGGAGGCCGCGGGTTCGAGTCCCGTCTCTCCCGCCATTTTTTCTCCAAAAAATGGTTTTAGTTTCAAAGAACAAAAAATCCCTAAAAAATAGCGAATTAAGTCAAAAACTGGGAAGTCTAAGTCTTCAGTGTGGAATCATGGAAAATCACATGGTTACACACCTCTTGTAGTTGGGTTGT
The DNA here is from genome assembly GCA_017985985.1 of Oligoflexales bacterium. Lineage (GTDB taxonomy): Bacteria > Bdellovibrionota_B > Oligoflexia > Oligoflexales > Bog-1112 > JAGNWK01. The sequence continues at coordinate 46,644 of JAGNWK010000014.1, forward strand.
AGTAGACTTTGTAGTTGGGTTTTTAACCTACTACATTGCTCTCTTCTATCTCCCTCCTTTCTTCTAGTATCTTAGAGAGGCCCTCAACATATTGAGGTTTCAGCAGCATGCATTCCCCCTGCCCCTTCCCCTGCTCAGGACGCGCATTCCGCCATCGTCAGGGCTGTTTTTTTAAGGCTTAGTTTCCCAAGCCCAAGAGCCATTTAATTGACCATAGGAAGATTTAACGCCTCAATTACCTTAAGTTATTGCCGATAACGAACTGAACCTTTCCTGCCATAATTACAGGGGGCCAGTGCGTGCCAGTAAAAAAAACCATTTTCGAAAAAATTCAAAAAACAAATAAAGAGGCTGAACTTCAAAATCAGTGGAATAAGCTTTTAAAAATGTCTGACGAAGTCAAATTATCCGTAAACTCAGACGGAATATTTGATGGCAAACTTTTTGAATTTTGTTTTGTCCGAGCAAGGGTGACACAAAAGTGGGTGTAAATTTAAGACAACTCTCATGTCAGTTCCGGTCCCTTCTGATTCCAGTACGTTATTCTCTCATTTCTTGTCTTCTGTCTAGCAACAAA
>JAGNWK010000143.1 GCA_017985985.1 Oligoflexales bacterium
AACTACGCCTGAAAAAAAGCCCCTCCGCAAGGATCAAGAGGTGACGCCAAAACTCCCCACTACAGATGGCGGTTAAGCTCCTCGAGATCGAGATCATCCCCCCACTCTTCCTGCCCCTCTTGCGACTGTGCCTCTGAGCTAGAGCTGGCACCTGAGTCCATTTTGACATCTTCGACAGAGAGATCAAAACCATGGCCGCTTTCGTTCTCTACATAGATCCGTTGGTTCAGTAAATCAGACTTAGAAACACGGACGAGCTCCCCTGTGCTCAGCACACGTACAAAACTACCCTTAGGGGGTAAAGTCTGCCTCAAGCGCGTATACACATCATTTTCGTAAGTCAAACAGCAGAGGAGTCGTCCACAACCGCCAGACACTTTGTTAGGATTTAAAGCTAAATTCTGATTCTTCGCCATGCGAATCGAAACAGGAACAAACTCTCTTAAAAAACTAGAACAGCAATACTCTCGCCCGCAGATACCGAGACCTCCCAAAAGCTTTGTCTCGTCGCGTGCTCCTACCTGCTTCAGTTCTACTCGAACTTTTAAGCCTGCCGCCAACTCTTTAACAAGCTCACGAAAATCTACCCTTCCAGGGGAATTAAAATAAACCATCACTTTGCTACAACCAAACTGAACTTCACACTTCAGGAGCCGCATATTCAGACCAAGCTCTTTCGTCTTCTCGTTGGTAAAGGCCAGTACATCTTCTGGGCTGAGAGTCTGCATGGTAGCTAGATCCTTCGCTGTCGTTTTGCGAAGAATGCTCTTTAACTGCCTAGATGGTTTTTCGTTATCCATAGTAAATTTAAGGGAAACAACGTGAACAAGACTAGGACCTTTCTCCGAGTCGACAAGAACCTGATCCCCTATTCGCAGATCGATATTGTGGTAAGAGAAATCATAGATCTTACCTGCTCTTCGAAACTGCACTCCTGCTATATTGATCATTTCATACTCTTTTTAATAGTGTCTATCGTGTTCCTCTAAAGAGGACGTTCCCCCTCTTTAGGATTCTCCCCCCTGGGGCTTATTGAAGATCAACGCTCCCCCCTGAGGGTAGAGATAAGCTTTCCAAAGTCAGTTGAGAATTGAGAACAACTTTTTCACGACCTGCTACTCGTCTTAGGGTATAGAGCAGGTCCCTACGTTTTTTTATCGTCTGCATCCTCAGGTGCCGCGAATTTCGAAAAAAAGTAGGATCCTGCAGATTTTTTTTGTACCACTTATTGAGAGCTCGTTCAAACTCTTGAACATAGTCAAACACACTTAACTCGACAGAAGAAATAGCTTTTTCAACAAGTACAGAGACTGAAGCCGGGTCATCATTGAACAAGATATCCTGCAACAAACCTGATATTTTCAGGGACTGCTCAGAGTTCATTCCCTCCTTCTGACAGCTCATGCGAACGCGAACACAACGGGAAAGCAGCGTGTCGAGCAGGTAAGAAGACCTCGAGCTCGAGAGCAGGATGATGGCAGAGCTCGGCGGTTCTTCCATGGTCTTCAAAAGTTTGTTCACGGCCTGCACTGTCATTCTATCAATATCAGGGATGAGAATCATCCGCTTCGAACTCGATAGGGGTGGATTCAAGAGATGCTTCTGGATAGAGGCGACATCTTCCACCTTTATACTGGTCTTTTTTTGCTTTTCCGTTTCGACCGTCTCGAGCACAAGAAGATCGGGGTGTCGCCCCTGCTTTATCAAATGACAAGACGGACAAAGACCACAAACACGAGTGTATCCCTCACTTTGTTCACAACTGAGAAGAGCTGCCAATCTCAATAAAAAGGCAGATTTTCCAATCCCCTCATAACCTTCAAAAAGCAAGACCTGAGGCAAAGTTCCTCTTTGAATCAGAAGACTCATTCTTTTAAAGATAGCATCAAATTCAGACTCTAACACAGCATCAGGATGGTTCACGCGGCACACTCTTCTCTTGCTGAGTCCGCTCAAAGAGCGGCTGTAAATGCTGGACGGCCTCTGTCAAAATTTCATCCGGAGCCTTCGAGCCAACATCAATGAGCTTCATCCTCAGGGGAGCCTTCTGCATAAGACTAAGATAGGCCAGCCTAAGTTTCTCATGAAAGCCCTTACTAGCCTCATCATAACGAGTCGCCATGGAGATTTGCAGACCCTCTCCTCGACGTTGTTTTAAACGTTCCATACTCACATCCACAGGACAGTCTAGCAAAAAAGTAAGGTCAGGTTCTAAGCCCGCTGTCGAATAGCGAAGTGTTTCCTCGAGAAAAGATTCCCCCATCGGAAAACCTTTCAGAGCCCCCTGGTAGACCCAGGTCGAATCGATAAAACGATCGCAGAGCACCCAGTCCCCACGAGCTAGGGCCGGCAGGATCTTCTCCTGAACATGCTGGGCCCTGGCGGCTGACAGGAGAAAAAGCTCAACCTCTACCGCAAGTTCAGCTGCGCCGTTAGCATGATTAAACAACTGCCTAATCTGTTCGCCGAGGAGAGTTCCCCCCGGTTCGCGAGTAAGAACAACGGAGTGGCCCAGTTCCTTGATATGTCTAGATAATATATCGATAAATAAAGTTTTACCAACGCCTTCACCCCCCTCACAGGAGACAAATACACCAGAATGTTTTCTCATCTTTTCTCTTTTACTATCAACGAGCTGCTCCCGGCAGGGTCTAGCTTCTGGTCTTTTTTAATTTTTTGGACAAGTCTACTACTAGGTGGGTTCTAAACATTTGACAAGAATTATCCGAGAACACAAGCGCTGTTACTCAGCCTCCTTGCAAGATCCGAAACTGTGATGTGGGTAAGATGAACCAAAATAGCCGATACATTCTTTACAAACGTGTAGCCAGGGGTGGAATGGCAGAAATCTACCTTGGCAAGCACATTGGAGAAGATCATTTTCAGAGAGTCTGCTGCATCAAACGCATCCTGCCGCACTATGCCCAAGAGCATGAATTCGTAGAAATGTTCCGGGATGAAGCTCATATCTGCAAAAGTTTGCAACATGCCAACATCGTCCGCGTTGAGGGCTTCGAAGAGGTCGAGGGGTCCTACGCTATCATTATGGAGTTTATCAACGGGGGAGATCTGCGCACCGTACTCTCGACTTGCGAAAAATCTGGGGAAAGAATCTCTGTCCCTATTTCCGTCTACATGGCAGCTGAAGCAGCAAGAGGCCTCCACTACGCTCATACCAAACGAGATGAAATCACCGGGAAGGAATTAGGCATTGTCCACAGGGATATTTCGCCACAAAACATTCTGATCAGCTTCGAGGGGGAAGTCAAAGTCACAGACTTCGGGATCGCTGATGCAGAAAGTAAAGAGACTGAAACAAAACCTGGGATTGTGAAGGGAAAATACTCCTACATGAGCCCAGAGCAGATTACGGCCCAAGCTGTTGACGCTAGAACGGATGTTTTCGCTCTCGGCATCATTCTCTGGGAAAGCCTTGCTATGAGACGGCTCTTCCATGCTGAAAATGAAATTGAAATTATCC
>JAGNWK010000144.1 GCA_017985985.1 Oligoflexales bacterium
GTGGGGGGAATATGGCCTCGATGCCAAGTCCATAGTCTGTATGCGCAAGCACCTGCTCTGGTATCTGAAGGGCTGGCAGGGAGCTAAGGTTCTTAAAGAAGAAGTGGGCACTTTGACGGATCCCTTGGAATGCGATAAAGAGCTTATTCTTCCCTCGACTAGACAGCTGGCTACAAGTCTTTCAGAGGCAAGCTCTATGGCTGAACGGTCATTCGGTTAAGGCAAGATACCCCTCGACGGAGCCTGTCCTGAGCGTAGTCGAAGGGCTCGGGGTGACGTTCTCCTAACTAGTTAAAGCCCCGTCACCTCGAGCGAAGTCGAGAGGTATCGAGCTAACTAGAGCAGACGATTAAAGAATTCTGCCTTAACCGCATGACATTGGCGGTCAGGTGATCTCAAAAGCTAGGCTAACCGCAGTCTTTAATAGGGCCTAGATCCTGGATGGCTCGCCAAAGAGCCTGGACGGTCGTCATATAGTCTTCGTCATCGGCCAGTTGAAGACCTTGATAAGAGGATAAAACCCCATAGATTCCAGCTCCGAGGATCCCCGCTCCGAGTGCTGACAGAATGCTACCTACGATCCCCCGACCTGAGGACGACGCTTTCTCTTTTGTTAACTCCTTCTTCCTGGTGCTTAACTCCTGCATTTCTTTGCCTGCAGGACTTGCTAGAAAGTCCTGGTCTACTTTTCTTAATGTGGCTTTATCTTCTTTACTAAGAATTTCTTTTGTCTCGTCTGCGCTAAGAGTTCGTTTTTTTGCGGCTGTACTAAGCTCTTCGTCCCGTTGCAATGCGATATAAGCTTTTTCTGCTTCGATAAATTTGGAATTTTGGACTGCCGTTTCAGCTGCAGCCATGGCATTGCTATACTGTACATGCAGTTTGATGGTTTTGGCAGTTAACGCGAGTCCCCCAACTGCGGTAGCAACACCGGCCACTATTGCTATGGAGGAGAAGGAGACAATCACGGTTGCAGTTTGCTGAGGAGTAGTGCTGCCGCGAGGACCAGGCTCCTGACGGCATATTGTCGTCCTACCTACCGGTACACAGACCGTATGTGTTGGTGCAGGTTGAGACGATTGGCTTAAACCGAGTCCCTCTGTTTCCGATTCAGAAGATGAATTTAAAGCTAAGTTTTGCAGGATTGGATCTTTTAACGTTTGTTCTATGAGCGAAGTGAAGTCGGAAGCATGAGATCCCATCATGTTAGCGAAGGTCTCCGGTTCATAACTGGCTAGGTTAACAATCGCTTTTTTCATTACATCGTCCCCTTCAGGGAAAGGAAGATCTTTAAGACGAGCGATCTCAGCTTTGGAAATAGGAAGCTTTTCGAGAGCGTTTTGACTCATAGACACTATTTTGGTGCTGTAGGCGAGTAGCGCTTCCTCTCGATTTTGATTCCCTTGTAAACATTGCTGAAGGCCTGGTGCAGGTGCTCTCACAGCTGAGGTAGGCATTGTGCTTTGTTGAGGGTCACCACAGCATTCCTGTGTAACAGGATCGCAAATCGAAGATTTTTTTTCAGCTAGATAGCTGGAGTCTCTGACACAGAATTGGAGTTGAACTTTGCCCTGAGACATTTCTATGGGAAGGAGTGCTGTCGAAGAGTCGGTATAGGCTATCCAGGAATTTTTTTGTGAACAGGAGGATGAATCTTCTACGCTACAAGATCCCCAACCTAATTTCAAATAACCCCTCGGGCCCTCATACATTGGGGAAAACGTTCTTTTCACGGTTATAAAAGTTAAATTTTTCGAAGAGTCGACTTGGACATTAAAAGAAAGTCCTTTGGAACTATTTTGAAATGTGGTTCTATCCGTAGAGTTTAAGTCCAGATCATTTCGTTTGATGGGAGAGGCTCGAAAATCACCATCGATAAGATTAAGAGCAGACTGGTCTTTTGTGGAAGAGCTTGCCTGTAGGGTCGGTGTATTATGAACATAATTGTCGCGTTTGGCACTTTGCTTGCAGCTCAAAGTTAGAAGTAAAAAGCAGAAATAGATCACAGAAGTAGACTGCCTCATTAAGGACTCTCCTTGCCTGGTAGGGATGTTGTGAATTTGCGTTTCTAATGTTAGCAAGAGAGTAGCTTGACCTCCAAGTTATTCTTTTAGGCAGAATTCCTTAATCTCTGTTTTGTTTTATTCGATAACTCTCGACAATGCTCATAAAAAAATCTCCACCACAGAAGTCTGGGTGGAGATTCGTTTTTTACTTTACACGAGAGGGCTAGTTGCAGTGGAACTGAGCTGGGGTTGCCAGAATTTCGACTTTTTCAAGCATACCTTCATCTCTAGCTGCACCGTCTCTAACGGATAAGGTCCATGGACCCTTGCCTGGAGTACCAGCAAAGATTGGGGTCAGGTCTTGGCTGTACTGAACGCTACCAGTTCCTTTTCCTCTTCCCCTATAGACTTCATGAGCTTGTCCGTTGGGGGCTATGAGGTTGATGGTCAAATCGCCGAGATAGCTATGCTTCAATTCGAACTTGAGGTGGACTTTCTGCACCTTATCGTGATCCCCCCAGTTTGATGAGTCAATCGCTACAGTCGCCTTAGTTGTGTGGGTATCTTTGATCACAAGCGGAAGGTCTGAGGCTGTGTAGAGGGATTCGGTGCCTACGTTTCGACCGACCGTCCAATCTTTTGTGGTAATGAGCTCATCACGACCCCGTTTCATTTTGAGGATGGATGCAAAGCTTGTCCCACAGGCGACGGAAGAGTCCACTCGGAAAAGACCTGAGGTCTCACTGCTAGCTGTAGCACCGGCTGCTATAGAGGCCCAGCTCAGGTCGCCTTGCTCGACCTGAATCCCTGGGGCGTTCACAGAGAATTTGGCTGTTAGGGAGTTCAATTCACCTTGGGTGTTGTTCTTCGCTTTGACATGGAAGGATACAGTTTCACCAGGTTCTACCACCCCATCTCGATCACTATCTTCGATTTCAAAGCTGTCGAGTTGCGCAAATTTACACGTCATGTTTTCTTGCGCTAGGCGAAGAGAAGATAGGAAAAGAAGATAGGAAAAATTATAGCACTTTTCAATACTCCAATTATGCCGCCTTTTACCCCTATCCCTAAGTTTTTAGTCACCGCCAAGATCTGATCTCAAGAAAACCACAGAAAACTGATCTTCTCGTCCTTCCAAACTAGCGAGTTCAGCTCAAAATCAGTGAAACACGCAAAGCGCTGCTAAGTCTCCTTGCAGAAGATTTAGCTCACAAACAGTGTTTGGATCCGAGAAGGGGCTATCGGTGGTGGTCTGGGAGAGAGACCAAGGTGTGTCAAGATCTTCTGAACTGCTTCCCGTTCCATGATCGAAGCGATAATCCTCATCTCCCCTCCACAAACTCGGCATGTCGAGACATCGATCCCAAAGACTCGGCTCAAGAGCCTCGACCAGGATGCTTGATCTCTGCTCGAGTCTTACCGGGGATAATCCCCCGCCTCAGCTTAGAGTTCGGGGCTAAGACACCCCAAAA
>JAGNWK010000080.1 GCA_017985985.1 Oligoflexales bacterium
TTGTGAGATATGAACTGCACAGTTCAAATTTTATTGGATTTGTTTTTCTAGCAACAATCATGGTGAGTGCTAGGCTCCTTGGTTTACAAGAAAGTTACACCAAATGACTTGTGGGATGGTTCCTAGTAAAAGAGAAAGAAAAAAGAATCGGATCATAAATCTTCCGAGCAAATACTTATAAAAATTTATTGAATTGTGAATAGTTGAATAGTGAACTTCAGAGTCGCTCCACCGGGGATCTGGGGAGGAGAGCCTTTATCTCCATAGGCAAGATGAGATGGCAAAACGAGCTCTATCTCACCCCCTTCGCCTATCAGCTGAAGCCCTTCAGTCCATCCTTTGATAACAGCATTGAGGGGAAATTTTACTTTTTCTTTTTTGTCGATAGAAGAATCAAACACTCGACCATCGGTGAAGGTGCCATGGTAATGAACCTCAACTATACTTTTCTCTGTTGGTTTATGCTCATTGCCTGGATTCAAAACTTTGTAGGCAAAACCCTGTTTGCTTAAGGTCCCACCATTTTTGAGATAAGCTTCAAGGTATTGCTTCCCTTTTTCTTTCTCTGTCTTCGCGACGCTCTCAATCCGTTTTTCTAGAGAACCCTGAAATGTTCTACGATATTCATCGAAGTTCACCTCCGACTTGCGGTGCAAGACCCAGTCTGTAAAGCCCTTATGGATCCACTCTGCTTCTTTTTCTTGTAGGTTCAAGTTCTCAACACGACGGGCATACATCTGCCCTAACGTGTAAAAGACTTTGTCCTCTTCGTTCTCAAATTGAACAGACTTTTCTTTTGTACAAGACATGAAAATGACAATAAAAATAGGCAGAGTTTTTTTCACGTTGACTCTCTTTTATGCTTCTTCTTGTGAATTTCTTTTTAAATGAATTCGAGTAAATAATAGACAAAGGTATGCCGTTTCCCTGCTTGTTTAACAAGATCTTTTTTTAACTTATTTAATTTCAGCAGTTTAAGAATGCAGGGATTTTGTTGAGAACTATCTGAGGGAAGGGAAGGGAAAGAAAGCTGTGCTAGCCTCCGGCGCTGGGGAGCGCCACGGATTAAGCGAGATGAAAATTACTCTCATTATCAAACATTATGAATTAGCCATTGCACTACTCATTAAGATCATGCTAAATGATCAGTCTTATTTTTAATTCAAGTGCCACTACGTTAACGTAGTGATTAAAGCGATTAAAGTGATTAACATGTTTTTGCCTCTACAATCTCTAGTTTTTATCCTCGTCTTTGTGGTCATCGTAGTGGGCTAAGCCCACATATAATTGTATTTCCTGAAATTGTAATCGTTCAAAAGTTGAAAAAGAAAAACTTTCTTACCAGAAAGACATTTTTATGAGCTGGCGTATTTGCAGTCTTGGTGGCGCTTTATTTGCTATGTTGTTTGGAGCAGGGAATATTATTTTCCCACTCATCTTAGGCCGTGCTTTGGAAAGCTCTACTCCTTTTGCCATGATTGGTTTCTGTCTGACAGCTGTGGGTATTCCGATGATTGGTTATATCTCGGTGATGTTAGCTCAAGGAGACTATGGAATTTTTTTGGGCAAACTAGGCCGCATTCCAGGACTTATCTTAGGACTACTTTGCATGACTTTACTGGGACCCCTTGGGGCCACACCGCGATGTATAGCTATTGCTCATGCAGACCTGTCTTGGTACCTACCAAACCTTTCTTCATGGTTGTTTAGTCTGCTTGCTGCTTGCGTGATCTGGATTTGTACGTTTCGTAAGAATAACGTTATGAATCTGATTGCTCGTTTTTTAGCACCTACTAAAATCATTTGTTTACTGTCCATAGTTGTTTTTGGTCTACTAGATTATAAGACTCCTAAACTAAGCACAGTAAGTCCGACAGCAAGCTTCTGGGAAGGCTTTACAGGTGGCTACAGCACAATGGACTTATTGGCTATAATTTTTTTCAGTCACATGATTTTTCAAAGCATGGGTAAAGATCCAAAAAATCAAAGTATCGTTCGCGACGCTTTTGCCATCAGTATTGTTGCGGGCATCCTACTTACTCTTGTGTATGTCGGTTTTGCTGGGATTGCTGCTATGCATGGACCACATCTTGTTGGGATCGCAGATGATATGTTACTGAGCGGTTTGGCTTCCTTGCTTCTCGGCCCTATCGCTGGCTTATTTGCCAATATCACAATTGTACTCACCTGCTTAACCACAGCCATCGCACTCACGGCAAGCTTTGCTGATTTTCTTTCGCGGTATGTTTTTCGGGACCGCTTATCTTATCGCACAGCAGTTACCTTCACAGTGATTTCATCAGCATTGTTAGCAAATTTAAAATTAGCAGGGATTATGCAGCTCATCATGCCTGTCATCTCCTTGATTTATCCTTTTCTAACTATTTTTTCCTGTCTTCATTTACTTGTAGGACTATGGAAATGGGAACGGCCTCAAGGATGAGTTCAGTCAAAAAGTCTACGCACCCTGTCTGTATTGGCCGTCCCATCTCCTGCAATCGGAAAAAAATAGGGAGCTTGCCATTCCTTCGTCTTTACAGCCTCTCTTGCAACAGGCTGACTCCAAGGAGGATACACACGGATAGCCCTCTTACCTCCTTTCCCACTCGCTGACATCACACCCCTAGCTATGAGCACATTTTTATCGAACACAAATTGACCGCTATGAGTTCCATCCGAAACTTTCACGATCAGAAAGTCGATCCCATCACCCACATCGAGGGGCGCTATCGGGCCACCAGCTCTTGGTCTTTTCCATATCGTCACAAACTGCCCGATCTTAGTTGGCGTTGTCTTAGCCACACGAAAAACGACATGATGATCACCCAAGGAAAAACGACAGGCTCCATACTCACATCCCTCGCCTTCAGGTTGAATATGGGTCGCAACTAAACCTGCTGGCGCATAGATCTGCCGGATGGCCGTCACTAAGCTGGGCGGAACCCCTTTTTTTCCTGCGGGCAGTCTCACTGCTTCCAGCAAAGAGCTGGATCCCACAACAGTTGTACACACCATCAAACTTACTAAAAACCGACTGACTTTTTTCATTTTAAGACCGCTCTTTATTTATTTTTCTAGCAATACGGGCAGCTTTATATCATGTAACAGATTAAAATGAAACCTTATCACTTTCCTTCAAGAGCTGGCTTGCTTTATTGTCAAGGTAAGGAGACAAAGGAAGTGACACTCAGCCATAAAACACAGCGTGAACGCTTTGGGAATTTCTGGAGCTAGCAAAATGAACGAACGAGTAAGCCTCACTACCAAAGATCACATCGCTACTGTAAAAATGCAAAGACCAGATAAGCTCAACGCTTTAGATCTGGACATGTTCAAAGGTCTCATCCAAGCAGCAAAAACAGTTCGAAAGGATAAATCGCTTCGGGCCGTTATTTTATGTGGTGATGGTGCTGCTTTTTGTGCTGGCCTAGACTTCCCCTCTGTAACAAGCCGCCCATGGCGATTTCTGTCTGCAATCTTTAAATTTGGAACGCACACCAACCTCTTTCAAGAGGTAGCTTGGTGCTGGCGCAAACTGCCCATACCTGTCATCGCTGCCCTGCACGGTCACTGCCTAGGTGGGGGTCTACAAATCGCACTGGCGGCCGATTTTCGACTCTCTACAGCTGATTGTAAATTTTCTATTTTAGAAGCCAAATGGGGTCTCATCCCCGACATGACCGCTACCGTTACTCTCCGTGAACTTTTGCCAATGGATCTAGCAAAGGAGCTCGCCATGACAGGGAGAATGTTCAGCGGTGAGGAAGCAAAGATCTATGGGATGGTTTCCAGAGTTTGTGTTGATCCCCTTCTTGAAGCACAAAAACTAGCGGATGAAATCAAGAGTCGATCACCAGACAGCGTAGCTATGACAAAAAGACTATTCCACTCGACCTGGCATGCCACACCAAGACGAGCATTTGCCATAGAAACTTGGCTGCAGCTCAAACTCCTGCTGGGAAAAAATCAAAGAATTGCTATGAAAGCTAATTTCAATAAAGAACTCCCGCAGTTTATAAATCGACTTTAGAAGGCGGACGAATGCTCACTGCAAAATATCAGAGTTTTCTCGGGCCAGACGCTCTGGTTCTCATCCAAGTTCTCGAGTCCACTCAAGATGAGAGCTTAAGGGAAGAAGCTATCACAGCACTGGCGCAAAAACGAGACGAGAATCTTGCCCGTACTCTCATCGAAGCTTGGGAGAGTATTCCCTGGCGTCAGACAAAAATGACGCTTTTACGTGCCCTCGGCACGCACGGGAATGAGAGAGCTGTCGAGTTTCTGATACGCTTCATTGTAAATTCCGACGACCTCCCCATGGTTGCTGAAGCCGTACTCGCACTGGGAACCTCCCAATCTCCCATTGCTGAACACTTTCTGCTCGACCTTTTGCACAAGGGCGACTTTCCCATGCGCAAAGAAGTTATCTTAGCCCTCATGGCTCTGGAGTACAGTTCCTGCGAAGAAGAGGTCGAACACATCCTTGATACGCCCGACTCAGCTCCTTCTCTCCTCCAGTTTGCGCTCCTAGCTTACGGGCACATGGCATCACCGGGGCGAGCAGAGAGACTCCAACGCTATCTTGACCACACAGACCCCATCATATCCAATGCAGCTCTCCTTGCTTTGGGTAGAGGCGGTGATCAGTCTACACTTGATCTTCTGTCACAACGCAATACCCGCTTTCGCATGTTCGCTACTGAACTCAGGCTCTATGCCCTTGATCATTTACGGGGACGGCTTCTCCTCAGCATCGAAGATGCTCTTTCTGCGTTGATCACAGCAAAAACACCGGAGGAGCACCGTAGTGTACTCCGACTGCTTCAGGAATTCCCCAGGCAAGAGGCCTGGGACGCTGTCATGCTTTTTCAGGGAGAACTCAAGCCAGAACTCGAAACCATCTTGCGTACCTCTCTCTTCCTAGCCCAACGCAGTGCTGAAGATCGCAGCTTCATTCTTGCTTCTAAAAACACTGTGCCCTGGGACCATCTCGCACGGCTTGTGCGACGGCACACACGGGCAAGCTCAGGAGTTTTTATCCTAGAGCTCATGAAAGATCTCTCTCCTGAAGAAAACTTAGCGCTCCTCAGTCGTGTAGCCTGTAATGAGTTCGGAGAAAAGCTCAGAACTATCCTACAAGACAGCAAAATCTCCCTCATAATGCCCGCTATAAACGTTCTCATAGCGCAAACACTGATGAAATTTAGTGACAAGAAGGTCCGCAGTTCCAGCAGTAAGCAGCTCTCGCAACTTTATCTCCTTTACTCCAACAACGAGGCTAAGGCTCGCACCTTACGCGCCATCGGACAAACAGGAGAAGTGAGCACGGCAAGTGCGGAATGGTTTGCTGGCCTTCTCGAAAAAGAACCCAATTTGACAGGCTCGATCTATGCAGCACTCTCGCTGCTTGCACCCGCCTTTGCAGAGAAGGTCATTACAAAGCGTCTTACGAAAATCACGAGCGACGTAAAAACCTACGCTGGAGAAATAGAACGTGCTCTGGCGACTCTTGCTGACTTGGGCGCACTCCGAGATGGAAAGATTCTTTCTAGCCTTGCAGGGTTTGCCAATGTAAACACACGTATCTCCCTTCTCCGCATCCTTGGTACCAATAGCAGTCCTGGCTTTGACAAACTCATTCTCGATGCCCTAAACTCTGATATTTATCGCGAATGTCTCCTTGCCATCGCTGCAGCTAAGCTCAATGGCAAAGCTATGCACAGGGAAAGACTCTTTGCTCTGCTTGACTCAAACAATCCGAGTTTAGCGGGAAGATCCCTCGATACACTTTGCATAGGAGGATCCTTAGCAGAGCACCGTAGACTACTTAACTGGCTTGAAGGTCAAGTCGAACACAAAACTGTAGTTTTGAAAGTTCTACGAAGTCTGACCCCTAAGGGAAAGGTATCGTATGAAAGCATCAGGAAGATGATCGATGCCTTCGTCACTGCCAAAGCAGGCTGTTTTGCCGACGCAGAAGTACTGACAGCAGCCCTCAATCTTCGGGACAATCTGTGGACGGAATCGGCAACAAACTCGAACAAGACAGGCCTTGGTACCCACAAGCTTGATGCACGCATCCGTGAAACCTTGGCTCCCTTTGATTCCTATGCCGACACGATCAAAGCAGTGCTAAGAAATGCTGAACTTACCTGGCACAACCCCGAGTTGTTTGATGAATTAGTCGACAAATCGACGATGGTCGTCGAATACACCAAGTCGATCGATCTCTTTCTGCAAGAGAAGATCGGCTCCCGTATTTTCCTCGAAACACGTGGAGGCCTGTTGCAGGAGATGCACTCCCGCATTATCCAATTCGAACTAGATGAACCCTACCTCAATGCTCACGAGGTCTTGCAAAAACTCGACTGCGCATCGCACTTCTCCGAACAAGCTTTTCCTTTACACAAGCTCAGTCTGATCTGTCAGTCGATTTGCACCGGCAAAATTGTCCGAGACCAGTACCGCATGGTCGATGGCCTAAGGGCCTGGTGTATTTTATTTATACTTTTTGGTCGCAACTTTAGATTTCGCAATACGGATGTCAAAGCCATTTTTCCTTTGACTCAAGCCGATAACGAACCCATCAAAAAGATAGCACAGCTCCTCAACGATCTGCAGGAGGTCCGCAACCGTGCGGCTCATCGGGGTATTTTATTTGACAAAGCCGAACTGCAGAATATCCGATACGAAAGTCTACGTTTATTGGGAGCTCTCAAAACGTTCTTCTCCAAATAAACGCAAAGAAGGGAGGCTTGGGGGAAAACTGACCCCCCTACTTACTAAACATAGTAAAAAAATAGAAGCATTTTTTATTTACTTGGGATAAACCATGCCACCAGACGGTGATTCGAAGGAATCAAATCCTAAAGATATTTAAGTTCATCAAAAGAAAAGAAGAGAAAAGAGTTTACTATGACAGAGAAAACCACGTACTTCACCCCAGCCTTTGAAGCACTCCTCGTTAAGATTGCAGACTTACAAGAAAAAATAGCCGGCGATGAGGACTCTGCGCTTTTTGAAAGTCTAGATCCTCTGATCGAAGAATACAAAGAAACATTTCCACCTCAATTGACACAAAGTCTATTGATGCTGATGGAAGCAGGTCTTATTGAAGGCTGCCTTCATAATGATAAAGAAGATCAGTTGTCTTTCTCAGTGAATGCGATCTCGGCGCCTAATCTTGACCCTAGTGACCCTCTGGTTGTTCTCTTCGGGGATGCCATTTCTGTTGTCGATGGTGACCCAAGAAAGTTGCTTCCTACTCCTTAAGGCTCCCCACCCTTGCTCCTTAGGATCTCTCCTTGCAAGGAAGAGGGTTTGAGAGAAACCAGCTGTGCAGGCTTTCTCCCAAACTCACCACATCTTGTTTCTCGCAACTCTAGACGACGCCTTCCGTTAACTGGGCTAGGAGTTCGTCTAGATTGAGTGGCTCAGCAATCCCTTGAATTTCTGCGATGACACGCTGATCGTTTGTCCAATCTACTTTCACCTTTACAGACAACTCTAGATAGACCTTTCCTTCATAGAAGACTTCCAAAGACGTTCTAGCCAGAGTACCAAGTTCTTTTAACTTCGCTCCACTTTTACCGATGACTATGCCTTTATGGGCTTCACGACTTACGATCAAAGAGGCCGAAACGACCGTTATGTTTTCTTTCTTTTTAATGCCTGTAACTTGCACCCCTGTCCCAAAAGGAAGCTCCTGGCCATACAGTCGAAAGAATTTTTCACGAATAAGTTCAGCTACGACAAAATTTTCAGAACGATCTGTATAGGAATCCTCAGGGAAATCCCATTCCCTTTCCGGGAGATGAACCTCTAGTCTTCTTAGAAACTCTTTGACGCTGTCCTTGCTTTTGGCTGAAATAGTCAAGAATTCAGCTTCTACTTTTGCTTCTTCTAAGATGAGAGCTAGTCGATTTTTTGTTTGGTCTTCTTGAAAACTCACAGAAATGTTGTCTAGGCTATCGCATTTCGACAGGACGACAAAAAGCTTTGTCTCCGCAGATTTTTTCTTCACAATGTCGCTCAGAAAATTGATATCTTCATCGTGACAGCCTCTTTTAACGTCGATGAGATAGCAGATGACATCGGAGTCTGCAATGGTCGACAAGGCCTCTTCGTTCATCATGCGATGCAACATAACGGAACGTTTTTGATAGTAAAAACCGGGAGTATCGAGAAAAACAAACTGACTTTGCTGAGAGATCGCGACCCCTAAAATACGATTGCGGGTCGTTTGTGGCTTACGGCTGACCCCTGCTAGTTTCTGACCCACGCAGGAGTTCAGAAGGGTGCTTTTGCCGGCATTTGTTAGCCCTAGAAAAGAAATATACCCGCAACGTTTTGTCATATTGGTCCTTTATGTCCCATGTATTCAGTATCTTGTCATAATTGCAGAAAAAAGAGGGCGATGATCTAAACCTGCTCGGAGTTCAGGCTCTTGCTTATACCTAAAAACCGCGATCAAATCTAGTGCTGGATTTCTTTGAGGGATAATGCTCTTTTACTGATGTTACGCATGAGATCCCCTACCGGGTAGCAAGGGGTGACTAACCCCAAAGCTCCCACACCACCGTACAGGGGATTCCGGCCGACAAGATTCGCTGCATACACCTAGTGTTTACCGTCACCGGTATTGGTCACTCAATGCCGCTACAACATGGACCCGCTCCTTTGTTGGGAGGACTTTCACCTCCAAGAACTGGGATTAAACCAATCGAGATTGGCTCTGCATGTAACGGCGACGATGTCGTAGCACACATTATTGAAACTATGATGAGAAACATTAATAGATCAGAATATGTTTCATTCATTTCTCTTTTAGAAAAAACATTTGATTTCCTCTTACCCCAATACAACCAGAATGCTGAGGGATATCGCCTGGAGCATATCCACTTCTTTTTTCCTTCCAATCACAGTTAAAAGCACGACAGACTTTAGGTCTGACCTCATAAATACTGCACGCTTTTTCCGTTAGATAGCGGCATGCAACCCCAGCAGGTTTGGAGATATCTTCCTCAGTATCCAGGCGTGTCGAATAACCAGGTTTTGAGTCAATAGCCAAAACAAAGCAGCAAGCCTTGCAACTTGAACAAGCTCTCAACTCTTTGGTCACATCCCATCTCTTTGCAATAATTTATAGATATGATCTTATCAAAAAATCAAATTATGTACAAAACATGGGACTTGAATCTTACTTCAGAAGGCATTGGACTTAACGCATACGCCTCACTTTTGGAGGATCTTGCTGGATTTCACGTAGTTTAACCCGCTGTAAACTCAGATAAGCACAGCGTCGCTTCGGTCTGTAGGGGTGGATCAAACTAGCAAAAAAGACATTTCCTGCCCTTTTACGCAATCCATAGATGCCTTAGAAAGACATCACTTCCGACGGTCGCAAAGCGCAAGAATTATTTATTTGCATTAGTTGTGGATATACCGATAATGTTGACCGCAATGCAGCAGAGCTTATTAAGAAACGGGCAATTAAACTCATACAAAACTCTAGAACGGAGTTGTCTAAAGGAGGTGTTCTTTTAGATAGTGGGCGTGGAGCTACGAATAAGACTTTAGGAACAAAAGTGACTCTAGTCACTTAGCAGAGAATCGTCAAAAAAGAAGAGAAGGTAGCACAAGCGGCTTAGTATTCGAAGCCCCTCCTCTTTAGGGGGATGGTAGTTCGCTTCGTCTTAAAGAATACGTCAATCCGTCTCTAATATTGATCCAGCAGATTTTAATCATTGCATTCACTTTTAAAGCCTATATATATAAGTAAAATTTTTCTGTTAACCACAAATTTTGTAGGTATAAGACATGAATTCGTATAAGCACACACTTAAATCTGTATTATCCTCATCAATTGGCAACGTACTAGAATGGTACGAATACATGTTGTATGCCTATTTCGCTACAGTCATCAGTAAATTATTTTTTCCCATGGATGATCCATTTGTTGCAATTATTCTTACCTTTTCGACTTTTGCTGTAGGGCTTGCTGCTCGGCCTATTGGCGGCATCATCTTTGGCTACATTGGAGACAGATACGGCAGAAAACAGATGCTGACGATCACTATGTTGTTGATGTCATTTTCGACAATGTGCATTGGATTGTTACCTACATACGCACAAATTGGTGTTTATGCCCCGATACTGTTGCTCATGTTACGTATTAGTCAAGGTGTTGCATTGGGTGGAGAGTTTGGGGCTTCTTGTGTCTATTTATTTGAATCTGTGCCACAAAATAAACGAGGGTTTTTTGGAACACTTGCGTTAACGAGCGTGGGTCTTGGGCTGGTGCTCAGTGCTTGCACCATTTTTATTGTAGAATCCTTGGTGACAGATGAGGCCTTATATTCTTATGCGTGGAGAATTCCTTTTTTCGTGAGCGTTGCTGGAAGCTTGTTGGCATTTTATATTAGAAAAAACTTGCCAGAAACACCTGACTTTATGTCAGCCCAAACCAAAGAGCTCTATACCGGCGCTCCGTTTATAGAAATGTTTCGCAAATACAAAAGATCTCTACTAGGGTTATTTGCTATATTTATCACAACTCAAACTGCTTTTTTTGTGGTGTTTATTTTTGGCAAGACGATGATGATAGATTTTTTACATTATGACTCTCATACAGCCGGAAAGTTTAACCTGCTGACGTTGGTTAGTTATACTGTTTCGACTTTAATTTTTGGCTATTTATCGGACAAGGTTAACAAGAGATATATTATCCTGATTGGTGCTGTAGGAATTTTTGTGTCTATATATCCGTTTATTAAGTGTCTTAATGACGGCGATACAGACTTAATCCTATTTATGTCGTTGTTGCTTGGCGTACTAATTGGCATGACAGAGGGAACACTGAATCCTGTTGTTGCGGAGATGTTCCCAACAAAAATTAGAGCTACAAGCGTTGCCTTTTGTTGGAATTGTACAGCGATTGTGTTTGGAGGGATCGCACCAATTTTATCAATGTGGCTAATGCAAAAAACTGGTAGCACTTACGCAGTTGCGTATTATTTAATGGCCGTTTGTGCCGTTACTATTCTAAGCACGCTATATCACGTAATATATTTACACCGTGTAAACACTACTGCATAAGCCGGGCTCTAAGTTGTAGCAGAATTTGGGGTCTAGAGATATAACGAGTGGAGAATTTCAGGTCACCGTTCCATCCTCGCAGCTTCACCAATTTTTACAAGTCGCTTTTCCATCGAATAAAAATATCCTTATCTCTTTTTGTTAAAGCAAGAAAAGGATAAGACCCTCACAGATCCTGGCATGCGGATGTCCCGCTCGGCGCTCTTCAAAATTTGGTTCCGTCTAAACATAAGGCTCCATCCTAGTTTGTGCAGCAGATTTATGGGTGGTGGGTAAGCGATCAGCAAAGCACATCTTCTCAATCTACTAAAATTTGATATTTTTTCCTCCTGACAAATATGGAGGAAGGTATGAGACAGCAAGAATGGTTGGATCACTTTAAAAAACAGGAAGAACAAGGGATCTCAGGATCTCGATCCTGTTTTTCAGCTCTATGAACGAGCTATAATTACTCCAAATTGAAAATAAAAATCTCCATGAAGAGAACGAGTCTTTGCGTGAGAGCTCTCTATTTTTAAAAAATCTTATAGAAAATCTTCAGTATCAAGTAAAACTTCTGAAAGCGTTCCGATTTTCCCATAAGAGTGAGAAGATATCTCCTAATCAGATGATTCTGTTCAATGAAGTTGAACTCGAAGCTCAAAAAAAAGGAGTCGAAAAAGAACAAAAGACTGATATTGAAGCTCATTCCAGAAAGAAACCTAAAAGAAGGCCTCTCCCAGAAATTCTTCCGAGGGAAGAGATTATCTACGATCTCTCTGAAGAAGAAAAAATTGGAAAAAGAAAAATAGGAGAGGAGATCTCAGAACAGTTAAAATGGGAACCTGCAAAAGTCAGTGTTATAAGAAACATCCGCTATAAATACTCGACAGAAAATGACGGTATTATCACAGCGCCAATGCCCCCACAGCCTATACCTAAAAGTAATGATGGTGAGTGCTAGGCTCCTTGGTTTACAAGAAAGTTACACCAAATGACTTGTGGGATGGTTCCTAGAAGATTTGGATGGAGGAGCTGTTTTGTCCGAGCAAGGGTGACACAAAAGTGGGTGTAAATTTAAGACAACTCTCATGTCAGTTCCGGTCCCTTCTGATTCCAGTACGTTATTCTCTCATTTCTTGTCTTCTGTCTAGCAACAAAC
>JAGNWK010000081.1 GCA_017985985.1 Oligoflexales bacterium
TGCCTTGGCAATGATAAAGAGGATTGATGATAAGAATAGCATTAAGCGGCGAACCAAGCTATGTGCATGGGATGATTCTTACCTTGAAAAGGTTATGAAAGCATCGAATTAGATGCGCTGGCCCTGATCTCCTGCTCCTCCTTCTCTCGCCGCCTCCCGTGGTACTGCTTCACTGACCTCTAGAGCTCCTGTTCGTCTGTCTATTTCTGGGCGTGCAGGGACGTCGCTTCTAGAATCTAATTGACCTTCTCTCGTTTGAGCTGTTATTCGGTTGCCTCTTTTTGGGCGTGCAGGGAAAGAGCCATTGCCAAGGCCAAAGATTTTCTGATTGATGTCCGGTCGGATTGAGAGGCCTTTTTGATTGAGGTAGGTAATAAAATTATCAAATGTCCTCAGAAATTTTGAGTAAAGACTTTTGTTGCTAAAGGATAATAATTTAGAGTTGTCATCAACGCAGAGGTCGCCAGCAGCCATGATTTCACGCTCTGGATTTAAGCTTGTTAAAAAAGTATCTGTGTCATTATTTTCGTCTATAAAGATACGATTGGACTGCTTGTCTAAAAAATATCTAAAACATGATTTTGGAAAAGGTTTTTGTTCAGACTCTGAGACGACAGTTCCATTCGATTGAATGACGATGGCCTGAATTTGATGCTTTCTTATCTTATCTTGAAAATCCTGATCAATCGTTTGAGAACTTATATCTGAATTTCGATCATAAAGATTGATATTGCTCGATGTATAATCAAAATATAAAACACCATCTTTATCACGAACATAATTCATATAATTAATTTTAAGAACAGCTTCTTCAACAGCGCTTCCCGCTGATTTTGGCATTGAAAGTATGGATGTTTGTTTGAACTGTTCTCTTAGTTGAATTGATTTACACGAGCTTATGATAAGGAGTAAAAGCAAAAAGATTCGATTCAAGTTTCTACCCTCCATTCCGTTTAAGAACCAGATTCTTATCGGTGAAAAATAACAATAATCGAGTCAGGTTTTAGATTCTGATCGAAATCATGGACTTAAGCCGTGTATTTCGTCATTGCGAGGAGCCGTAGGCGACGAAGCAATCTTGCCTTTACACGGAGATTGCTTCGCTTCGCTCGCGATGACGAGGTTCTGCGATGAATACAGGGATCTCAAAGTGAACGAATGACCTTATAAATGTTTCCCTAAGCTTAAGCTCATGATTTCTCGTTTCTACGGAGAGACGGCAGCAGAACGAGAGTCGTGAGCAGGGAAAGCAGACTGAGATAGATAGCAGGAGCTGCTACCCAACCACTTGACTTCCAAATCCAAAGGCATACCGCAGGTAGACTTCGTCCGAAGAGTTCAGAGCCAATGGCATAGCCAAGTCCGATCAGAGCGTATTTTTCATCACCTCCATATTGCTGATAGAACCAGCCCTGCAAAGGAGCAAGGAAGATCAGTCCTAAGATGACAATGCTGATACGAATCAGACTGACTCCTAGGAGCGAAGCAGACGGAAGGTAGATGAAAAAAGGGATGAGAAGGGAGGCTAGAAGAAGAGCGCTTGTAAACATCACATGACTTGCTTTGTAGCGATCGGCAAATAGCCCAAAGATGGGGACCAGAACCATGTCAAGAGCAAGCAAACCCGTGTTGATAGCAAGCATTTCAGAAGAACTTACCGAAGAGACAAGTGGGACAAAGACATTGAAAAAGACAAAAGGAACAGAGTAGGTCATGTAGGTAAAACTGGAAGCAAGGATGATACGAATAAATTTCATCTTGTCTTTTTTGATCCAGGACCAAACAGAGAAAGATGTTCCTTCTTTGTTGAAGATCTCTGCTTTATCGAAGGTGCAAAAATGAAAGCGAATGAACCATCCAACGATAGCCGTCAGGCTCCCCAAAAGAAAGGGAAGTCTCCAGAGATGTTCATAGTCGGGCAATGAATAGATAACAGAAGAAAGGGCAGATGCTAGCAGGATGCCAAGAACAATCGAGCTTTGATACACGCTTCCAGAAAAGCCAAATCTCTTAGGATCGGTATGTTGCAGGACAAGAAGAGGAGCAATGGTCGATTCGCCTGCAGCAAAAAAGCCCTGTAAAAGCCGTAAACTTGCTAACAAAATGGGTGCCAAGGATCCCACCATAGAGTGAGAGGGGAGGAGTCCCATCCCTACAGTTGTAAAAGCTATGCCCAAGAGAGTGAAGGCAAAGATTTTGCGAGCATCATATGTATAGGCAATTTTGCCGAAAAGCCAAGATCCGAGAGGTCGCGTTATAAACGCTGTGGACATGAGGCCGTACGTGAGAATCAGTCGGGAGACAGGATCTGTGTCTTGAAAAATCAGAGGGGCAATAATAGGGGCAAGTAGGCCATAGAGAGCTGTATCGTAGTGATCAAGGGCATTCCCCATGAAACTACTCAAAAGGAATCGGGTGTTTTTTTCTGAATAGAACTCAGACTTTCCTGCACACTGTACAGCAGAAATCATGCACTCTCCCTCCGCCAGCATAATCTGGATCAGGTTCTTAGGGTTGAACTTTCTGTTCTCAAAATAGAACGAGAGCTCTCTCAGCTGAAATCAGCACCCCTGGTGTTTTTGACTGCCCATATCTAACAAAAAATATCATGGCTCACAATTCTTTTCATCGATGGACAATTTCTAGCGGAACCAACTGCGTAGTTTCCCCAGACCTCCTCCTTGCCTTCGTGACGATTTCCCCCAGACCTTTCGTTGCCATTAAAGTTTCGGAGGGAGCTGCCGATTCGTTCTCTAGGTATTCAAAAAAATTAGTTTTGTTTTGGGATCAGGAGAGGACGATGAGTCATCCGTATCAGCAATATCAAAAAACAGCAGTGACGACGGCGAGTCAAGGTAAGATACTGCTCCTGCTCTATGAAGGAGCTATCAGATTGACCCGTCAAGCCATTCTAGCTATGAATGAAAAAAGAATTGCTGACAAAGGTAAATTTATTAGCAAAGCGACAGCCATTATTTCAGAGCTTATGGCGACTCTAGACTTTAAAGCTGGAGGAGCTTTGGCTCTCGATTTAGAAAATCTTTACGTATTTATGATCGATAAACTGGTGGAAGGAAATATTGAGAATAAAGTAGAGCATCTTCAAGCTGTTGATAAACTTCTTTCGACTCTTTATACAGCCTGGAAAGATGTTATCGAAAACCCTCGTCCTGATGGCGTGCCTTCTCCCATTCTTCAACCTCTTGAATATAAAAAATATCTAGAGACTAAAAATAATCAGATAAAGAATGAAAAAGACAAATCTAACGTTTCAGACTTTCCTCCATTAGATCCTACACGACTGCAGACGCGAACTTAGGAAGAAAAATTGATGATGCGGCTGTTGAATATACGGAGTATTTTAAAAGTTATCCTTTTTCTCCATGTGACGGGCCTGTTTATTAGTTGTAGTAAAAAAAGTGATCAAGGCGAAGTTCCTCCGGAAGAGTCATCTGTAGATCAAGGAAAGTCACCAATAAATTCTATTCCTAAAGCAAGTGGGTCTAACTCAGCAGACATATCATCTATCACGCAGGTTCCTTCGAAAACCCCCACCGACTTAAAAGCAGGGGTGAGAACGGCAAATTCTATTGAGATTCTTTGGACCGATCTTGCGACGGATGAGCTTTTTTACGAAGTAGGCTTTTGTCAGGGGGTTGATTGTGCGGAGTTCCAAGCCAGCTCACCTTTAGCTGCTAATAAAACATCTTATCTTCAAGCGTCGTTGGAACCTAATACAAGTTATCGATTTCGTGTTCGGACAACTAATGCATATGGTTCGAGTGCTTGGGCAGTAAGTCCTAATGTGATGACGCAACTTTCTCCTCTGACCAATTTTGCGGTGACCCAGCTTCTGAATTCGGTGATATCCATAGCCTGGACTGCTGGGTCAGATTCTTACACTAAGGTAGAGATTGAACGGTGTACGGAGCTGAGCTGTACGTCGTTTCGACCAGTTTATGGATCGCCTTTTGATGCTCCTAAGACGAATCATACAGAAGGTGGACTAGCTCCTGAATCTATAAATAGATTTCGAATTCGGGTCCTTTCTGAGGGGACAGATAGCGCCTGGCTCGAGAGTGGAAATATAACGACGCCAGCCATTGTGACACCAGTGATCTCTGATCCTCCTATAGAGCCAAGTCCGACACAATTCACTCTCAATGCCCTCAGTGATAGTTCGGTTCAGTTTTCTTGGTCCGATCAATCTTCTCAGGAGTTTTTTTATGAGGTTCAGCGCTGTTTAGGTTTATCTTGTAACAATTTTTCAGAAGCTCCGGGCTCACCTTTGGCTGCCAATTCAGTCAGCTATTCCTCTTCTGCTTTGATCCCAGAGACGGTGTATACTTTTAGAGTGCGTGCCCACGGAATGAACGGCCCGAGCGCTTGGCTCACGGGAGTAGAATTTAAAACAGCACCGAAACCTCCCTCTGCTTTGATAAGCAATATAGTTACCGCAAAATCTATCCAAATCTCTTGGACTGATCAATCTTCTGAAGAAACGGCGTACGAAATAGAGCGTTGTATGGGAAGCGACTGTAATAACTTTATGCCAGTTTCATCTTCTCCTTTAGTTGCTAATAGCGTTACGCACACGGAGTCTAATCTTACAGGATTGACGACTTATCGCTTTCAAGTTCGTGCTGTGCGTGCTTCGATAAAAAGTTCGTGGTTGATCAGTTCCAATATCACAACTTTGGCAGAGGCTGCGAGTTGCGCTTCTCCATCGACCGTGGTCATTGATAAAGGCCTTAAATCAAATACAACAAACGTAGGACGCGGTCTTTATTCCGACCTTAAGTTGATCCCTGGAACACGTCAGGCTGCTATTGCCTATTATGACGGTTCTGCAACTGGTGGAACAGCATCCATAAAGTTAAGTTGGTGGAATGGGAGTTCTTTTCAAGTTGAAAGTGTGGTGGGTGATAATCGTGTTGGTGTTGGATCTGCAACTTGGGTTCGTTTGGCTTTTCTCAGCAATGGGAAGCCAATGGTCTTTTGGACCAATGGGAGTACGAATGTCAAAGGGGCTGTTCGTTCGGCTGCTCTCTCTAGTAATGGAACTTGGACTGCTGCAGTGATTGATACAGTGACCGGAGCAGCAACGCGGGCATTAGAGGTGGCGGTCAGTCCCATCGATCAAGTGGCATTGATTTATTTGACGAACTCCACAACAGCGGGTAGAGCCCGCTTCCTTCACTGCAATGCGAACTGCTCGATTCTTAGCAATTTTGTAGCGATGAATGCTGAAAGCGATACCATTGAGGCCTCTAACGTCATAGCCTCCTTTATGGATACAGGGGTGGCTTGGTGTAAACAGGATGCGTCGACCTATTATCCAGCAGTCGTGTATCCCGGTAGTGCCGCTACTAACATCCGTTACTCCTCTTGCCGCGGAGCTCTTTCTACGTGTAGGACTGCAGCTGGGTGGACTGCTCAGGCTAGCAATGTTGTCGCAACAACTGGGGTGACAGCGAAGCTTTTTTTGGATTCCAGTATAGTCGGTGATACACCTAAAATTGTAACCCGCAATGCTGCTAATACACTTCTACAAGCCTTTGAAATGAACCAGGCTTGTAACGCGAGTCCAGCCTATAGTTTTACAGCTGGTAATACTTTTGGGGCTGCTGGTTCCGGCACGGCATGGTTGGATCTTCTTAAGAGTTCAACTGGTTATCATGTGATCGCTAATCTCGGAGCGACTAATATCAACTATCATAATAGTGTCAGTTCTGTCCTTTCTACAACCGCATGGAACTCTGCAGGTGTGGTTGATACGCTGACTCTTCCTGCTCCAGGGGCAGGAGTTGGTGGAGCTGATCTCAATGCTTTGGATAGTCAGATTTACACTTCTTATGGTGGCGCCGCAGCTCCGTTCCATATCAATATGGGTGTCGTTGCCGATATCACCTCGGCCTCTAGTTCAGCGTCTTCTGTTTACTATACGTATTTACCAGATCTGAGTGGTGGTATCCAACTTGGATTAACGACTGGGCAAACAAGGAACATTTCAACGGCTTCGACGAGTGATGGGCGGGTTGCTGTCGCCTATGTTGATTTTTCCGTCGGAGCTTCCGTAGGAGCCGTCTTGAAGTATGCATTTCAAGATGATTTTGGAGCGAGCTCTCCCTGGATGTATTGGACTCTTCCCAATACGTCTTCCCCCATGTTTCCTTCGTTAGCTTTTGACAACAATGATCGTCCTTGGATCTCTTACTATGATGGAGCCACGTTTCGATATTTCTTAGCTACAAACTCGGCTTCAGATGGATCTGGTGATTGGACTTTTTATCAATTTCCTATCAATGGCAAGACGGCTACAGCTACAGCTCCAGCTAGGGATGATACGGCAGTAGAGATGTTGTATTCTCAAGGGGTCGCCAGTCCCCTTATGCTCGTCATGAATTCAACAGCGGCAGGAGGGACAGGTGTACGCGCTGCTCTGTTTGACAGAACTTTGGGGGCGTTTACGGGTTATTCTACTGTCGATCTTTTGGGAGCATCTTATGCGACAAGGCTCGCTGCTGATTTTGATAAAAAAGGCAATATTGTTGTGTCTTATTATGATCTCACTTTGCAAAAGGTGAGATTTAATTACACGACAAATGGTCTGACTTGGTTAGGTGTTGGACCTCAAATCACAGCTTTAAATGCTGGGCGTGAAGGTCTGAGTATAGCGCTTAATCCGGCGACGGCCAAACCTGCGATTAGCTATTATGATCGTAGCAATAATGCAGTTTACTATACAGCTTGCAATAGCGCTTTAGCGAGCTGCTCTTCCAGTTCAAATTGGTTGAGCTCAACGTTGGATTCAAGTCTAGGAATCAGTGGTATCAGTGTTAACAACGAACAGTTATTGAACAGCTCCCTTACCTTTAGTGCAGAGGGAAAAGCTTATGTGACTTATATGAGTGGTATTTCAGCAACTTTGCAAGGTTATGGAGTCACTGATAATACCAGTGGTTCATTTGTCACGACCAATCTTGGGAGTAACGCTTCAGCTGCCGTGGCGGGAGCATCAAGCATGAATTTTGCTATGACAGGATGGAGTGTTTCCTCGACCAGAACTGTTAATGGGAGTTTGTTCTCGGCGTATGTAGGACCTAATAACTGGCTCTATGCCACCTTTTGTCAATGAACACTGCGAATTTTGCCCCCTATCTTTTCATCAAGTTCTGTTAAAATATCACTGAAGAATTTTATCAAGTTCCTTTCTGGATGATCTCTTGAGGTTCTATGAGTTTAAAAATTGGTGACCCTATTTTTACAGCAGATGCAGCTCCAGCTGTGCTTGCGAAAAGTAAAGGAGGAGGTGAAACATTTAACGGTAAAATACAGGCAGAGGCTGAGCCTACTGCCGTAAAGCAACACTTTCGTCATGGGTACTTAAAAGGCCTCAATCCTGATGAGAGGACAGAATTCAACTCTGTGATGGATAAGGTCAAAGGCATAGATAATCCAGAAGATAGGGTCCATAGTTTGCAGGAGAAGATACAAAATATGGAGTCCGCTCCTTCTAGTCCGCAAGATATGAAAATGATCAGCTATTTGAAAGCAGAATTGTTTCATCTTATGAGGACGACAGGTGTTAAGCCGAAATTTTTGGAAATTCCAGAATATAAAATAGGTTCTTGATCGCATCTGGTACTCAGATGCAAGAGATATTAAGTTTTATCAAGGAGAGCTTATGACAATAGCCAAAGTAGGTGATCTCATCCCAAAATCTGGAATATACACGGAGCCTGGGGTCGTTATAGAAAAAAAAGACAATGGAACCGTGACGGTAGATACAGATCCGATGGCGATCAATAAGTATCATCGTTATTCGAATACCACAGGTCTTTCTGAAGAAGAAAAAGTAAAATTCAATAGTATCTTAGACGAAATTTATAAGAACGATGATCAAATTACAAAGATTAATGAAATTCAGAAAGAAATCGATGTGCTGAAGACAGATCATAGAAATAAAAACATCGTTCTCTATTTGAGAAATCAGCAAGCTGGACTGATCCGTGAAGTGAAGCAACTCCCCCAATTTTATAATCAGGAAGAAGGTTTACTTAAGTTCTAGACTCTTCATGATAAAATAGGCGAGATAAAAAAATCCATTTTTTAGGGAAATAAAATTATGAGGGTTTGTCTCCCAGTTCTACTGCTGATGACAGCATTTTCAGGGGCCTGTAGAAGTAATAAAAAAAGTACTCCAGCTCCAGCTCCTGTAACGAAGTCGAAGGACACCAAAGCGGGGACTGGAGAAGCCAAGGCTCCAGAATGTTTACAGAACCTTGCTTTGGACACCCTACCGACTCCAAGCCTAGTCGACTCCTCCCTGCTTAAAACGACGGATCTTGATATAGAGGCAAAATCTAGTCCAAGTGGGGCTGCTTGGGCTGAAATTCATGTGAAGAAAGACCCAGAAGCTGACATTGCCCACTATAGTTTCTGCCCGAAAGGATCTTCTACGAACTGCACAGAGGGAATCATGAGGCGGGTGGAGACGAATCGAGGCAAAAATCCTAGTGCAGATATTAATCTTTTGGTGAAATTGGAAGGGCGTCTATTAGAGGGATTCTACGCCGTGGAAGTGCGCTCTTGTGTCTGGAGCGATCTGGAGAAGAGTCCTGGCAAAAAACAGGCAAGAAGGTATGGAGGCCAGTCTCGCGATATGTTCTGTGGCTTGCCGGTTAGGAGCAACTATTCAGCCGCAGAAAGCTCTCCAGAGCTGAGGGCGCTGTTTATCAGAGAACATAAGGACTCGGATGGTTTGCATCATCAAATCGGCAATTTCGCTGCTCTTGCAGGGCAGAGGCCTAGAGGGGATGCCCGAAGCTCAGCTGGGATCCAGCTTGTCAACGTTGTGAACTCAAGGGAGCAGTTCAACCTTCTGGTTGAAAGCCCACTTTATGATACAGCTCAATCTAACACTCAGGCCGTCGGTCAGATGGCTTCTAGTGGAAGCTTAGCCTTAGCCGACGCCCCTTGTACACCTATCCCTGAAGTGACTCCTCCTCCAGCGCCCAAACCAACAGAGGACGAAGTCGCTGCTTTAAAAAAACAAATGGAAGAGGCCGACAAACGCGTGCAGGAAGCTACCGTTGAGGTGAAAAAAGCCCCTACGGAAGATAATAAAAAAGCCTTAGCAGATGCGAAGCTAGCTGAAGCGCAAGCGATGGCCGAATTTGAACAGGCGAATTGTGAACATAATGGTGGCGTGTTTTCCGATGCAGGTGCAGATGGACGTTCTAGCTGTGCAGAACCTACATCTGGGGCTCCAGAGGGGGTTGTTTTGTCGACCCCTGCACCAGTGCCGCATGCTGCTGCTGGCAAGAACCCTGTGAAGCTCGGAGTGGGCATCGGCCTAATGGCTTTGGGGAGCGTCTTTGTCGCTGCAGGGGTTTTCAGGGCCATCAAAGGTGAAAATGGATATTTCTCTGGAAAGCTAGAGTTAGGTGGAGAGCCTCCACTAGGGAAACGAATACTCTATGCCTTGGGAGATGTTTTTGTAGACGCTCCTATGACGGCGGTTGAAAGTGCGAGAAAGGCGAGGGCAGAGGCCTATGGGGAGGGAGATCGGGTTAGGCCGCTAATGCCTGCCGGTGCTGGTGCTGCTGACGCTGCTGGTGCTGCTGGTGCTGCTGACGCTGCTGAGAGCCGACTAATGCCTGTGCTGGAGGAGAGGGGGGGGGCGCGAGGGGAGGGTGCTGATCTCGAGGCATCGGTGAGGTCTGCCAAGTTAGCAGATCTACCCACTGCAGGGACTAAGGTGAGTGGCCGCAGTACGTGGAGCGTAGGGGAAAAAGTAAATTTTGGTGTTGGGATAGGGGCCGTGATTACCGGCTTGGCCATATTTGGCGGTGGTTTGGCTATGACCGTGCTTTCTCTGTCTGATGAGACTGGCAATGGACTTCCCGAAGATCTTATGAACGCTCTTAACGAGAAGGGCCGCCTTGTTGATGAAGCGAGAAAAAGCTGGGTAGAAAGCGATCAGGCTCTTGCTCGCGCTCTTTAATAAAAAATGAATGAAAATGGGGTCAGCCCCTATAATAAGGCTGACCCCATTTCATTTTCTTCATCCTCCCCACGTAATGAAACAGAGGCGGTGAAGGCAATGCTAGATGATAAAAGAGAAGAGCAAGGAAGATTGTACGATCCTCCCAGCTCTTTCGCTTAAGATAAAAACCTAATTACTTGCCTCTTTCGTGACGTTCACTGTGGGATGGTTCTCTACAGTCTCTTCCACTACCTCCATCCCTACCAGGTTGTCCGTCCCGGCCTCCCATTCCTTTTCCTCCCTCTCCGCCTTTTCCTTCTGGACAGCCACCGTTCCCACCGTTATATCCTCTTCCGCCTTTGCCACCATCACCTCCTTTGTCTCCGTCAGTTCCTTTTCCCCCGTCTCCGCCTTTTCCTCCTTCGACCATGCCAGGTCCGCCTCTTCCTCCACTACCACCTGGAGCTGAAAGGTGAGCTATAGAGCTTTGAACGAAGAGGAAGACAGAAAACAGCATAATTTCAAATGTCATATTCCCTCTTTCTCTTCCTCTTTTTCTGGAGCTGAGTCCTTCCGGCTTTTATCTGCGTCAGCGTCATAGCCTTTACCGTTGCCGCCGTGTCCGCCGTTGCCTCCATTTAGTCCAGGTTCCCCGTCCTCACCATCAGTGGCAGTGGTAGTTGCGGTGGAGTCCTTCCCGTTAGCTCCATGTTTCCCGTCTTTTGATTTTGTACAAAAGCAGAAACATAGAGCACAAAACAGTGCATACGGAAATATGTACATTTTATTTTCCTTTTTCATGACGTTCACTGTGCGAAGGTTCTCTTCTAGATGACTCTCTGCCACCGTTTCCTTCTCGACTCTCTCTAGCCTCACGTTTTCCTCCGTGACCACCGTCTCCCCCACGTCCCCCGTTGGTCGCACGTCAGGGCCTCCAGTCTCGCCCCCATTTCCTCCATGTCCACCGTCTCCCCCACTACCAGTGAAGCCTGGTCCACCATGTCCACCTGGACCCCCTCGCCCTCCCTGAGCAAGCGCTAGAGGAAATCCCAGTAACATTAACGTCAGCACAACCTGTAAAATCATCTCTCTACCCTTAACCTGAGTTCTATATGCTTCAGCTTTGATGACCT
Organism: Oligoflexales bacterium; assembly: GCA_017985985.1. Taxonomy (GTDB): domain Bacteria; phylum Bdellovibrionota_B; class Oligoflexia; order Oligoflexales; family Bog-1112; genus JAGNWK01. Next base: position 11,125 of record JAGNWK010000081.1, read on the forward strand.
TCAATCAAAGCGACATACACACACTATTTTTGCTCTAATACTACAAGGGGTGTTGCATAAAAAGCCCTGAGCTCGCCTGACTCAATTCCAGTCATGCTTTGTTCTCTAGCGAAATCATAACTTTTCCCAAATCCCATTTTGGTCGTTCCTTCTGGAAACTTTTCAGCGGTTGACTTCCACGGGTCAAGTCCGTGAGAGAGAAAAATGCTTTCTCGCAAAGTATTAAATTGGCGTTTTATGGTCAATGTGTAATAGACAATTTTTGGCGATCATGAGAGCATTTTAATTGACAAAAAAGGACTATAAGACACGCGTTTATCTAGATTTATACATAAACTAATTACTACAGGATGTTATGTATGGACAAAAAAAGACAATCAAAATTACAAGATAAAAAAATTCTACAGAAAAAATTAAGTTTCTTTTTAAGAAATCACCGAGAGAAAAACAATTTGTCATCTAAGGAAATGGCCTATAATTTGGGGTATGACCCTTCGAGATATTGCAAAATCGAAAGTGAAAGCCTTCCTTATGATCGATTCATAAACTCAATTGGCCTGCTCAAGACATTTGCTAATCTTGAAGGAATGAGTTTAAGTGAGTTTGCCCTTTTTTTAGATGGTGAAAGTATGAGTTATCAGGAACAAAGCTATAGAAAATGGGAACATAAGATACTAAATACATTCAGAAAAATTAAGATGAATACGCGCCGAGATTTTCTCAACCTATTAGGAAAAATGGATAAAAGAGAAAAGGAAATTTTGGAATCTTGCCTTAATATTTTTATAAAAATTAAGAAGGGTAGAATTGACGATGAAACTATATCTTCACTTCTCCTCATTATAGGAAAAATTAGTAATGAATCAAAAGCCTAGTGTAATTATGATAGATGACGACATTTTTTTTCTTGAAGCATGGAGAGAGACTTTGGGAGCAGATGTAAATTTTGAATCGTTTACTAGCCCTTTTGATTTCGAAGAAGCTTGCGATGAAAATGACCTCCTTCTAGCTGCTAAGTGTATAATTGTAGATTTTGACTTTGGAAGCGAGAATGC
>JAGNWK010000145.1 GCA_017985985.1 Oligoflexales bacterium
TCGTCAGGTAACAGAAGCCAGGATTCGTTCATCCATCCTCAACAAGATGACCCAGCTAGGAATGCCTCAGAGTTATAAAGTTGCATAGGATCTAGACAGCTCGAATCCCTTGTCATTCAACAATTTCCTTGTGCAACAACGCCCACAAACAGTGCTTGGATCCGAGAAGGGGCTAGGGCTTTGATCGTAAGTCGGCTCTAGCTCGAAGAGAGGATCTGTCGGCAACTCGTCCACATCTAATTCTTTTAGATAGCCAAGTTTTCTGAGAACTTTGACAACCCGTGACTAATCCTCGCAACAAGTCCCTTGATGTCTTCATCCCTTGGGCTTTTGCCTTTGAGATACTTAGCTTGGCCGCTAGACTTTGGCTCATAAGATCCTTCTATCTGCAACAAATGAAAATGGATAAAGGGGGCCCTCGGGCTCCCTCGTTGGTTCGCTTTTTTTGGGCTAAGTGAAGATATAGCAGAGGCGAAGGAAGTGGCCAGGAAATACTGCCTCCATCAGCCCTCAACATTGACCTCGCTCCTGAGCTACATTGAGGCGTTTGATCGGTGGGAACTCTTCCTGACCTAAAATAGGGGAGGAGAGTAGAGGGAGGAGAACTAGGAGCTCGGCCACCAAGGAAATAACGCGGTTCTCCCCTTTGGGATGGATGAAAATAAGTCAAACTTCGTGCAGGGTCCATTCCAGTAAAATAATGGTGGTGGGGAGGCCTCCGCCCTCGGGTACTTTCAAAAAATTCAGAGATTGAAAAAGAAGCTCCAGCTGAAGGCTCAGCTGCAGAAATGAGAGCTTGTAAAATAACCCCCAGGGGACGTAGATCCTCATGCCTACCATCATATGAAGGGCGATAATCAGAAACACGAATTGCAGGCCCACCGCAAGTCCTTGCAATATACTCAGAATTATCGACCAAAAGGACTCGGTCTCTCCTGCCTCCATAATTAGCAATGAAAGTTAAAGGTTTGGTATGGTATCCGCCATCATCTTGGCCCATCCAGTTACCACGAAACACGAGATGCGGTCTGTTGTGTAAAAGAATAGGGTTTGCTTTAACTAATTCGGTGGCAACTGACCTTGCATGATCCTCCCTTCCAGCTGTCCAAAACACAATTTCAACACCTGGGCTTGAGGAAAGAAGTTGTAGAATTTCATGTGCAAAAGGCCTTATGTGAAGAACACCAGATCGAGCATCAACGAGTGTTTCATCCATATCTAAGACGATCGTGAGTCTGTATTCGTGTGGTATTCTCGTAAATTTACCGATTATTTTCTTGAATTGTTCCAGAGCCGTGGGGATCGTGTGACCATCATAAGGTCTTCCATGTAAAGCCTTTACCCCGACGACCCAGTTCGAATGATTCGTCGTCATAACAGAGACTTTACAGACAAATTCATAGCGTTTATGAGCTTTTCCCTTAGCGATACATTCAACTGCAGACTCATGAAAACTGTAAACTTTGTCTTTGCTGTCTTTTCTCTGATTAACAATTTTTTTGCTCAAATCCAGATAAGAACGAAGCTTTTCGCTAGAGCATGCAGCCAAGGCAAATTTTCTCTCTACATCTCGAATAAGAAGAAGGGTCTCAACCCCTTCTTCACCCATCTTCTTGCGCCATTTTACTAAAACTGTCGGATCACAAGGTTCTTCCCTCTGAAAAAATTGAACTCCGCAGAAATATTGCCAGTAAGGATTCTCCTTAAATCTTCTCACCACATCTTCATCACTGTGATTGAAGGTATGTTCAAATACAAAAGTCCTAAGATTAGTCTTGTCGAAATCGAAGGCCTTCCTCTCTCTTGAAACATGGGGCAAAACTTTTTATCAAAGTTCTCCCACCTCAATGTGTGAGCAAGCGTATAGAGGGGGTGGTGCTCATCTAACATTTCATCTAGCCGCTGCTCAAACATGCTGCTCTGGTTGCCTGTCTTCTCTATTTCGGTCTTTTTAGGACGCATATCAACTACAAGGATTTTTATCACTCAATTCATAAAACAGGCAGTTTTTATCTCATAAAAAGAAAGAAAAGACCATATTTTTAAGTGTTTTTGAATTATTCAGGTTCAACTAGATAGCCAAGTTTTCTGAGAACTTTGATGACCCGTTGACTAATCCTTGCAACAAGTCCCTCGATGTCTTCATCCCTTGGGCTTTTGCCTTTGAGAAACTTCACTTGGGCAGTAGACTTCGGCTCATAAGATCCTTCAATCTGCAACAAATGGAAATGGACATTTAAGTTCAATGCGAATCCAAATCTTTGCACAAACGTTACGGAACCACTGCGATTCTTAGCCCCCTTATCTACATAGAAGCTCTCCACCTCGGAGGCAAAAATCTTGTGTACTTTTGCCAGCAGCTTTTTACTTGAGGCCATCCAGTAGCGGAGAGGGATGGGGACCGAGAGCACGTACTGCCTAACCTTCACGCGGGGGAGGATATTGTCTATCAAATGGGCAGCTGTCTCAGCCATCCTCTTGCCGCCACAAGAAGGACAAAAATCCCTCTTCTTGCATGAGAAGACTACAAGATGCTCCCTAGTGCAACCCTCACACTTAAGCCGGACAAACCCGTAAGCCAGGACGGCACACTCGAGGAAGGCCCATAGCTCCTTGTCGACATGCTTGGGTATAGCTTTGCCCTCTGCAGCAAGATGAGCCAGGAAGGTGTTCAGGTGACTTGCAAGAGTTTGGTAAAGGATAGTCTCTTCAGGTTTACGTCTCTCATAGATTTTGTGTGTGATAGGTCCCATGGCCAGAGCATAGAACCATCTCATCATGCCAGGCAGTGACCTGGAAAGGGCTGTCGGTAGGGGTCTCTGGGAGAAGGAAGGTGTTCAAAGCGGTAGAGGACTGTCTCTGCCACTAAAGCTGGGGGCTTATGGTTAGAGGCAAGAAAGATAGTGAACTGCTGCCCCGCCCTGGCGAACTGACACTCGTTGTCATCCATATATTTGACATTTCAAAGCAGACCGGTGGATTACAAATGGTCTCTTTTTCTTGGTTTTCTATCGAGAATGATCTCAACGGGCTCTTGAGGAGTCTTTCCTGCCACAATGGGTTCTAAGACAGATACCAAGGTATCTGCTTTTTTCTTTTAAGTGGATTGAGAAAAGGAATGGGTGGCAAAAGCTTATCAGCAGCACTTCTCATTTTTTCTCAAGGGATTGGGAACCCAAATTCGGGTTTCAACAAACGGGAGACTGTGATGGTAGTTCCACTATCTCCGACGGGGATATCAAAAATCCCCGAGCGTACGACAGCTCCGATTTGAGTCGTCATCGAACTCCCCGCTTGACGATAGGTAAGATCGAAATAAAAATCTTTGAGTTCGCTTCTGCCCCTCGGTTTTATCGAGACGCTTTCGAGTTGTGCTGCTCCCAATCGATCTGTAATTTCAGACTCGAAGTTCAGCAAATGGCCCA
>JAGNWK010000015.1 GCA_017985985.1 Oligoflexales bacterium
CTCTTCTTGCCCCCTCTTCTTGCCCCCCTGAAATAAGACTGTCTTTTCTTTCCAAAATATGTCATAAAAATCAAAATACTACACGAAATTTTAACCGTCACTATTGGGTGCTTCAACTATGAGTGAAAAACCTAAAGTCTGTGTTATCGATGAGAATCCATCTGTAAAGTTTGGCTGGGAGAAGTCTCTGTCGGATCAAGCTCAACTTGATTTTTATCAGGACCATCGAGATCTCGTCCTGAAGGCGGAGAAGGACCCAAGCCTTATACCTTCTTATGCCTGTATTATCGTCGGTAGACTGTATCCTCATATTGGACTTGATATCGTCCAGTCGACGGTTCCCCAGCTGTTGAGACAGTCTGCAAAGGGGCCCGTTTTTCTCAACTGGCAGGGTTATATTGTGAAGGAGGAGCTGGAGAAAAAGTTTGATGGCAAAATTTTCCATCGCTATGGGATTAAATGGCACACGCTCAAACTAAGAATTCAACGGATGGACAAGAAGAAAAAACAGAGCCAAAAGCCCTTTGTCCTCCCTTCTTCCCAACAAAACTTAGCACCAGTTCCTAAGCAAGTTCGTATGAGCAAGGTCCAAAGGTGTCAGAGCTTGCTAAAACTTATGGCAAGTCGAGCAGAGGGGCAACATAGAGAAAAAATAGAGCACTATGCTTTCCATGACTCAAAGGGTGGCGTAGCTCTTCTTGAGGCCATTTACAATAGACTTCTCGTCGATCGAAAAGGTCTAGAAGGTTGTCCCAGTCGGTACATCAACAGCTCACCTGTCATTGCTGTTCGAATCTTGCGGGAAGCCTTAAACTGAGTTTCAACCCTAGCTCTTCCCTCTTCTTAACCTCCTGACTTTATCTTAATCCCCTGACTTTATCTCATTTGTCTGTGATTGAGATCTCTAGCCTTACCCTTAAAAATCCGGTATAAGTTCTGAGCTTCATAAACCTGTTTTTATAGAGAAGTGATCATGGACGAGTCTAGTTTAAAAGAAAAGAATCCAAAGCTTTTTGCCATCCGACATTCTTTAGCCCATGTTTTGGCTCAGGCTGTTCAAATAGAATTTCCCGGTGTTAAGCTTGGATTTGGTCCACCGACGGAAACGGGTTTTTTTTATGATTTTGACTTTCAGGATAAGAAGATTTCAGACCTGGACTTGCCCCGCATCGAAGAACGCATGCGAGCCATCATTAAGTCTAAGCAGACGTTTAGTTTAGAAGAGGCAGACTTTGCCAAGGCTTTGCAAAAGGTAGAGTCCCTTAAGGAACCCTATAAGGTTCAAAATATTGAGAATCTAAAAGCTAGGGGAGTCAGTAAGTTCAGCTTTTACTCCAATGGTCCTTTTACAGATCTTTGTGAGGGCCCCCATGTTGAAAATACGGCAGAACTGCCTTTGAAGGCTTTTAAGTTGGATAGGCTTGCTGGGGCTTATTGGCTCGGTAGCGAGGCCAATAAAATGCTGACTCGGATCTATGCTTTGGCCTTCGAAACAAAAGAGGAACTGCAGGACTTTGTTTCGAGGCGGGAGCGGGCTCAGCAATTTGACCACAAAGTTTTAGGGCAAGAGTTAGAACTTTTCTTCGTGGATGATTTGGTCGGTAAGGGTCTGCCCATGTGGCTACCGAATGGGGCTGCCCTTCGGGATCAGATCGAGACTTTTGCAAAAGAGATGGAGTTCAAAGCTGGATACAAAAGGGTGAGCACTCCCGTTTTAGCTAAGGATGCGCTTTTTTTAAAGAGCCAGCATCTGCCCGCGTATGAAGAGTCGATGTTTCCTCCTATGCGCTGTCATGACGGTGGGGATGATAAAGAAGGGCAGAAATACTATTTGCGACCGATGAACTGCCCCCACCATCACTTGGTTTATGGCCATAAGATGCGTAGCTATCGGGATCTGCCTTTACGTCTAGCTGAATACGGGTCCGTCTTTCGCTATGAGCAGTCAGGGGAACTCTCCGGGCTGTTGCGCGTTCGGGGTATGACTCAAAACGATGCCCACATTTATTGTAGGCTCGATCAGGTTGAAGAGCAGATTGCGAGTGTTTTAAGTTTATACCTTGAATTTTATCGCGTCTTCCAGCTGAAAAGTTACACTTTACGCCTTTCTCTCCGGGACCCCGAGAATCTGAGCAAATTTAAGGGTGCCGATGAGATGTGGGTCCAGGCAGAGGCCATCTTAAGGAAGTGTCTAGATGAGGCGAAGGTGCCCTACTATGTCGGTATCGGTGAGGCAGCCTTTTATGGGCCCAAAATAGACGTTCAGTTTAAGAACCTCATGGGGCGAGAGGAAACTGTTTCCACCATCCAACTTGATTTCCTTGCAGCTGTGAATTTTCAGTTAAAATATATCGATGCTTCCGGGAAAGAAGAAGCTCCCGTGGTTATCCATCGAGCGCCACTTTCGACGCACGAGCGTTTTGTAAGCTACCTGATCGAATATTATGGGGGTGCTTTTCCAACTTGGCTAGCTCCTGTCCAAGTTGTTCTGATCCCAATCTCGACCCAGTTCTTGTCCTACTGTGAGGACTTAGAAAAGAGATTGTTCCAAGAAGGTGTTCGGGTGGAGCTTGATACTTCGGACAATACATTCGGGAAAAAGATTAGAAATCATAGCAAGCGAAAGATCCCTATTCTACTGATTGCTGGCCAGGACGAGGTCGACAAGGGGACGGTAACGGTAAGACGCTATGGCATAGAAGAGCAGACGAAGCTAGCCAAAGAGGAGTTCATTGGCGGCTTACTCAGCGAGATTAAAAATAGGGTAAGCTTTCGAGAACCCATGGCCTCTCTTTTTTAGAGGGCTGATAAGGCGAGAATTCTAAGAGGGCCGAGGTGCCCTCTTTAGAAAAAATAAAGTTTTTAAACCCTAGTTTTTCTTGCTTAATAGGAGTCCTTTTGCATATTGAGGGACTAATTTTTTTGCTGAAATGTCATGGAATGATTTCATGAACTTCTCTTTTGCGCAAATCATAGGCAAACAGGAGAACCCTAGTGAGATCAAAGACTTCAAGAGGAATTGATCGGAGTTATCCCCAGACCCTGGGGATAACTTTTTTTATGAGAAATATCCGATTTTATGGATTTTAAATGGAAAAAAGAAAAACAAAGCTTCAACCAGACGTGTCTGGGGTGAGAAGCTTAAAACTAGGTTCTGGAAAGCATATTTTTCTTGTTTGTGGCAGTGTGCGTCAGGATAGCCGGACCAGAAGTGCTATGAACCTTATTGTCGATGAACTTCAGAAGGAGGGGGCCTCAGTAAAAGTCTTTGAACCCAAGGACCTACAGCTCCCTTTCTTGGGTTCAGCCTTCCCCCCTGAGGTTGCAGGGGAGCTACAAAGGGACGTGGCTAAGGCGGACGGTCTGATCCTCTGTACCCCGGAGTACAACGGGAGTTTTTCTGCTGTACTTATGGCTATTCTCGAAAATTTAGGCTATCCTGCCGCCTACGCTGGTAAGCCCGTGAATCTTATTGGAGTCGCTGCCGGGAGTCTTGGGGCCACTAAGGCCTTGGAGCACTTGAGATCTGTCTGTTTTCACAATGGTGCTCTTGTTCTCCCTAGCTCCATTTCCATTTCAGAAGCTCATGCCGTATTCGATGAGGAAGGTCATTGTCTGCGCCCAGATCTTGATTTGATGATCCGTACTTCTGCCCAATCTCTTCTGAATTTTCTAGCCAGTGGGAAGATTTCACAGTTTGGAATAAAAAAGTTATGAGTTTGATCGAGAAAAGTCGGGAAGAGCTAAAGGAAATACTCTGCACTCAGTGGGGGGAGCCCCTTTACCGCTGGCAGCAGGTCTGCGAGTGGATTTTCGAGCACAGGGTTTTCAGGCCGGAAGAGATGACGAATGTCCCCAAGAGTTTGAGGGAAAGAATAGCCAAAGAACTTCCCGAAGAATGGCCTGAGGTCCATGAGCGTTTGGACTCGGAGGACGGAGCGAGCAAGTTACTTCTGCGCACCTGCAAGAATCAAATGATTGAAGCCGTCATCCTTCGTTATGAGGGTAGGACGAGCCTCTGCTTGTCGAGTCAGGTTGGTTGCCGTCAGGCCTGTACGTTTTGTCAGACTGGGAAACTGGGTTTTTTTAGAAGTTTGAGCAGCACAGAAATCATGGCCCAGTTTGCGATTGCACAAAGCCTGCTTCATGCAGAAGGTCGTCGCATCAGCCATGTGGTCTTCATGGGGATGGGTGAGCCGCTCGATAATTTTCAAGCTGTTTTGAAAACGGTTCGGCTCTTGATCGATGAGTATGGAATTTCCACTCGTAAGGTGACCGTATCGACAGCGGGAGTGGCTGATAAAATTATTGAACTTGCAGAGCAGCTACGGGTTGCTCTGGCTATTTCTCTGCATGCCTGTCGGGATGAGTTGCGTAGCGAACTGATGCCTATCAATAGGCGCTTTCCGCTGGCTGTCCTTAAAGAGTCTCTGCTCACTTATCAAAAAATGACGGGTGACCCTCTTACGATGGAATATATACTGATCAAGGATAAAAATTGCTCGCAGAGGGAGGCACGCGAGCTGGTGGGCTTTCTCCATGGACTTCGAGCAAAGGTCAACCTCATCCCCTTTAACCATCATCCAGGTCTGCCTTATGAAAGGCCGAGTGATGAGGATATTCGTTTGTTCCAATCCTATCTCTCCAAGAGGGGCATCCCGGCCCCTGTTCGATACAGCAAGGGTGCTCAGGTCTCAGCAGCCTGTGGTCAACTAGCCGCTAAAAATAAAGACCAACTCCACGTTGCCCCCGAACGAAAAAAAGTCGTCAATTTTGTATAGATCCTACTGATAGGCCACCTACAGTCCTAGTCCGCAATGACGAGATTCTGCGATTTCGTCATTGCGAGGAGGCGGAGGTGACGAAGCAATCTTGCCTTTACACGGAGATTGCTTCACTTCGCTCGCAATGACGAGGTTCTGCGATGAATACTTAGACAAGTTGGTTCGCAATGACGAGGTTCTGCCACTTCGTTATTGCGAGGACCATACACCTAAAAGCGTTTTGCTCAGTTTCTCTACTTGGACACGGAGATCGGGAACAGCTGTGTTTTCCCACAGTTCTCCAATCTGCAGACCGCCTAGAGTGTAGAGTCGGGTAGAGCGGGTGCCATCTTGCTGGATCATTGCTCCATTGGAGGAGGCTTGCAGTCCCATGCCGAGAATATGGGGACTGATATAGGATCTCTTCAACAGATTTTGAATAAGAGGGTCTTGATTTTTGAGAGCATTGTAGTTGGGACCTGTGCAGTTTATGACACTTTGAATTTTTAGCGTTTGAGAGCCCCTAGACCCTTTCAGGGCCAATTTGACTTCCATTGCATGTGAAGACTCTCTTAAAGACTGCAGGCGACCAGCATGGAGAACAAGTTGTCCTCTTGCTTTAAAGTCTTGCATTAGTTGAAAAACGTCTGGGGCTATGCGGTGTCTGTGCACATCCCAGAAGGGGCGAACGTGCCGTAGAAACCTTCTCTTCTCCTCGAGAGAAAGGGCTGTCCACAAAGCCTGAGTCTTAGGGCGTAAGGAGTCGATAACAGCTCTCCAGTTTCCCCCTGCTTGTTCTGCAGTTCGAATGTGATGACGGACTAACGATGTCAGTTTTCGGATGGAGATCTTTTTATGCTCTGTGAGATCGAGAAAGGACGGATATTCCGGAGAGGCTTTGTGAGGCTGTGGGAGAAATCCTTTGAATGAGACGGCATGGATCGTTCCTCTATGAGCTTTTTGATGCAAGCTTAGGATAAGGTCCACCATGGTGAGACCCGTCCCAATGATGAGGATGTCGTCGTTTGGTTTGAAACCTCGGAGTCCGTCTTTTGCCCAAGGATCGTTTACATAGCGTGCACAGCCTTCGAATTGCCCAGATGGGATTTTAGGGACGAGAGGCTGGTAGTTCCCCGTTGCAAGGACGACTTGTTTTGCTTTCAGAACCTCGCCATTTTTGCAGAATACATGGGCCTCGTCTTTTATGAACTCTAGATCTTCCACAGAGTGTTGTAGAGTCACACATTCAGTGTTCTTACCTTTCCCTTCGATACTCTTCGTTAACAAGTCTTGTAAATAGAGCCCGTAAATCCGACGAGGCACAAAAGATCCGCTGGTGTAGGATGGAAAGTTCAATTTTTCAGACTGAACCTGAAGCCAGTTTAAAAAATGTTGGGGCTCTGTAGATAGTGCGCTCATTTTGCCGGCGGGGACATTGAGGAGGTGACAGTCCTCTGTGGTGCCGTAGGCTGTCCCTTGACCTATAGATTCTTTTTTCTCTATCAGGGCTATGCGGAGAGTTTTATCTGTGTTTTTTGTCTGACGGAGCAGCTGTGCCGCCATAACAGTTCCACTGAATCCAGCACCTATGATTGCCAAATCAAACATAAGGTCCTCTTCTCCTACAAATAAGTAGGGGGAATTCAAAGGGGGAAGTCCTCATTCGAAAGAATTTCTAGGGGGGACTCCTCTTAAGGAAGGTAAAGCCAACAAGCTACTTTATGACTCGGGTCTTGCGGAGAGGCAAGAAGAGTCGGGGCTTCGCTATGGCAGCGAGGCATAGCGTGGGCACAGCGGTCAGCAAACTGGCAAGCAGTCAGTCTTGAGGTGAGGGATGGGACCTGGCCTTCTATGCTAGCGAGAGAGCTTTGCTTTTTGCCAAGTTTAGGCCTCGCTTTCAAGAGCCCCTGTGTGTAGGGATGTAGAGCCGATAGAAAAATAGAACTTGTTTTGGCTGATTCGACGATTCTTCCTGCATACATAATAGCGACATGATCACAGACTTGAGAGACGACCCCAAGATCATGGGTGATTAGGAGTATAGCCATTCCCAGTTCCTGCTGGACTTGATTCATGAGCCCAAGAATCTGGGCCTGAATGGTGACGTCCAGGGCGGTTGTGGGCTCGTCAGCTATGAGCAGCTCAGGTTTACAGGACAATGCCATGGCTATCATGACACGCTGCCTCATTCCCCCAGAAAGCTGGTGGGGATACTCCTTGTAGCGTTGCTGGGCTAGGGGGATATGAACGGCCTCCAGCATGGCTATAGCTTGCTTTCTAGCCTCTTTCGAAGACATGTGCTTGTGGATTTGGAAAACCTCGGCAATTTGGTCGCCAACCGTGAAGACAGGGTTAAGGCTTGTCATGGGCTCTTGAAAAATCATGCTGATCTCGCGCCCTCGTATAGAGCGCAGTTCATCGAGGGATATTTTCAAGAGATCCTTTGTTTTAAAAAGAATCTCACCATGGGTGATTTTTGCAGAGCTTTCATCGAGTAGGCGGAGGATAGATAAGGAGGTGACACTTTTACCACAACCAGACTCCCCGACCAGACCCAGCGTTTGGCCTTTCTCTATCGTTAAGTCCAAATGTTCGATAGCAGGATAAAGTTTCCCTCTCATGAAAAACGAGCTTGTCAACTTTTTGATTTCAAGAAGGCTCACTGTTCGTTCACTTTCTGCCACTCTACTTTGTAATTTCCAGAGCCATCGGTGAAGAGGCCCGTTTCCTCTTTGAGATTTTTACACCACTGGGCCTGGTGTCTTCTCAGCCCGAGGAAGCTCGTCCAGGAAATTAGAGAGCAAACTTTATGAAGGGTGCCATTTTTACGACGGGAAAAACTGACTTCAATCGTTCGTGGATCACTATAAAAATAACATGTTTTTGACTCATAAGTTCCCTCACATCGGTAAGCGTCGGGCAACCAAGATGCTGGGAATTTATCCGAGAAAAGACAGGCTAGCTCAGATCCCTTGATACCGATGAAAAATCCATCCGTTTCTAGATACTCGTCCTTTCTTACTTTTACCTTTGAGCTGAGGCTGTCGTTAAGGGGGGCTAGTTTATGTTTAAGCTCGAAAGTAAAGGGAGCACCCTGAGCTGGATGGTTTTTATAAGCGATATGACCAAGACTTTGGCCCAGAGCGTCCTGCAGCTCCCAGTCCCAAGTGCCTGCCTGGGCTATCCAGTCCAGGTTGAGGGAAAGGATGAGGTCTTTTCCCCTATACAACATGCCCGATATAGCTCCATCAGAGTTCTTGCACTCATCGAAGGACTGCCTGTCCTCTTCTGGTAGTGTGATCCGCTCTTTCTTGGAGAGAAATTGGCAGGAGGAGAGAGAAAGAAGAGCGATGAGATATAGGTAGAGCATGAACATGAGGCCTGTTTATTTTTTGGGGATTGAGTTTAACTTTTTTTCGAGACGGATCAGGTCTTCTTTCTCTAACTTTCTGGTAAGGGCTTCCTCAAGATATTGACGGGCTTTATCAACATTCTTTTTTTTGAGGTAGAGGTCGGCCAGATGTTCATAGAGAGCTGGCTCATTGGCTTCGATTTCTATGGCCTGTTCTAATAAGTCCTGAGCCTTATCAAGGTCGCCTTTTTTATAATAAATCCACCCTAACGAATCGAGATATAATCCGTCTTTCGGTTTGAGAACGAGAGCTTTTTGAAGAAGTTTTTCTGCTAGATCCAAATTTTCCCCTCGTTCTGCAAGTAGGTAGCCAAGGTAGTTCATGGCGCTGCTTTGACTGGGGTCTTGGAGGATAACAGTTCTCATGGTGTTCATGCAGGACAGAGTATCCCCATTTTTTTCTTCATAGATCCCCTGGACAAAGAGGAGTTTGACTTGGTGGGGAAATCGGCCTTGGCCTGTTTTGAGGACTTCGATAGCTTTTTTATAGTTTTTCATTTCTCCATAGATTTGTGCACCCAGAAGATAAGTCTCTGGTGTTTCAGCTCCGCTTTGCAGGAGCTCTTCAAGCAGGAGAAGTGCGGCATCAAATTTTGAATTCCCCATGAGGATTTGTATGCGCCTGTAGTGGGCTAGCGAGGAGAAGGGGCTGCCTTTTTCAATTTTTTCATACAGGGCAAGAGCCTTGTCCTCGTCTTTGATTCGCTCATAGCCAAGAGCAGAGAGGTAGAGGATAGGACTTGACGAGGGGTCTGACTTCAAGAGGGTTTGAATGGTTCGGATAGCCTCTTCGTTTTGACCTTGTTCCCAGAGTATAAAAAGTTTTTGAGCCTCAATGCCGAAGGATACTTTTGGACTCATGTGTCTGGATATTTGGTTCAGACGTGTCAGAGTAATATCCAAGCTGCCAAAGGTTTTGAAAAGGACTAGAGTTTGAGAGATGAGCTCTTCAAAGGAAAGATTTTTGCTGAAAATCTCGTCGTAGATTTTGACGGCAGCCTTCGTTTCATTGTTTAACTCTAAGATGAAAGCATAGGTTAGAGCTGTCTCTAAATTGTCTGGACTCATGCGGAAGGCTTTTTCAATCGCCACTTTTGCTTTAGAAGTCTTCCCATCGCTGAGGTGGATTTTGGAAAGAAAGGTCCAACCCAGAATGGACTTAGGGAAGATACGAGTCATGTTCTTAGCGACTTGTTCTGCTTCTTTGAGATTTGATTTTTGCAGATAGAGAGAGACTAGTGCAGAGTGCCCTGCTTCGAGTTGGGGGTTGACCTCAATGGATTTTTGGGCCTGCTCGACGGCCTCTTCATAAAGATTAAATTTAGCTAGCAAATGAGCATGAACGAGGTGAAGTTCGGGGGATTTCGGGTAGAGGAGGACTGTTTTTTTTGAAAATTCGAAAGCCTCTTCGTGCTTTTCCTGGGAAATTTGAAGATAGAGCAGTTTGAGGGCTAGGGCCGCATTGGGCTCTGCTGCGTAAGCTTGCTTGAGGAGGGGTTCAGATTCGCTGACTCTGGAGTTAAGCGCCAGTGATTCAGAAAATAGATAAGGAGCGTATTCTGATGAAGACGTATCTACGTCGCCTTGCTTAGATTCATCATCCATGGTGGATTCAGTCACTGGAATCTCAAGGGCTTTCAACAGCTCTAGATCCTTCTCTTTAGGGAGGTTCTGGCAGGCTCCTAGACCGAGATAGGTGAGGAGGAAAAGAGTGAGCATTCTTTTTCTTTTCTGGGTAACCAGCTGCCCTTCTTTTGCTAAATTTTCCCCAGACCCCTCCTTGTAAAAATATCCTTTAAATATTTTTATTTTTGAGAACTTATTTTGCATGTTTTCTTCTCTTTTGAAAAAAATCTTTCAATAAAGTTTGGCTCTCTTGGGTGAGGATTCCGCCCTCGGCCTCGAAGCGATGATTGAGTCGGCTATCTTGGTGTATAGAGTAAAGGCTGCCAAGAGCTCCGGCTTTAGGGTCATGCGCTCCAAAAAAAACTTTACGGATGCGTGCTTGGTAGAGAGCTCCTGCACACATAAGACAAGGCTCTAAAGTGACATACATATCACAGTTTAGCAGCCGGAAATTCTGGAGATGGCGGCTAGCCTCTTCTATAGCGAGGATTTCTGCATGTTTTGTAGAGCACTGCTCTCTCTCTTTTTGATTAAAACCGGAAGCTATGATAGCACCTTCGAACACGATAAGAGCTCCGACAGGGATCTCTCCGATCTGGCAGGCGTCGTAAGCTCGATCTAGAGCTTGCCTCATGTAAAATTCAGGTGTGTTGTCTGTAATAGTCTATTCTCCAAGAGCAGAAGGGATGGGGCCCTCATTAAGGATTTATACGAGTTTGCGATGTTTAGCGATATTGCCAATTCTTCGTAGCCCAAAATGTATCATGATGTCCTCGATGGTATAGCCGAGGTTTAGATGTCGTCTAATGGCATAGTGTCTGAGAATCTCGGTATTGATCTTTCCCAGTGATGATTTTTCTCCTAATTCATACATCACGAATTTCAAGCCATGTCTTGAAATTTTCGGTCTTGGGCTGGGTTTTGTCTGACCTTTAAACGAGATAAACATATTTGGCCACAGTTTTTTTTGAGATAGGGCAGGGTGTGGACTCTGCTCTAATTCTTTCTTGTAGCGAAGGAGCTTCGATCGAGTATCCTCGGAAATTTCGATAATCCTCTCTCGATCCCCAACGATTTTGAGGAAGGAGTGGTTGGAGTCCAGCTGGAGGTCTTTCCATTTCAGCTCTGTAAGTTCGCTAGCCTTGATGCCCTCGTAAGCAAGTACCGCCAAAATGGCGGCGTCTCGGCTGGATTTTAAACTGTCGTCAGACTCTGTACTGGCCTCAAACAGTTTTTCTAGATCCTGATCATCAAGTAGACGGGGCATTTTCTCTAGGCGACTTGGGATCACCTGCTCTTCTAGGGGGGAGGAGGGGAGTTCGTTTGTCGCCTGAAGAAAACGGAAAAATTGGCGAAGGCTAATGATAGCTCTGCGGATTGAGCTTTCCTTCCCTTTTGAGACATAGCGCATATGACTCTGGTATTCTTGGAAGACAGGAAGGTCGACCAAGTTTAGGTGTAGCTGAGTGCTCCCCAAATACTGCAAGAAATTCTGTATGTCCCTTGTATAAGAGTGGATAGTTGCTTTTTTTCGGCCCTGTTCCTGGAGAGCTTTTTTAAAGCCGCTGAGGAGTTCGGCTTCATTTAAAATCATTGTAGATGTCTCACGGATAGGAGGTCTATTGATTCTATGCGACAGCAATTCATTATTCTAACATTGTTTTTTCTACTATTGGAGTCTGAACTGTTTGCTAAAAACCGCTCTATTCGTCTGCCTCAACAGACCATAGCAGAGAGGCAGAGGCAGACAGATCAGGGTCCAAAAAAGCAATTCGGTCAGCAGCTCGACTATGTCATTGTCGAGCTTAATAATGAAAGACACCTTGTAAAGAGTGGGTACTCTATCGATCTTGTTTATGGGGATATCTTCAGGCTAAGCGACGTAGTCTTGCGGATGCCCTCTGAAAAGTCCCCAAAACTACGTTGGGCACCAGAAGCTATAGACATAGCAGATGAGCTCATAGATACAGCGAAAGATATGCCAGATCAGAGGTGCGCTGGAGGTGGACAAGAAGCCCCTCTGTATACGGTAGAGGTGATGACGGGTGAGGATTTTCATGGGATGATACAGATTAGATGTCTCAAGCCGATCTTTCATTATGCGAATTTTTCAGTAAATGGAAAACTGATGACTAGTAGGGAGGATCTCGCTTTACAATTAAAGACGGATGATAAGATAAAATTAGACAAAGTCTATAGCAATATGTCTGAATCATCCGATGTCGCTTTTGAGGTTATTCCCATCAAGACGATTCAGCTCAAAGATAAGTTGTTTTTGTTCCGGGATTACTACGATATTTTGTTTTCGAGAAAACAACGTGTGTTTGCCAGAGTTCCCTTGGTGGTCGATCGTCGTGAGTAGGACACTCCCAGAAGATGATTTTTAAAAAAATTTTAGAAAAAATAAACCAGACAGATCAAGAAGAGAAAAAAAGAATCTTCGAAATGTTGGCGTCTGTCCTGGTTCTGTTTGCTTTGTACAACCTCAGTCGACTAGAGACTAGACTCTTCTCTATGAGCGAAGAGTTCTCTGAAAACAGAGAGTTCTTTGTGACTTTGGGTTATTTCGCTCTGATCAATATCAACGTTATTTTGATATTGCTTCTTGGTTTTTTGCTTTTTAGAAATATTACAAAACTCATTGTGGAGAGGAAAAGAGGTTTTTTTGGCTCCAATTTGAAGACAAAGTTAGTTTTATCCTTCACCTTTTTCTCTCTGGCCCCAGCTATTCTGTTGTTTTATATATCAACTCGTTATATGGCTTCTAATTTTGAGTCTTGGTTTTCAGATAAAGTGCAGATTGTGATGAGACAGACGAGAGAGGTCGGGTCTTTACTTTACAAACAAGATCAAAAAAGGTTGCAAAGTTTGGCTCGTCTAGCTGCCCAGAAGGTATCCTTCATAGGATTGAGCGAGATCCCTTTTTCAGCTGAGTCTAATCTGTCGTTTCGTGGGCTGAATGGTTTTGATGTGGACTATGGTTTGAATTATGTGAAGATTTACTCACCAAAAGGTAAACTTCTTTGGGCGAGTCAATACACAGATAGATCACAGTCAAAAAGTGATGACCTCATTCAGAATGAGGCGGATGTCAGTTTGAAGTATTTTTTGCAAATTTATCCTCTTTTTTTGAAAAATCCTCGATTTAATTCTCACAGTTCCGTCGTCGGAGAGAAGGATCAGGATGTTGTAATGGGTGCAGTTCCCTTGCTGTCGCCATGGTCGGAGCGCTTGCTTGGGTGTTTGATAACAGAGGTGCATTTTGAAAGTCAAATTCTTAAGAGTGTCGAGCAGATCCTCTCCGATTTTGAACAGCTTAAGCCCCAGGCTAAGCTGATTCGTTTGAGCTATACGATCCTCATGGTGCTGGTTCTTTTTTTAATTGGTTTTACTGCTATCTGGCTTGGTTTTTATATCGCTAAGAAGATGACAAAGCCTTTACAGGATCTGGCGGAAGCAACTCAGGAAATAGCTCATGGCAATTACCATGTCGTGTTAGAGCCGCATTATCACGATGAGACAGGGCAGTTAGTCCATTCTTTTAATAAGATGACGGAAGATTTAAGGGCTCACATTAAAAGCATCGAAGAGGGCAAGACTCAGCTGCAGGGAGCTAACGAAGAAATATCCCGGAAAAGGCAGTACTTAGAGATTGTCCTGCGACATATAACCGCTGGTGTGATTTCGATAGATTCCGATTTAAAGGTGACGTCTGTCAATGCAGCGGCAGAAGTTCTATTAGGTGTCAGTGCGTCCTTTATGTTGGGTCGATCCATCCAAAGTGGCTTGGGAGAGGAACTTACAGCCATTTTTTGGAACCCTATTCACGAGGGTTTGGATAAAAGCTCTTCTTTTCAGGGTCAAGTCAATCTCTTGCCCTTAGGGAAAGAGCTCAGTCTTATTGTATCAGGTCTGCCTTTAAAAGATGATAAAGGTCTAGAACTCGGCCTTATTCTTATTTTTGACGATGCCTTTGAAAAGATCAAAGCCCAGCGGGTCATTGCTTGGAAGGAAGTGGCACAAAGAATTGCTCACGAGATCAAAAATCCATTGACTCCTATTAAACTCAATGCACAAAGGTTGATTAGAAGGTTTCATGATCAATTTGAAAGAGAAGATCTAGAAGTTTTTAAAGGGTGTATGGAGACAATTATTGCCCAAGTCGATGTTTTGCGGGGCCTCGTCAATGAGTTTACGAAGTTTTCCCGTCTTCCGGCCATTAGACCCAAGCCCTACGATCTTGAAAGCATCCTGAATGAAGTTATTTCCTTTTTTAGCATGAGTTATCCAGATCTTGAGTTTAAAAGAGGGGGCTCGTGGAACTTACCGATTCTGCAGTTAGACCCAGGTCAGATGAAAGGTGCTTTGATTAATATTGTAACGAATGCTATCGAGTCCCTAGAAGAAAAGAGAAAAGGAACCATACTGTTTAAGGCGGATTATTTAGAGGATATCCAGACGATTCATCTTGAGATTTCAGATAACGGTTGTGGAATTCCAAAAGAACTAAAAGAGAGAGTTTTGGAGCCTTATTTCTCAACCAAGGATGAAGGAACTGGTCTTGGTCTTGCCATTGTTCATCAAATTATCACAGACCATGGGGGGTATCTTCGGATGACGGAGAATCAGCCTTGTGGAACCACTGTGGTGATTGAGTTGCCTTCTCACGCGCGTTCATCTGTCAGCTGATTTTTTTGAAAATTATGAAGAGGTATATTGATATGTTGAAGAAAGTGAAAGGCAGAAAAGGCCTTGCTATGATTGTTGATGATGAGGCCTCTATCCGAGACAGTCTTGCTGGTGTTTTGTCAGATGAGGGATGGGAGACAATCCTGAGTTCATCTGGGGAGGAGGCTCTGGCCTTCTTTCAGGTGCAGCCGATTGATCTCGTCCTGCTCGATGTGTGGATGCCTGGGTCGGATGGCATCATCACCTTGCAAAAAATGAAAGAAATTAATGAGTCGATCCCGATTGTCATCATGAGTGGGCATGGCACGATAGAGACCGCTGTGAAGGTAACCAAACTTGGGGCTTATGATTTTTTAGAGAAGCCGCTTTCCCTAGACAGAATTATCCCTGTTCTGGAGCATGCAGAAAAATCAAAGAAATCAGTATGGTCGGCAGAAGGCCCTTTGGATCTTTTAGGAAAAAGTTATCGTCTCGTCGGTTGTTCGGATGCGATGGCTTTGCTGCGAAGGCAGATAAAAATGATAGCTCCTCGTAACAGCTGGGTCTTGATAGCTGGATCAAATGGGACAGGGAAGGAGCTTGTAGCTAGAAATATCCACATGCAAAGCCACAGAGAAGATCAGCCTTTTGTTGCAGTCAATTGTGCAGCTATTCCAGAAGAGTTGATTGAAAGTGAGCTTTTTGGCTATGCAAAAGGAGCCTTTACCCACGCCCTTAATTCGAAGAAGGGTAAATTTGAAATGGCGCATAAAGGGACTCTTTTTCTCGACGAAATAGGAGATATGTCGCTCAGGACACAGGCGAAAGTTCTGAGAATTTTGCAGGAGCAGAGTTTCCAGCGGCTCGGTGAGAACACCACTGTGTCGATAGATGTTCGAGTGATTGCAGCAACCAATAAAGATCTACAGTTGGAGATGAAACTTGGAAACTTTAGACAGGATCTCTACTATCGCTTGAATGTGATCCCCCTCCACATGCCTCTGCTAAGGGAACGAGTGGGGGACGTACCTCTGCTCTGCGATTACTTCCTTGAGCTGATCGCTAGAGATTTGTCGGAGCCTAAGAAAAATCTGACTGTAGATGCTCTAGCCTATCTGGAGGACTATTCTTGGCCTGGGAATGTGCGTGAACTTCGTAATATGATGGAGAGGGTTTGTATTTTAATCGCTACTCAAGATGTTACGAGAGAAGATCTTATAAAAGTTTCGTCGCACCCCGGACAAACTCTCAACCGGGAGGGGGCAACGCCTGCTCAAGAGATGGAGGATGGCCGGTGGGACTTGAAGAGGTCAAAGGAGACCTTGAGAGAGGCTCGATCGCAGTTTGAGCGTTCTTTTCTGATAGAGCGACTTCAAGAAAATGAATGGAATATCTCCAAAACAGCAGAGGTCATAGGGATTGAGAGGAGTAATCTCCATCGGAAAATGAAGCTTTTCAATATAGAGTTTAGAGGTAAAGAGATAGCTAGCGAGGAGGGATCTGAAGATGATCGAAGTGGCTCTCGAGGAAAAAAGAGGAAGGGATAGTGGTGGTACTTACCGAGTGCCTGTCCCCGTTTTTATGGATTTTTTATGTGGCCTCAATCGGAGGAAGTGGACAGGAAAGATCCAGGTTGACAATCAACGTGGGCGGAAGTCGATCTATCTTATAGACGGTCAGGTTGTGTTTGCCGAGTCGGAGCTCTTTGATGACAGGCTTGGGGGGATTGCTTATCGAGAGGGGATCATTACCCTTGAAGAACTCAGCCGCTCTGCGGTCCAGGTCACTGAAAGGAGAAAGTTTGGTCAAGTCCTTATTCAGACAAATGTTTTCTCGAACTATGGCCTATGGAATTCCTTAAAAGAGCAGGTAAGGCTTATTTTGAGGTCCACTTTCATGGTAGAAGTGGTGGGATTTTCCTTCGAGGAGGGGGGGCAGCTACCTTCTACTCGTGTTATTTTCCGTGAAGGCTCACTTGAACTGATTGAAAACGCCTATATGAGTGGGGCTTCTTTTAGGAGTTTTCATCGTCAAGTAGATCTCAACTCTCAAATTTTGATTTTAGATGATGCGAGTGATGAGCAGGCCGGTACTTTTCTGCGAGATCTCCTATCTATTATAGGTACAGGCGTATCCGTCGCAGAGTTTTTAGAGAGAGCTAAGTTAGAAGAGGTTTACGCTTTAGAGGCTCTTCTGAAGCTTGTCCACCTCGGCTTTTGTCGTTTGGAAGGAATGAAGGTTTTCGACTCTGTAGTACCCGAGAAAAACCAGTTCTTTAAGAGGTATTTTCAAGTCTATAGAGGAGTGTTAGCTGAAACATCCGCAGCCTTTGCAGTAGCTCAGAAGCCCTTCCCCTTTGATGATCTGAAAAGACTTGCATCTTCGCTGACTCTCTATTTAAAGCCAACGGGAGAGCTCCTCGAAGAGTGTGAGAATGCTTTCTACTTCCAGTCGTTAGAGATGCCTCACCGCTCGGAATTTCTATTGATGGGTGTTAGAAGTCTGATTGAATTTTTGCTTGTTTTGACAAGCGATATCCTTGCTCCTGAACTGTCTGAAATGATTGCAAAAAGGGTAGGTTACTGATTTGATAAAAAATTCACATTCGTTCCCTAAAAAGATACGACCACAGAAAGTCCTCATCCATAAGGTGGAAAGATCCTTGTTGGCTGAGGAGTATGTGGTCGAAGGGGCTTCCGTTCTCCAAGAGTATCTGCAATTTAAACCTGAGTATTTGGTTGCGGTTTTTTATAAAAAAAATTGCGAAGATCAGGTTCTTGAAATGATGCGTGGGTCTTCGAGACCTATTTCTTGCTGCCTTACGTCAGAGCTAAGTCCTGATGCGTCCCTGTCCCAATCGCCAGTTTGGGCTGTGGTGAGAGTTCCTACCCTAGATGAGCTGTCTTTTTACAAGAGGATTGACGAGAGAGTCCCGTCTAGCGCTCGGGATTTGATTGTGGCTCTAGATCATGTCACGGATACACACAATCTGGGCGCCATCGCTAGATCAGCAGCTTTTTTTGGGGTGCGAGAGCTGGTTGTTCCGAATGCAAGGCAGGCTACTTTAGGTAGAGGGGTACTTGCCAGCGCTCAGGGTGCTTTTGCCCTCTGTGATCTTGTTCAGGTGCCCAATCTCGTGCGTGTTCTGGAAAACCTGAAGGAGAAAGGCTATTGGATTTTGGCTACGGATGCAGGCGGGGAAAATATAGAGGCAGTTGCTGGTGTTTATGAGAAGGTCGTTCTTGTTTTTGGCTCAGAAGATAAGGGGGTCAGTCGTTTGGTCCGTAAGGTGAGTGATCGCACCGTAGCGATCTCATCAGCCGAGTCCAAAACGCTGGACTCCTTAAATGTAAGCGTATCTGCTGGGATTGCTCTGCATTTATTTTCAAGGAATGATTTGTGGAAAAAGCAGCCAGGATGAAAATAGCCCCGGTATACGAATAAGGTTTCGCGGTGCTTGACCTTTTTAGAGAGCTAGTATATCTAACTACGAGCGTTAGGCTGGCTTAGCTCAGTAGGTAGAGCAGCTGATTTGTAATCAGCAGGTCGTAGGTTCAATTCCTATAGCCAGCTCCAAAAACATAAAATTAAATCTCAAAAATTTAAATAAATGCTTTTGGTTCGCATGATTCGCGAAGAGTTCGGGAGAAGATCTTGATGGAGGGGTGCCCGAGCGGCCAATGGGGGCGGGCTGTAAACCCGCTGACTTCGGTCTACATAGGTTCAAATCCTATCCCCTCCACCACCATTCTCAGTGTGGAACTAGAGCTCGACCAGAGAGTGTTCGAGCAAGTCCCCAGCTGCAGAGTGGCTGACTAAGGTGCCCGAGTTTGTCCTAGGTGCGGTTATGCAGTTTTCGATGCGGGAATAGCTCAGCTGGCTAGAGCATTAGCCTTCCAAGCTAAGGGTCGCGGGTTCGAATCCCGTTTCCCGCTCCATTTTCTTCTAAGAAAGTGGCTATCGTTAGTTCTGTGTTTGTTAGAAAATAACAAGACGCCTTTGCTAGGAGGCCTGTTCCTTAGGGTGCAGGCCCAGAGTTTATTGAAGATAGAAGATATTTTTTAGATAGAAAGCCCGGGTAGCTCAGGGGTAGAGCACGTCCTTGGTAAGGACGAGGTCGCTGGTTCAAAGCCAGTCTCGGGCTCCAATAGTTTCTTTGGAGGAGAAAATGGCAAAAGAGAAGTTTAACCGTACTAAACCCCACGTCAACATAGGGACTATCGGTCACGTTGATCATGGCAAAACAACCTTAACTGCAGCTATTTCCAAGGTTATGTCATTCAAGACAGGTGGGAAAGCTACAAGTTTCGATGAGATTGACAAATCTCCAGAAGAAAAAGCGAGAGGGATTACCATCTCTGCGTCACACGTAGAGTATGAGTCCCCAACTAGGCATTATGCTCACGTTGACTGTCCTGGTCATGCTGACTACGTCAAGAACATGATTACTGGTGCAGCGCAAATGGACGGAGCTATTCTTGTTGTAAGCGCAACCGATGGGCCGATGCCTCAGACAAGAGAGCATATTCTGCTCGCTCGTCAGGTTGGGGTTCCAAAGATCGTTGTTTTCCTCAACAAATGTGATGTTGTAGAGGACGAAGAGCTTCTCGAGCTCGTTGAGATGGAAGTTCGTGAGCTTCTTAGTGCTAACAACTTTCCTGGTGACGAAGTTCCTATTATCAGAGGTTCTGCTCTGAAGGCGTTGGCATCTACAACAACGGATGACCCTGCTGCAAAGAAAATTCATGAGTTGATCGCAGCTTGTGACAGCAGTATCCCGATCCCTAAAAGAGATCTGGATCGTGACTTCCTTATGCCGATTGAAGATGTTTTCTCTATCTCTGGACGTGGAACGGTTGTGACCGGTCGTATCGAAAGAGGTATGGTAAAAGTTGGTGAAGAGATCGAAGTTGTCGGGATTAAAGCGACGCAGAAGACGATCTGTACCGGTGTTGAGATGTTCAGAAAGCTTTTGGACCAAGGTCAAGCTGGTGATAACGTCGGACTTCTTCTTCGTGGTTTGAAAAGAGAAGATGTTGAGCGTGGCCAAGTTCTAGCTAAGCCGGGCAGCATTAAGCCGCACTCTAAGTTTATGGCTAAAATCTACGTTTTAACAAAAGAAGAAGGTGGACGTCATACTTCTTTCTTCAAAGGTTACAGACCTCAGTTCTACTTCCGTACCACGGACGTAACTGGATCTATCAAATTGCCTGAAGGTGTTGAGATGGTTATGCCAGGCGACAGTATAGACATTGAAGTTGAGTTGATTACTCCGATTGCTTTGGAGAATGAAATTCGATTTGCGATTCGCGAAGGTGGAAGAACTGTTGGTGCTGGTGTTGTTTCTCAGATTTTGAGTTGAGAAAAGTATCAGGGAGAACTTGTTCTCCTTGAATGGCTTTGACCTGAGTTTACTCGGGTGTGCTGAAAAGAAGGCGAGTAGCTCCAATGGTAGAGCGGCGGATTCCAAATCCGCATGCTGGGGGTTCGAGTCCCTCCTCGCCTGCTTTTTAGAGAAGTGAGTTTTACTTGATCTGTCGTCGTTGGCTTTGTTTTCTCTGCAATGAGCAAGCCGGTTCCTGTCAGGCAAGGCGTGCAAGCTCTATAAGATAGAGCTGTGTTTAGGCAGACGCTAGCATCATTCGCAAATTTGGTTTATTGAGTTATACTTCCAAGAACTTACCCATATGGGGAAGTCTTTAAGTCTTTGCTTTGGAGAGAGCCATGTCTAAAGATGACAGTACCTGGTTGAACATAGCTTACGTAGCTTTTGCTTTGGTGGTTGCCTACATTGGATTTAGGCTTATCACTGCGTTTGGTGTAAATTTTGGTTGGTCAGAACGTTACGATGAATGGTTTCCAACCTTTACGAACCTAGGTGCGATTCTTATTGGCGCATTGGCCGCCTTTGCTTTGAGATCAGATCCCTTGCGTAGAGAGTATCATTTAGCCTCTATAGCAGAGATCAAAAAAGTTAGTTGGCCAACTCTAGAAAACACAAAGAAAATGACCTTGATTGTTGCTGTTGTGGTCTGTATATTCGCTGTCATTTTGTCTATTTTTGATGTGCTTTGGTCCAAGGCTTTGCAATGGATACTTCCTTGAATTGGCTTGCATCCGTTCCTTTGTGTGAGATCTAGATGGAATGGCATGATATCAGTGGCTAACTTTAACCTCCGGGAGGAGGGCTTTTATGGATATGTTAGAAAACTTAGATTTTGATGAAGATTCCCGCGACTCCCTTGCGGATCGAGATGATGATGATGTGCGGGGGGCGTCTGGAGAAGGTAAAGAGCTTTCTGCTGACAAGTCCGACTCCGATTCAGCCGATTCACACTTATTGGTTCTTGATGAAAAAAAATGTACGGATCCTCGTTATAAGTGGTACATAGTCAATTCGTATTCAGGTTCCGAGGAGGCGGTAAAACTTTCTCTTTTGGAGCGTATTTCGAAGAATCACCTCGCCCATGAGTTTGGTGAAATATATATACCCAAGGTGACGGTTGAGAGGCTCTTAAAGAGCGGGAAGAAAAAAAAGATCAGCAAGACATCTTTTCCTGGCTATGTTATGGTGCAGGTCAATTTGACGGGCGAGGCGATGGCCTGCATATCTGGAACACCTAGGGTTACAGGGTTTGTTGGTGATAAAAAGAAGCCGAAACCGATGTCTCATAAAGATGTCCTTAAGATGCTGAAACAGTCAGCGGAATCAGAAGCTGCAGATCTGGTGCAGCAGATGAAGTTTGTAAAGGGTGAAGCTGTTAAAGTTATCGATGGTCCCTTTACGAATTTTGATGGAATTATTGGAGAGGTTAAGGCTGACAAGATGAAGTTAAAAGTTCTTGTCAGTATATTCGGTCGAGAGACTCCTGTTGAGTTGGCCTACAATCAAGTTAGCAAGGTGTGAGGCTCTACTCTCATCAAAGCAGTTTGATATATAGATTTTGTTGCCACATTTCGTGAGGTGTTTCCTTGCTTGATGAGGTAGCAAGTGTACTTGGGACGGTGTTCAATAAATTTTCATATAGCCTGCTAAAAAGTAGGTTCTCGTAGTGATGAGAAAGGAGTGCGACAGTGGCCAAGAAAGTTTTTGGCTTAGTTAAATTGCAGATTCCAGCAGGGAAGGCTAGTCCTTCGCCTCCCATCGGACCAGCTCTTGGTCAGCGTGGGGTTAATATTATGGCTTTCTGCAAGGAGTTCAACGCTCGTACACAGAAGCAGGCTGGATCTGTTCTTCCGACGATCATAACCATTTATGTTGATAAATCGTTTAGTTTTATCACTAAAAGTCCTCCTGCATCGGATCTGCTTAAGAAAGCGGCTAACATTCAGAAAGGTGCTCAAACCCCAGGGAAGCTGGTCTCCGGTTCTGTCACAAAAGCACAGATTCGGGAGATTGCTCAACTGAAAGCTGCAGATCTGAATGCTTATGATCTTGAAGCGGGTATGAAGATCATCTCTGGATCTGCGCGTAGTATGGGGCTTGAGATTAAAGATTAACTCAGTTATAGCGTAACTGAGTGATGTCGATGTATATGATCGTTGGGATTTTTTTAGGATCTTATAGATATGGCAAAGCGTGGAAAAAAGTACGTAAAGGCAAGAGAGCTGGTCAGCCTCGATAAGCGTTATACTTTATCGGATGCTCTCGATCTTTTGAAAAAGGCATCTTACTCTAAGTTTGTTGGTACAGTTGATCTTGCCATTAATCTGGGTGTAGATCCCCGCCATGCAGACCAAAATGTAAGGGGAGCTGCTCTGTTACCTCACGGTTCCGGCAAAGTCGTACGCATCATTGTGTTTGCTAAAGGCCAAAAAGCTGTAGAAGCAAAAGAATGTGATGTAGAGGCTGTCGGTGGTGATGACTTAGCAGAAAAAATCAGTGCTGGTTGGATGGACTTTGATCAAGTCTTGGCAACTCCTGATATGATGGGGGTCGTCGGTCGTCTTGGTAAGGTCCTCGGTCCAAGGGGCTTGATGCCGAATCCAAAGTTAGGCACGGTGACTTTTGAAGTGAAGACAGCGATCAAAGAACTCAAGTCTGGTCGGGCTGAGTTCCGTGTTGATAAAGCAGGTGTTGTTCATACAAGTGTTGGTAAGGCTAGCATGGAAACCCAACAACTTGTTGAAAATGCTGAGGCTGTGATTGACAGCATCAACAAAGCTAAGCCTTCATCTGCAAAAGGGGCTTATCTAAAGAAGATGTCTGTTTCAGCAACTATGAGTCCTGGTCTAAAGGTGGATGTTTCACCCTATAAAATCTAGTATTCTGGTCATGTTCATCACTCGTTGATAAGACTGTTGGAAAGATTTTCGAGAGAAAAGAAAAAGGTATAGGTATGGCAAAGCTAAGGGCAGCAAAAGGTCCTCTCGGAGACAAGTTGGCCACCTGTTTTAACAAGGCAACGGCTACTCTTGTCGCTGAATATAAAGGGATGAGTGCCAACGATCTCGCTACTTTGAGAAAAGAGCTTCGTGGTATTCAAGGTGAGTTTAGGGTGGTTAAGAATAGAATCGCTATCAAAGCCATCTTGAATCAGTCGGAGAAAAGCGGGGCCTTGGTGGATAGGCTAAAAGGGCCTATCGGCGTGACTTATATGTATGGGGACGTCGCTGCTGGGGCTAAGCTTCTGTTTAGCTATTCTCAGACCAATCAAAATTTGGTGATAAAGGGTGGCTTACTTGACGGCCGACTGTATTCCGCTTCTGATTTTGAAGCGATTTCACAAATGCCGCCAAGAGAAGTCTTCATTGCGAGGATTCTAGGTTCTATCGTAGCTCCTCATAAACGTCTTATGGGTGTACTGCAGGGAGTCAGCACGAACTTGGTCCGTGTTCTTCAGGCTGTTAAAGATAAAAAAAGTGATGCATCGTGATTGAGATGGCGCGGAGTGTTGCTGCTAATTAATGATGCATAATCTGGTGAAGTGGTGCATAAAGCACTCCTTGGGTTCTCAAGGGATCTAAGTGCACCAGTCATGAATGAGAAGGAGAAAGAAAATGTCTAGTGTTAGCAAAGCTCAGGTTATAGAATTCTTAGAGAAGCTTACTCTTTTAGAGGCTGCGGATCTCGTTAAAGAACTCGAAGAAAAATTTGGTGTTAGTGCTGCAGCTCCTATGGCTATGGCCATGGCTTCAGGTCCTGCTTCTTCTGCAGCGGCTGCTGAAGAAAAAACTGAGTTTACAGTTGTTCTAGTAGACGCTGGTGACAAGAAAATCAATGTCATTAAGGAAATTAGGACAATCACAAATCTTGGTTTGAAAGAAGCTAAAGATCTCGTAGAGGGAGCTCCTAAAGACGTAAAAGAGGGAGTCAGCAAAGAAGAAGCCCAGAAAATCAGGGAAGTTCTAGAAAAAGCTGGTGCGAAAGTAGAAGTTAAGTAAGTTCGGTTGCCACATTTTTGTGGCTGAAGCTATTGGAGCTGAGATGTAAGAGTTCATACTTTGCTTCTGCAGTTCAGTTTATGGCGGGTACTACTTGCTTTCAAAAACACCCAGCTTCAACATTTCCTGGACATTGTTAAATGTCCGTTCGGGCAATGCGGGGACTTCACTGTCCACGTTTTTTTATTGCTGCAATAACAAATCTAAGCTGAACGAAGTGGCTTGGACGGGGTAGTGCCCTGTCCGCCGCTGTTTTTCTTATTACGGTAACGCCGTATACGTCAGCAACTCAATCTTCGGAGCACGGTGTATGACATCTTTGGCTGCTTCTTTCACGAGACTTCGTAAAAGTTATCAAAAGATCAATCCTGCTATCGATTATCCTTACTTGATAGAGATTCAAAAGAATAGTTACGTGCAATTTTTGCAGAATTCTATCAATGTAGATCAAAGGAAGAATATCGGTCTCCAGGCTGTATTTAATTCCGTTTTTCCTGTGAAAGACTTTGCAGAGACCGCTTCGGTTGAGTTTGTAAGTTATTCATTTGAACCGGCGAAATATACCGTTCACGAATGTCGCCAAAGAGGGATGAGTTACGCTGCTCCGCTCAAGGTGACTATTCGTTTGATCGTATGGGATCTCGATAAAGATACCCAGGTCCGTACGATTAAGGATGTAAAGGAACAGGAAGTTTATTTCGGTGAAATTCCCCTCATGACAGAGAATGGGACTTTCATTATCAACGGGACAGAGCGCGTTGTCGTTTCTCAGCTTCATCGATCGGCGGGTGTCTTCTTCGATCATGATAAGGGAAAGAGCTCTTCTTCTGGAAAACTACTCTATACAGCGAGGGTGATCCCCTATCGCGGGAGCTGGCTTGACTTCGAATTTGACATGAAGGATATCCTCTATGTCCGAATCGATCGCCGCCGCAAACTTCACGCTACTATTCTTCTTAAAGCCCTTGGCTACACGGAAGAGGATCTTGTTAACCACTTCTATAAGAAAGAAGAAATATCTATTGATGAGAAGGGGGCTTTCCGTATCGCCCTTAACTTTGAACTTCTCAGGGGACAGAGAGCCAGTTCTGATATTCTCGATCCAAAAACAGGAAAAGTTTTTGTTAAGAAGAACAGAAGGGTTTCTGTTGCCGCTATTCGTCAGATGGAAGCTGCTGGCTTACAGTACCAAACAGTTTCTGTCGACAGTTTGGTGGGGAAAGTTCTTGCACAGAATCTCGTCGACTCTCGGGGCAATATCCTCGTCCCTCTGAATACAGAGCTGAGCAGGGATGAAATCGATGTTGTTATAAAGAACAAAATCAAGAAATTCGAAGTTTTGTTTATCGATAGTATCAACGTTGATAACTCTTTTCGTGAAACTCTCTTGAATGACAAGATCGACACGAGAGAAGAGGCCCTTTTAGAGATCTACAAAAGGCTTCGCCCCGGTGATCCTCCTGCTCTTGAAGCTGCTGAGGCGCTGTTCAACAATTTATTCTTCAACTCTGACCGCTATGACTTGAGTGCCGTAGGAAGGATGAAGTTGAATGAGAGACTAGGCGTCGACGAGCCTATTGAACAGAGAACGCTGACGAAGAAAGATATTCTTCAAACGGTTGCCTATCTCTTAAAACTCAAGACGGGAATGGGCGATGTAGATGATATCGATCATCTTGGCAATCGTCGTGTGCGCGCTGTTGGTGAGTTGCTGGAAAATCAATATCGTATAGGGCTGCTGCGCATTGAGAGAGCGATCAGGGAACGTCTCCAATTGCAAGATGTAGAGACTTTGCTCCCGCACGATCTGATCAATAATAAACCCGCCTCTGCTGTGGTTAAGGAATTCTTCGGAAGCTCTCAGCTCAGCCAGTTTATGGATCAGACGAATCCACTTTCAGAGATTACCCACAAAAGAAGGCTATCAGCTCTTGGACCTGGGGGTCTGAGTCGGGATCGCGCAAGCTTTGAGGTAAGGGACGTTCACGGGACTCACTACGGTAGAATCTGTCCTGTTGAGACGCCTGAGGGTCCGAACATCGGTTTGATTTCCTCGCTAGCTGCTTATGCGCGAGTGAATTCTTATGGCTTTATTGAGACCCCCTACAAAATTTTGAGAGGGGAGTCCAAAGGGAAGGTTCGCTATTTCTCTGCTTCAGAGGAACACCAAGATCATGTGATCGCCCAGGCCAGTGAAGTGGAAAAGATCACAGACGAGGACTACGTTAACGTTAGACGCAAAGGTGAGCCTGAGTTAGCGAGAGGTGATGAGATCGATCTGGCTGATGTCTCTACGACGCAGTTGGTTTCAGTCGCTGCGAATTTGATCCCGTTTCTACAGAACGATGATGCCAACCGGGCTCTCATGGGATCGAATATGATGAGACAGGCGGTTCCTCTTATCAAGACAAGAGCTCCCATTATTGGTACCGGCGTAGAGAGGATTGTAGCGAGAGATTCCGGAGCCTCAGAAGTTACACGCCGTAACGGTGAGGTTGTTTCTGTCGATGCTGATCGTATTGTTGTGAAAGTTCATCAAGAGGTGGATGAATCTCTAGTGGACGTGGGTACCGATGTCGATATCTACAATTTGAAAAAGTATACGCGATCGAATTTGGATACGTGTATCAATCAGAAGCCGATTGTTAGGGTTGGAGAGACTGTTCATGCTGGTGATGTGATCGCGGACGGTTTCTCTACGGAGATGGGTGAGCTGGCTCTTGGGCAAAATGTGACCGTAGCGTTCATGCCTTGGAATGGTTACAACTTTGAAGACTCCATTCTCATTTCAGAGCGTGTTGTAAAGGAGGATTTGTATACCTCTGTCCATATTCAAGAGTTTGAGTGTATCTCTAGGGATACGAAGCTTGGTCAGGAAGAAATTACAGGTGATATCCCGAATGTCGGGGAAGAGTCTCTAGCACAACTTGATGATGCTGGGATTATCCGAATAGGTGCGGAAGTCGGACCTGGCGATATCCTTGTGGGTAAGATTACCCCTAAAGGTGAAACTCAGTTAACCCCCGAAGAAAAACTGCTAAGGGCTATCTTCGGTGAAAAAGCCGGGGATGTACGCGATACATCTCTTCGTGTTCCGCCTGGTGTGATTGGCACCGTGATCGGTTGTAAGGTTTTTGCGAGAGAAGGTGCTGAAAAAGATTCAAGAAGTCGTCAAATCGAAGAAACCGAAGCTGCTAAACTACGTAAAGATGAAACCGATCGAATTAGGATCATCAAAGATTCTGCGCTTAGAAAGATTTTGAAAATCTGCGAAGGCCAGTTTCTTGCTAGGGAGCTGCGAAATAAAGAGGGGCAGACTCTTTTCAAGAAGGGGGTCTCCCTCACTCAGGAACTCCTAGAAGGTTTAGATTATCTTCATTGGTATGACCTGTCCGTTGCTGATGTCGAAAAGAATAAACTTCTTTCGACTGTTCTGAGGAATCTGAAAGAAAAGATTAATCAGATTAAGCTTATGACAGACGAGCAGCTTAAGAAGTTAAAAAAAGGAGATGAGCTTCCTCCCGGTGTGATCAAGATGGTGAAAGCCTACGTAGCAATCAAGAGAAAGCTACGAGTCGGTGACAAGATGGCTGGTCGTCACGGGAATAAAGGGGTCATTTCGAGGATACTACCAGAGCAGGACATGCCTTTTACTGCGGATGGGGTTCCTGTCGACGTGGTGCTTAATCCTCTGGGTGTTCCTTCTCGTATGAACGTGGGTCAGATTCTTGAGACACATCTTGGTTGGGCCTCCAGAAACATGGGGATCAAGCTCAATAAGATGCTTGAAGAGTCCTTTCCTAGGGCTGAAATCGAGAAGATGTGTTTATCGATTTGGGATACAGATAACGTGAGGAAGGATATTGAGTCTTTCCTGAAGACGTGCACAAACGAAGAACTAAAAGAGTTTGTTCATAAATATCGAGAGGGGATTCACGTTGCGAATCCTGTTTTCGACGGTGCGACTGAGAAAGAAATCGAAGAAGCCCTTGTCTTAGCCGGAGTAGATGCAGACGGGAAGACGGAGTTGTATGACGGGCTCACAGGTGAGAAGTTTCAAAACCGAGTAACTGTTGGCGTGATGTATATGTTGAAATTGCATCACCTTGTTGACGAGAAGATACATGCGCGTTCTATCGGGCCGTATTCGCTTGTCACACAGCAGCCTCTAGGTGGTAAGGCTCAGTTC
Source organism: Oligoflexales bacterium (assembly GCA_017985985.1). Lineage (GTDB taxonomy): Bacteria > Bdellovibrionota_B > Oligoflexia > Oligoflexales > Bog-1112 > JAGNWK01. The sequence goes on from JAGNWK010000015.1 coordinate 28,043, forward strand.
GGGGGCCAACGACTAGGGGAGATGGAAGTCTGGGCCATGGAAGCTTACGGTGCTGCTTACACGCTGCAAGAGATGCTGACTGTTAAATCAGATGATGTGGCTGGTCGTACACGTATGTATGAGTCGATTGTCAAGGGTGTTCACATGACAACACCAGGTCTGCCAGAGAGTTTCAATGTCTTGATTAAAGAGCTTCAAAGTTTGGCGTTGGATGTAAATTTAATCAAATCGGATGGGCAGGTCTTTATTCCAGAGGGTTTGCATTAAACCGACTGCACTAGCCATCATTAAGGAGAGTTAGCTTGAACGATTTATTGAATTTTTTCGATAAGCCTACAGATCCGCTAAATTTTAGCGCCATTAGGATTTCTCTGGCTTCTCCAGAAAAGATCCGCAGTTGGTCTTATGGGGAAGTAAAGAAGCCAGAGACTATCAATTATAGGACTTTTAAGCCGGAGAGAGACGGCCTTTTCTGTGCAAAGATTTTCGGCCCAGTCCGAGACTTTGAGTGTATCTGCGGTAAGTTCAAGAGGATGAAGCATAGAGGGATCGTCTGCGACAAGTGCGGCGTGGAAGTCATCCACTCCAAGGTTCGTCGTGAGCGTTTAGGTCACATCAACCTGGCAACTCCTGTTGCCCATATTTGGTTTCTCAAGTCTCTTCCATCACGAATCGGGGCGATCCTAGATATCCCCCTTAAGGATGTGGAACGGATTTTGTATAGCGAATCTTATGTAGTCCTTGATGCTGGGGATGAGGATAAGACAAAACTAGATATTGGTGAGGTGCTAAGCGAAGAAGAATACGACGAGAAGCTAGCAGAGCATGGTAACGGCGCCTTCCGAGTCGGTGTGGGGGCAGAGGCCGTCCTTGAGCTTTTGCAGTCTTTGCGTGTCGAGGATCTTATCGATACTCTGCGCAGGGAGATGACTCAGACTTCATCTGAGGCGGTACGGAAGAAGCTACAAAAGAGGCTCAAAGTTCTCGAGGCTTTCAATACCAGGGATGCTTTTGGTAACTTTGCAGCGAAGCCAGAATGGATGATGTTGCAGGTTATCCCTGTGCTACCGCCGGATCTGCGTCCGTTGGTTCCTCTCGATGGTGGACGGTTTGCGACTTCAGATCTCAATGATCTTTATCGTCGTGTGATCAATAGAAATAATAGGCTGCTCAGACTTATAGAGCTCAACGCTCCTGATATTATTGTACGGAATGAGAAGCGGATGCTTCAGGAAGCCGTGGACGCCCTCTTTGACAACGGTCGTAGAGGTAAAGTCTTTACAGGGCCGAATAAGCGTCCCCTTCGTTCTTTGTCAGACTTTCTAAAAGGGAAGCAAGGTCGTTTCCGTCAGAACCTTCTTGGAAAGCGTGTCGACTACTCTGGACGTTCCGTAATTGTTGTCGGCCCAGACTTGAAACTGCACCAGTGTGGTCTTCCTAAGAAAATGGCGATTGAACTCTTCAAACCGTTTCTTTATTCGAAGCTGGAAGAGCATGGAATCGTTTCTACTATTAAAAGTGCAAAGAAACTCGTTGAAAAAGAACATCCCGAAGTATGGGATATTCTCGAAGAAGTCACGAAAGAGCACCCGATTCTCTTGAACAGGGCTCCCACGCTTCACAGACTAGGGATACAGGCCTTTGAGCCCGTTCTGATCGAAGGAAAAGCTATACGTCTTCACCCTCTCGTTTGTTTTGCTTTCAATGCAGACTTTGACGGTGACCAGATGGCCGTGCATTTGCCGCTTTCGATAGAAGCGCAAATGGAAGCCCGGGTTCTCATGATGTCGACAAATAACATCCTGAGTCCAGCTTCAGGGGCACCGGTGATTGTGCCTTCTCAGGATATCGTGCTTGGTGTTTATTATCTCACAAGAGAATCTTTACTGGATAAAGGGGCTGGGCAAGTTTACTCAAGTCTTGAAGAAGCTCGAACAGCTTACGATCATGATGAGGTTGGTTTACAAGCTCCTGTGAAAGTCCGGTTCCGTGGTCAGTTGATCCAAACAACTGTGGGCCGTTCTCTCCTTTCTGAGATTATTCCTGCAGAAATCCCATTTGAATTTTATAACAAAGTCATGGGAAAGAAAGAGCTAGCCTCCTTAGTGGAGAGATGCTTCCGCACTTGTGGCCCGAAGAAAACTGTGCTCATGGCTGATGCTCTGAGGACTATGGGTTACACCTATTCGACGAAGGCTGGTCTTTCGATCGCTATCGTGGATATGATTGTCCCAGAAGAGAAGAAAGTTCTTCTGCGAGAAGCTGAAGAAGAAGTGAAAAAGATCAAAGAGCAGTACTCTGAAGGTCTCCTCACAGAAGGTGAGCGATACAATAAAGTTGTTGATATCTGGGCGAACGTGACCGAGCGCATTGCGGAGTCCATGTTTAAGAACATAGCTCAGGTTCAAATTCAAGATAAGCACGGGAAAACCCACAGAGTTCCAAGTACAAACAGCATCTTCATGATGGCAGACTCTGGGGCGAGGGGCTCGGCTCAGCAGATTCGACAGCTCGCCGGGATGCGTGGTCTCATGTACCGACCTTCTGGGGAAATTATCGAAACCCCGATTACGGCTAACTTCCGTGAGGGATTGACGGTTCTCCAATACTTTACTTCAACCCACGGTGCTCGTAAGGGTCTTGCCGATACAGCTCTTAAGACAGCTAGTTCCGGTTACCTGACTCGTCGTCTTGTCGACGTGGCCCAAGATGCTATCATCACAGAGATCGACTGTGGTGTGAGCAAAGGGGTTAGGGTTACCCACGTTCGGGAAGGGGCTGAGATTAAGGTCAACCTCATTGAGAGGATCCTTGGTCGAACGCTCATCGGAGGGGATCTTGTCCATCCAAAAACAGGTGCCATACTTGCCTATAACAATAAGCCTCTGGAAGAAGAGGATTGCGAGAAAATAGAGGCTGCTGGCATAGAAGAAGTTGAGATCAGGAATCTCTTAGTTTGTTCAGCTGCCCGTGGGGTTTGTGCTCTGTGCTATGGTCGAGATCTGTCCTCCGGTCATCTTGTGGACGTGGGAGAAGCTGTCGGTGTGATTGCAGCTCAGTCCATCGGGGAACCAGGGACTCAGTTGACCATGCGGACCTTCCACTTTGGGGGTACAGTTACCCATAAAGTTGAGACGAATACTCTTGAAAGTCGTTTCACCGGAACCGTTCAGTTCCGTAATCTACGCTGCATTAAGAATCGTGAAGGTAAGCTTGTTGTTCTTTCTCGTAGTGGCGAGATAGCAGTCGTTGATGAATCTGGTAAAACCAGGGATATCTATCCGATTGTTTACGGTTCTACCTTGGCCGTAACGGATGGCGCTAGAGTGACGGCTGGGGATCGTCTGGGTGAGTGGGATCCGTTTGCTGTTCCGATTATTGCAGAAGCTAAGGGTGCTATTCGTTATCTCGAATTGATTGAAGGTCGTTCTCTTGAAGAGCGCGTGGATGACATCACCTTCCTCATTCGAAAGATCGTTATCGAGTCTAAGGGAGAGTCTTTTAAGCCTGCTCTTGAGATTGTCGATGAGAACGATGTGCTGGTAGCTTCAGAAAGTGGCCGTTTGGCTTACTCCCTACCGGTAGGCTGTCTTATTAATGTGGCCGAACGAGCTCAGGTCATGCCGGGTGATATCCTGGCTAAGATTCCTCGTGAAGCGACGAAAACAAAGGACATAACAGGGGGGCTACCAAGGGTTGCCGAGCTCTTTGAAGCTAGAAAGCCAAAAGAAGCTTCCATCATGACAGATAGAGATGGGACAGTTTTCTTTGGTGAAGATACGAAAGGAAAGAGAAAACTTCTTGTTACAGGACTGGACGGTGTCCAGAAGGAATACCTGATTCCAAAGGGTAGACATATTCTTGTGAATGAGGGGGACTATGTTCGTAAGGGTGAGTCGCTGGTAGATGGTCAGCCTAGTCTTCATGAAATATTGAAGATTATGGGGGTTGAGGCTTTGGCGGAATACCTGGTGAATGAAGTTCAGGGTGTCTATCGTCTTCAAGGGGTAAAGATCAACGATAAGCATATTGAGGTCATCATTCGTCAAATGCTGAGAAGGGTTATGATCCTTGAGTCTGGTGATACCCGCTTCTTGACAGGGGAAACAGCGACGAAAGCAGAACTACTTGAAGCCAATGAAAAAGCAAAGGCGGAGGGTCTGAAACCTGCGGACTGGGAGTTCTTGCTCTTAGGGATCACAAAGGCTTCTCTTTCTACAGAAAGCTTTATCTCCGCGGCGTCCTTCCAAGAAACCACTAAGGTTTTGACTCAGGCGAGTATAGCAAGTAAGACAGATTACTTGCGAGGTTTGAAAGAAAATGTCATCATGGGCCGGCTCGTGCCTGCTGGTACTGGTTCGGAGCCTTACAGGCATCTTACTGCACAAGAGACTCCCTCTGAGGGAGTAGGCGAGGAGGGTTCGTCAGAAACTTCATTTGAAGAAGAAGACGAGCGTTTTATGGAAAATGTTGGAGGTTAGGTTTTTAAGTTATGCCGACAATTAATCAGATCATTCAGAAGCGACGCAGGAACCAAAAATTTAAGAGCAAGGGACCAGCTTTGGTCCAGTGCCCTCAAAGACGCGGTGTTTGTCTAAGGGTTTACACACAGACGCCAAAAAAGCCCAACTCAGCTTTGAGAAAAGTGGCTAGGGTTCGATTGACCAATGGAATGGAGGTCACTTCCTACATCGGTGGAGAGGGCCATAACTTGCAAGAGCATAGTGTGGTTCTTGTCCGTGGTGGAAAAGTTAAAGATCTTCCGGGGGTTCGCTACCATATTGTACGTGGAAGTTTAGATACTCACGGGGTCAATAATCGTAAGAAGTCGAGAAGTAAGTATGGAGCGAAGAAACCTAAAAGCTGAATTTAGCTTGGTTTCTGTTGCCCCATAGGAGTATATAAGTTCTCCATCATGGAGCTGCTAGGCACCTGGGAGCAAGCGTTCTTTACGTAGAGTGAATGACTGCTGGGTCAAGGGTAGGCAGAGGAGTGATGGTAACTTGTGGATTTATTTGGAGAGAAATAAGGTATGTCTAGGCGTAGAGCATCTGTGAAGCGGGTTATTCTTCCTGATCCTATTTACAGTGAAGAAATTGTGACGAAGTTTATCAGTACTTTGATGGAACATGGCAAGAGAACCTGTGCTGAAAAGCAGTTCTATGGTGCTATGGAGATTATTAAAGAAAAAGGCCCACAGAATTTTTCTAAATGTAATAGCGAAGTTGACGTATTCAAACTTGCTATGGAAAATATCAAGCCTCTTCTTGAAGTTAAATCCCGCAGGGTCGGGGGTTCTAACTATCAGGTTCCTGTTGAAGTGAGACCTGAGAGACGTCAAGCCCTGGCTTTCCGATGGGTTATCGAGTTTGCTCGTGCTCGTACGGGTAGGGGAATGATGGAAAAGTTGGCTGCTGAGCTGATGGATGCAGCTATGCGTAAGGGTGCTGCTGTTAAGAAGCGTGAAGATGTCCATAAAATGGCTGACGCAAACAAGGCTTTTGCTCATTACCGCTGGTAATAGTTGAGCTACGTTGATGTCTATCCCGATTCTAGGGGGGAACCCTCTGCGAAGTTCCCCCCAAGCCCCCTCCTTGCAAATAAAGTAGAGCTCACATGACTGATCAAAAACGGATCAGAAACATAGGTATAGCTGCTCATATCGATGCGGGGAAAACCACCACGACTGAGCGTATTCTTTACTATTGTGGACAGATCCGTAAAATGGGTGAGGTTCATGAGGGAAATACGACGACAGATTGGATGGTTCAGGAGCAGGAGCGGGGGATTACGATCACCTCTGCGGCTGTTACTTGTAGCTGGAAAGATCATACGATCAATCTTATCGACACGCCCGGTCATGTTGATTTTACGATTGAAGTGGAAAGATCTCTCAGAGTTCTGGATGGAGCGGTGGCTGTCTTTGATGCCGTCCATGGCGTTGAACCCCAGACAGAGACTGTTTGGAGACAGGCCGATAGGTATCGTGTCCCTAGGATCTGTTTTATCAATAAAATGGATCGCGTCGGATCTGACTTTGATGCTTCCATTCAATCTATTCGAGAGAAACTCCTAGCTAATCCCCTCTCCATACATCTGCCGCTTGGTAAGGAAGAAGCTTTTCAAGGTTTCGTAGATCTCATAAAGATGAAGGCTTTTATTTGGCCTCTAGATGAGTCTGCTGGTGATGACTATCAGATCTCTGAAATTCCTGATGAACTTCGTGAGGAGAGCGTTCTTGCGCGGGAAGACCTTCTCGAAAGATTAAGCGAATATGATGACGATTTACTGGCGGCTCTGATTGAAGGAGCGGAGTTGGAATCGACCGTTATCATGGCAGCTCTCAGGAAAGCGACATTGGCTCTGCAGGTTGTGCCGGTCCTTTGTGGGAGTGCTTTTAAGAACAAAGGCGTCCAAATGCTTCTGGATGCTGTTTTGGACTTTCTTCCTTCTCCAGCTGACCTTGCGGATGTCTCTGGCTTTAGTGTGGATGAGAAAGAGCAGGTTCTGACTCGTAAACGCTCGCTAGATCAGCCCTTCTCCGCTTTAGCCTTTAAGATTGTTTCTGATCCTTTTGTGGGTCTTTTGACCTATGTTCGAGTTTATTCCGGCATGACCCAAACGGGGGATGTCTTGTTAAATGCTCGGACAGGTAAGAAGGAGAGAGTTCAAAAAATCATACATATGCAGGCTAATTCCAGGCAAGAGATCAAATCAGCGACAGCTGGATCGATTGTAGCTTTTGTGGGCTGTAAGCAAATAGCCACTGGCGATACTTTGTGTGAAATCAAGTCTCCTATTAGTTTTGAATCCCTACAGATACCAGATCCTGTGATCTTTATTGCCATTGAGGCAAAAAGTTCTGCTGACTCTGATAAGATGCAGAAGGCTGTGGAGAGGCTTCTTCTTGAAGATCCGACCTTTCATGTTAAGGAAAATAAGGAGACGGGACAGCTTTTGATGGGCGGGATGGGAGAGCTTCATCTTGACATCATGATTGACAGATTAAAACGAGAGTTCAATGTCTCTGTCAATGTTGGTTCGCCTCAGGTTGCCTATCGCGAAGGTCTTGAGAAGTCTATTACGGTTGAAGAAGAGCTGAATAGAGAGCTTCTTACCGGGAAGAGGCAGTTTGCGAGAGTTCGTATTTTATTTGAACCGGACTCTGACGTACCTCATGTTCTTTTTGGGTGTCGTTTGAAGGCCTCCGAGGCCGCCCCTAATTTCGTCAAGGCGGTTAAGAAAGGTCTAGAGAGTGCCGCAAGTGCTGGTCTCATCGCTGGTTTCCCTGTGGTGGGAGTCAAAGCGACCTTGCTAGAAATCGGCGTTGATGAGCAATGTTCAGATGAAGTCTCCTTTGAGATTGTTTCCGCGATGGCTTTTAGAGAGGCCTTAAAAAGAGGGGGATCTAGTTTGCTGGAGCCCTCGATGGATATAGAGGTTCAAGTCCCAGAAGAGCATCTCTCTTCTGTGATCATGGATTTAAATACGCGCAAGGCCAAGGTTCAGCAGATCACACAAAAAGGTGCATTACAGATTTTAAAAGCAGCGAGTCCCCTTTCCGTTCTTTTCGGATACTCGACGGAACTTCGTTCTCTTACACAAGGTAGGGGGACTTATACGATGAAATTCTCTTCTTACGAACCAGCGGGTAAGGATACCTTACAACGTATTCGAGGTTACTAGAACGGAGTCTATGCTGGGCCACCTGCGGGGACTTTGAGGCAGACCTTGTCATTGTGAGGCAGACCTCGTCATTGCGAGCGCAGCGAAGCAATCTCGGTGTAAAAGTTTCTTAGACTTGCATCCCTATTCTTCAGTCCTATCTTTTCCATCCGATAAGCTCTGTGGATTCTCAATCTCATTTGGGAAGGTTTCCGGAAATGGTCTTTTCAAGAAATCTTTTTATTCTGCTCTTTCTCTCTCTCTCTGTGGGAGAGGCTCAGGCTTTAACAGCGAATAAGGTCTGGTTTGAATTTACAAAGAGGGTTTATCGCGTCCGAGTTCAATACACAGTCCCCGAGCTCAAGGAATTGAAGGAGGCTTACGCTGAATTTAGGGACAAAAAAAAAGCAGAGAGAGCTTATTTTGATCTCCTGAGAGGAGCTGATTTTTATCTGGGAAAGTCGCTTAAAACGGGCGAGCTGCTCATCCAATTCACTCCACCAGTTCTGGGACAGGATCCTTGGTAAATTTTACGAGCTGACATCTAGGGCCTTGTGAAGGATTAGAGCTGTGTGCTTCGAATGTCCTGGATGATCTTCTCGGATAGTCTTGCTCCATAGCGACTGATCACATCACTGGCGAGACTTGCTCCCATTTTTCCACAACGATCGATGGATTGAGACGAGAGGATGCCGTGAAGAAAGCCTGCTGCAAACATGTCTCCTGCTCCAGTGGAGTCCACGACAGTTGTTGGAACGGGAGCAATTCGTAAGGTTTTTTGATCGGTCGAAGAGAGCTGACTCAAGTTTATTTGAACTGCTTTCTTGTGTTTCTTCGGATGACCAATTTGCACCAGGGCTCCGGCACCTCCCAATTTTATGACGGCTAGCGAGCAGGTTTCGGCGATTTTGTGTGCTGTTTCTTCTGGAGAACGGTCAAAAAGTAGGGAGGCTTCTTCTTTATTGGCAAAGACAATGTCGGCATGGTTTTTAATAAGATTTATAAAATCTTCGCGGTGTGCTCCGACAACGAAGGGGTCAGCAAGGTCAAAGGAGATAAGGCATCCATGCTCCTCGGCTACGGCAATAGCTCTTAGCACGGTCTCTTTTTGGGCTGCTGTGTCCCATTGATATCCACTGATGTGGAGAATTTTGGATTCACTCAGTTGCTTCTCTGGAAGTATGCTTTTATTGAAAAGGCGACTGACTCCCAAATAGGTGTTCATGGTCCTTTCGCTATCTGGGGTCACAAGTACAAGGCAAGTCCCTGTCGATTCTAGATCTGAATCGTGTAGGAAAGAATGGATGGACAGCTGTTTCATTCTTTCTTTAATTTTTTTGCCAAAATTGTCGTGAGCGACCATACCGGCGAATACCGTCTTATGTCCCAGTAAGGCCAGTGCTCGGATGGTATTGAGTGATGCTCCACCTAACTCGATTGTTTGCGGACGATCTTTAAGGCTGCCAAGGAGTTCCCTCTGCTGCTGCTCTTGCAGGAGGTGCATATGACCTTTTTTGAGTCCAAAACTGCGGATTTCCTCGTCGCTAACATCTACCAGAATATCGACGAGCGCATTGCAGACACTAAAAACGTCATAAGTAGCTTGTGGTAACATATTCATCAGTTAAACCTTAGATTTTAGGAAGTGGCGCATTCCACTAGCTTTAATGTGGAGAAGCGAAAGACTCTTGAAGACTATCGGTTAATCTCTCTCATAAAAACACGAATGTATAGCCATGCAGAATAGACGGAGAAGAGAAAGGCTAGCCAAAGGGCGATCCTCCCTACTTCGACAAAGGGCCAGTTGAACAGTGGGTAGTTCACCATAAGGCAGACAATAGCAATATCGAGAAACAATGTTTTTGCTTTGCCAAATACATTGACTCGGATCTGTAGCCCTTGCTGTTGAGCTACGAGTCTGAGTCCAGACATGGCGAGCTCTCGACAAATTAAAATCCCCGCCATCCATGCCCAAAGAACCTGAGAACTAGCGAGGAGCACAATGGAGGCTCCTGTGAGCATTTTGTCAGCCAGCGGATCAAGCAGAGTTCCTAATTTGCTCTCCAGCGAAAATTTTCTCGCGATGTAGCCATCCAACCAGTCTGTCATGGCTGCTACAGCAAAGAGCAGGGCACAAAACAGATTAAGAGCCTGAAAGCGAAGCGGAAACAAAACAAGTAGCACAGGTATGACAGCTATCCGGAAAAGAGTGAGTTGATTAGGTAGGGCTTTTATCCATCCCTTTTCTCGCATATAGTCGCTCATAGGTCACCAAAAACTTTCAAAGGTATCTTCGATGATTTAGGATAGATAATAAGATATCTAAATTATGAAAAGAACTCAAGAAATTCAAATGTGTCGCCAGATTTAAGTCAGTTTTCATGAGTCTCCAGCGTTAAAAGGTGAGGGAAAACTGCACAACCAGTTCCCTAAGACCTATTTTATAGTCTAAAAAGGTTTAGACTTGCAGGCATGAAGATTAAGAACTTTAAAGCCTCCTGGCTTATGAAGGTGTCAGTTTGCCATGATCTACATCTTTATTCTTAGTTTTATTTTTTCTTCATCCTTTGTTCAAGTGGCTTTTTCCCAGACCTCTGCACAAAGCGAAGAATTTGGGAAAAAAAAAGAAGCCAAGGATCAGGAGGGTGCCGAGCCTCTTGATGGAAAAAAGGACGTTGAGAACGATGGAGATCTTGCAGAAGACCTGAAGCAGAAGCCGAAGGAACCAGCACCGAATGAAGGAACTGAAGAACTTAAGCAGGCTGGAGCAACGGGGGAAGCTAAAAAGGATAGAAGCTGGTTTATTCCTCAAATAGAAAACATATTTACTAGTCCTACCGCTGTGAGGAACATTCAGGCAGGCACCGTTTTTTTAAATAATTCGGTAGATTCGCTGATGGAAGGGATTTTTTATAATCTGCTAGATAATGAGTTTGTTCAAAAATTTTCTGATCATTTTTGGTTTTCTGAAACACTCAATAGGACTGTCTTCACGACCTCTCAGGGTAAGTATGTTGTCATGGACAGATTTGCCGTGGGGCCCCGTTATAAAAAAGAATTAGCTAATTTTTATAGAATCCCACTCGATCTTGGAATCGATACATCTGTTGAAATTTCAGACATCTACTTGCAGTCCGATGCTCAGAGAGTTGCTGAGAAGCAGACCTTGCCTTATTGGCGTCAAGTGGCTAACGACTGGTTTGGACTCTTACCTTTTTTAGAAAAAATATTGCCGCCATCTTTTAACCCCAGTGAAATGTATGATCCCCTTCATCAGCTGAAGACCCCTTTCGTCTTTCCTTTGGATGAGGTCGGGTTTGATTCTATGCCTATGGGTACCATCCGTAGTTATGCAGTGACGGGGGGCTTGAGCTTACCTCTCAATATAGGTGTAAGGGCTTTCGATAGGCTGCAAGATATCTTTAAAAAGATGGATGCACGAGGGTCGATCCCGTACACAGTTTTCGTACAAGGTGAGTATCGCATCAATGTGCTGAAGAAAAATGAAAAAACAGCTTGGGTGGCTCTCAGTCAGAGTGATCTGGTGGGCCATTCGATTGCTGGTTTTCTTGGATCTACATTTTATCTACTGAAAAACAGTATCAAGCCTATCCCTTGGGGTGGCATTTTAACTCAATTTTCTCTTTTGGATGTCGATTTATCCCAGTCTTTGATTGAACGTATGGATCAATTGTATGAATTTGATATGAACTCAGATTCAGGAAAGTCAGCTTATGAGCAAGCGATAAGGGGTGATTTTACTTTTGAAGAAAATAAACCGTATGTTCGATTTCATTTTAAAAAAACCACGAAGTCTAACGTTAAGAATAAGAAAAACTCTAAAAAGCTTGTTTTAATCTATAAAGAACTTCATGAACAAGAGTTGAGAAAGTCAGAGATCAAAATTAAAGATGAAAGAGGTGATTTCTTTATATTAGAGGATACCCAATCCTTTAAAGATGAAAAATGGAATACACTCGTAGGTTCGCAAGAAGAGGATCTTTCAGGTCGTGTAGAGATAAATGTGGAAAAAGTAAAATTGAATGAGTTGGATAGAGATGATCCAGAATTTGTCTACCAATTTCACAAAAACCTCCCTCCTTATCAGATTTATTTACAATATCAAATCCGTAGTCGTTATACTCACATGGGTGAATTTAAAGGTTATCTTCACAAAATTAAAAACTTTACTCGATTGGATCTCAAAGAAGTTCCTGATTTTCCACTTGTCGATGATCTTCAGAAGGAAGAAAAAAAGAAAAAAATATTTATGTCTTCTCCCTCTCAGTCTGCTCTCAATATACATGCTGTAAAAACTAGTGTTGGGAAGTTCAATGCCGTTTCTGTTGTTTATCTAGATCATCATGTTATAGCTGATTTGTTGGGAAAAAGCTCCTATGAGCTGAGGTCGGCGTTAGAGACTTTTTTTTATGAAGACGGTGGTATTTATGCCCGTTCTGAAGACGATAGTGTTTGGACGGATTTTAAACGTTGGGGCAAAAGGCTTTCTCTTTATCCATTGCGGGTTTTTGATTTTAAATTCCCAGGAGCAGATGCTTTTATTGAGATTGAGGCTAGGGTTTTGGCCTTTGAAAAGTTAAAGTTATCTCAAAATCCAAAAGATTTTTTAGCAAATTTTTATGATCTTTTTGATACAGATTATCCAGATATTCTCTTATCTGCTCTGTATGAATTGGTGGATCTGTCGAAGGTTCCTAGGAAGGTTTCTTTTTATATGTCACCAGAATCGCGGTTGTCAGATGCTATGAAAACAAAATTAGAAAAAATAAATGAGCTAGTTATTGATGCCGGAGTTGTTTTCCCCAATGCGGAACGTTATGATCTGGTCGCTCAAAAACTTGATAATTTTAATCCCACAAATTTACGGGATGTGCATGAAAATCCTATTATACAGGACGTGATTCTGGAATCGAAAGATAACTTTATTCTTTTGAAAGTGAAATCAAACACTAAATCTCCACCACCTGTTTTGGCCTATCTTAAAATTCAAAGTCATTCTAACTTGTCTATTGACAGCAGTCTTTTAGATCAAGTCGTGACAAGTCTTCGGCCTTTGACTCGTAAAAATGAAGAAGGACTCACTTTGTACGGGTTCTATATTTTTGGACCACAAGCGCCTTGGAAGAGTCTCAATAATTTAAAAGACTTTAAAGAACTTATTTTAAATGTTTCTCTGTCTTTTGAATCTGCAAGTTGGAGTAACGCCAAATCTATCAAATTGAAAGTGGAGGGGGAAAGTCTCTCCATCCTCAAGTAGGTCGACTGTGCTCGCAAGGAAGAGGTACTCCGATTTCGTCATTGCGAGGAGTCGTCGACGAAGCAATCTTGGCTTTAACGGAGATTGCTTCGCTGCGCCTATAGTTTCTGGAACTGATCAAAAGTTCCTTTTTGGATAATGAATTGAAAATCTGCTCTTTCTCGAATAGAAGTAAAGTCGTCATCTTCAGCAGCTAAATTTTTTAAATTAGGGCTGAGGGTGATGGCTTTTCGAAGATTTTTTAAAGCAGCTGGTATGAGACCCTGGACATTAAGAACGCAGGCTTTGTTGTAGTAGGATATGGAATCTTCAGGGTTCATCAGTATAGCGTGGTCGAAAAATAGAACGGCTTGGTCATAGGTTTTTAATTTGTAAAGAGCGAGTCCTGCCGCACCATAATATTCGCTTTGATAGGGGTTTAAGGTGATGGCTTGCGAATAGGCTTGCAGAGATTTTTTGTAGTCAGAAGATTTTTTGAAATAATGATCACCTAAAAGGGCATAGAAGTGATCTTGTCCTGGTACTTCAAGATTAACTTGAAGCATAAATTCGGTAAAAAGATCATGTTTTTTTAGTTTGTAGAATTCATTCTCTAAAAAAACAACAGTGTCCATTGGGTCTAAACTTGTCTTTACAGATTCGATAAGTTCTTGGAAGGCCTTTGTCTCATCTTTTGTTTGTAGGTAGGCCAGACCTAAGTGCAACTTGATAAAAGTGAGATCTTCTTTTGTTATAGGGTTGGAGTCGAAGGGCATTATATCAGAATTTCTGTTTTTGATATAATCTGAGCTTTCTTTCAAGATCGCTATTGCATTTTTAAATTTTTTAAAATGACGATAGAGGATGACAGCATCGTTGATTTTAGCTCGTCTCTGCTCTTGGTTATCCTTGTAAAGATCCAAATAAAGCACATGGGCCTGCTTCACCTTGCCAAGCTTATTATAGAGGTCTGCCATGGCTTGTTTGAAAATAACATGGGGGGATACTTTATTCCATTCGTGTATATTTTTTAATTCCAATTCTGGTTCGAGGTCCTTTTCTTCGATTATGCTTAAAACAGTGGTTGCTGCAATGGAGATAAAGTCAGGATCTGGATTCTTTCTGATCAAAGCCCTGATCTGATCTAAGACATACTCCTCAGCATCTTGATCTTCACTGAGTTTGATTTTGGCTTCCATAAGCTCATATCGCCAAGACTTGGAACTCAAATCTTTCGTTTTTTGAAGAGCTGACTGGGCTTCTTTCGTTTTTCCCAAAAAACTACTGATGTTGGCAGAGGCTAAATAGCCAAATTCAGAATGAGGATCCAGTTGGATGGCTTGTTCAGCTAACTCAATGGCTGTATGAATAAATCGAAAATCATCTGGATTCATTATGAAATATCGAAGATTTATTTCTGAGAGGAGAAAGTGGACGTAAGGTGACTTGGGGCTGATCTGCAACATTCTCACGATCTTCTTTTCCAGGCTTGGCAGATGGAACTCGTCAGCACTTGATGCCATAGCTTCAATTTCTATAAAGGTATCCAGATCTTTAGGATTTTTTTTCCCGTTATCGATCGAGAATAGCGATGAAGACCACAGGAAGATAAGCGAAGATAAAATGTGTGAGCGTTTACATATTTTCATTATAAATCCTTCCAAAACCCTTTCCTAATTTCGGAAAAATTCGATCAAATCTTTAATGAAAACAGAAAAGAAAGATTCACTGTCTTAAGATTTATGGCCATATTTCCGAAGTCATATCTGCGACTTAGTTTGATATCTTTCAGGTTTTTTTCAGATAAAGAACATGGAAAAATTTTTAAAATCAAATCGTTTTTTCCATTATTTCCTGTTCTTCCTATTTATGAATATTGTCGTGCGTTTGGTGAATCAGTTTTCCTACCATGTGATTCCCCAGATAAAAGAAAAAGGTGCTACTTATTCTTATTCGCAAGTGAGTCGGGTTCATAGAGATAGAGAGAAGATCACAAAGAAAAAAGTCATCGAGTTGATCTTATATGCCGTGAAGGAGTATCACATTTCTGTAGGAGAAGAACGTTATTTTGAAAGAAATTTAGCAAAGAAAATTTTAAGCCAAATTCATTTAAAATATAATTTGAATTATGTCATTGTGGAGGGTATGAATTTTGCGATCCTTGATCTTGGCTCAGAGTTGAGGTCGCTCTTTATCCCAGATGTCGTCGATCTAGACTATCTGGTGCACTATATAAATGAGTTGTCTGAAGATCTCGATGTTTTTTTTGCCAGCAAAGAAAAAAAACCTGACCCAGAGAGCAAAGCAAGAGAGAACAAGCCGTTGATAGCTTCTATCAACGGCTTGTTGTCAGTCCTTGATGATCATAGCAGTGTGCTGAGCGCTGCATCTTATCGTGATTTAAGGGAAAGTACAGAGGGTAATTTTGGAGGACTTGGCATTATGGTCAGCACGTTATCGGACGTTTTGACCGTGAGTGATGTTTTTCCTAAAAGTCCGGCAGAAAGAGCTGGAGTTCTACCCAAAGATAAGATTCTATCTATCGATGGTGTTTCGACCTTTAACTTTGATTTAGACGACTTAGTGAATAAAATGCGTGGAGATCCAGGCAGTGCTGTCAACTTGTTTCTCCTGTCAGAAGGAGCAATGACGCCAAGGGTCGTGAAGCTTGTTCGAGAAACGATACAGTTGAATTCAGTAGAACCGAAAGTCATTGAAGAAAAAAATGGGAAAATTTTATTGATTCGTATCAACAGTTTTTCTATCCATACCTCGGATGAAGTGAAGTTAGCTGTTCTGAAGTTTTTTTCTCGTTCTCTGGATAACAAAGGCAATATTCTCGGTATTATCCTTGATCTCAGATCAAATCCTGGAGGGCTTCTCGATCAGGCTGTGAAGACAGCTGATATTTTCTTAGATAAGGGTTTGATCGTGAGTACGTATGATAGGAAAAGCCGTGAAGTGGAATCAGCTACGAAGAGTTTTTTACCATTGCTCTGTCCCATATCTGTTCTCATCGATCAGGACTCAGCTTCTTCTAGTGAAATTTTAGCAGCAGCCTTGCAGGAAAATGGGAGAGCTTTTGTGGTTGGAGCTCCAAGTTATGGCAAAGGGTCCGTGCAGACGATTTTTGAACTTCCCGATGAGATGGCTTTAAAGTTAACCATAGCAGGATACTTAACCCCAACGGGACGCTCTATCCATGGGCTGGGTGTTGTGCCTGATATTGAATTGGTCTCTATCGTTAAGAAAAATTTGAATGAAAATATCATAGAGCGAGAGAGAGATGATCATGAAATGAGTAAAGAAAAAAGAATTTATGAAAGTCAAAAAGGAGATGTTTCAAAATCTTTTTACAAGAGCTTATTTAAATCCTATGTCCTTAAAGATGATTTGAATAAGCTGCGAGGTAACGAAAAAATCGATCCTGACGTTCTTGTCTCGTCTTTTGTCTTTCAAACGTGGCCAGATCGAGATAGGCCCAAATTTAAATGGAAAAAGGCAAGAGACTCGCTACTGGCCATGTCGGAGCCGCTGAAGGATTTTTTAAAGAAAATAGAGGAGGAAGCGGACTCTTATCTCGTTAACAAGCATAAAATTTCATGGCTGCATGATGAAACACCGAATGACTCCGAGTTAGGGGGAAGTCTGAGTTCTCGTATCGTGAGTTTAAATAAACATAGAGTGTCTAAAGCAGAATCGATTCTGGCAAAAATAGAAATCAAAAATAATTCTGCTCAAGAAATCGATAGAGTATCTGTTTTTATTAAACCCTATCATTCAGATAGGAAATTTGAAAAGCTGATTCAGCATCTTGCCCCCTACGAAACACGTCTGGAGTCGATTGAGTTTTCTTCGACTTCTTTTGCAGAGGGGATGAATTTTATAGATTCCTATATCAGTGTCGATGCTGATCTCGTATCTGATTTTTCTGAAACGCATGATCATCCTAGCAAAAATAGGTCCTTTGTTTTTGTTGAAAAAAGTGAAAACCCCAATCTGATTGTTTCTTCAAGTCTTGTCGGCGAGGGGGCTAGTCAGGATGGTCTTATAGAAGCCAAGGAGAAGGCTGTTCTTAAAATCAGAGTTTTAAATGATGGTGATCACCCTTTAAATCTCAATAGGTTTAGTCTGCTGAATCTTTCAGGAGAGCAGGTTGATCTGAAAACTTCATCGGAAGGTCCTAAGCTGCTCCGTCCCCATGAAGAGCGATTTTTCTATGCCGATCTTCTCGTTCCAAATATCAAAGATGAAACTTTGCGTTTCGGATTGATCATCGATGGCAACCAGTTTCAAAGTCCTTACAAAAAAACGTTGGAAGTACACGCCAAGTCTGAAAAAGAATAGTTGGCAAAAAGTCGGTCCTCTCAAAAAGAAAGTTTTTTAGGGAGGAAAGAGGCCGGTGGAATGTTTGTTAAGTCGGAGGGAGTGGGCGTTCTCAAAAGCCTTAGCTATTTTAGTGAGGAAAGAGGCCGGCGCAACGGTCGGCACCTCCCATCCTCTCTCGGTCGCGAATGTATTTTGGGGTCATAAATTTTCTTTTCTCGCGACCTCAACCCGGATGGGAACCCTCCGTCCTGCTGTCCTCTTTCCTCCCTAAAATAGCTCCGAGACCCCTCGACTTCGGGGTGACGTTCTCGCTATCACTTAAAACCCCGTCATCCTGAGCGAAGTCCACCGCAGGTGCGCTATCACCTAAAACCCCGTCACCCTGAGCCCTTCGACTACGCTCAGGGCAGGCTCCATCCACCGCAGGTGGACGAAGTCGTTCGCCCGGCATGGGAACTATCTATAGGGTGAAAATCCCGAAGGACGAAGGCAGTAGTAGTCCTTAGCTGAAGGCAAGGGCGCTTCCCGCGAGGGAAGGTCTGAAGGAAGCCGTAGGCAAATGTCCGAC
>JAGNWK010000082.1 GCA_017985985.1 Oligoflexales bacterium
ATCTGAGCCAAGTGCGAGTCCCTTCTTCAATGGTTCTTGGTGAAATTGGTCAGGGTTTCAAAATCATGATGGACACCCTCGACAAAGGTCGGCTTTCGATTGCAGCTATGGGTCTCGGGCTTGCTAAAGGGGCTTTGGAACTTTCTTTAGCCTATTCAAAGACTCGCAGCACCTTTGGCAAGACTCTCTCTCAACATCAAGCCATCGCCTTCAAACTCGCTGATATGGCGACTCGTATCGAAGCGGCAGAGACCCTCCTTGAGAGAGCCTGTCGTTTGAAGGAGGCCAAAGCCCCCTTTCGGAAGCAGGCAGCCATGGCAAAACTCTACGCTTCTGAGGTCGCAGAATTTTGCGCAAGGGAAGGGCAGCAAATTTTTGGTGGCTATGGCCTTATGAAAGAATATCCTATTGAAAGACATTACAGGGATGCGGCCCTCCTTCGCATCGGCGAGGGATCTAGTGAAATTCAAAGATTAGTCATCGCAAGGTTGGTCGGTTGCGATATCTAGGTATGGGCATGATCGTCAGCTTTCATCAATACTTGCGTACCCTTTCCCCTGCGATCCTTTGCTGTTTGCTCCTCCTGTCGAGCTGTACAGAGCTGCTCGAAAAAAACTATCGCTATGATTCCAATGTTCTCAATGTCCAGGTACTCTCCCTCTTTAATCAGAGACAGGAAACGAAGAAGATGGGAGGCGAGTCTTGGCGAGGAGACTGGATTTTTAGACGACAACGTCTGACTTTGGTCGACTCAGGGCTTTTTGAAGCGAGACCAGACATTTTGATTCTACAAGAATCTATGTCGAGAAAGGAAAGCCCACAAGACAGTGACAAATCTATCCTTATGGATGGAGTTTTGCAGGGATATGAGTGGAAGGGGCTTGGGGTCAAGGAGTATCTCGATAGTTTCGAATCAGAATCCATCGTTTTTGCCGCTGCTAGACCACTCAAAATTCAGGATAGTACAAGGCTGTGGCCTTTGTCTACTTCCTCGTTTCTGGGTGTGGCTAGTTTGTCTATTGATGGACAAACTATCACTGTTTTTAACATACAAGTTTCCCCTCTACAGGGAGAAGGAGAAGATGACGTTGTTTTGCTAGATAAAATAGCAGACATCGTCTCATCTTATATCCAGGAAAAAGGTCGATGTATGGAGAGGGTTCTGCTCGGTGGAACTCTGCCCTTTGATCATGAGTCTTCAGAGTTCAGGGCCTTTAAGAGGAAACTTTCTCTGAAGGATGCCTCCACGGGTTTCTGCAGTGCTCCTGGCTCTTGTGACACAGCTTCTGACGAGAACGAGCTCTTCGAAAGCCTAGGGACTAGAAATTCGCTTCCTCAACAACCTGACAAACTCTTCGTCCATGAAAGTGCAATTCTTCTCCGCGGAGTTCGAAACTTTACAGCCAGTTCGCTGCCCTCCCTTTCTTATTACAAGAAGTATGGCTTTAAAAAGGGACTCTGGCCTAGTTACCATTACGGTTGGCTTTCCTCCCTCAAACTCGTGATGTGTGGGAAGAAGCGTTAGACCTGAGATCTAGCCAAAAAATTCAGCTTGAGAACAAAATGAAAACAATGGAAGACGATGAGTGTATCGAACTCGAGGATGTCGAGACACATAACCTGAGAAAAATAAGAGCGTTGTTCCCTCTGAATAAGCTCACCATCGTAACAGGTGTCTCTGGTTCTGGAAAAAGCTCGCTCGTCTTCGACACCCTTTATGCAGAGTCCTATCGTCGCTATGTCGATTCCCTGTCGAGCTATGCTAGGCAGTTTATTAAATCTTTACCCAAACCAGCCCTCTCCTCAGCAAAGAATCTCCCCCCGTCTATCGCTGTACGTCAGAGTCGGATGCGGGCTCAGCACCGGTCCACTGTAGGAACCTTGACGGAACTACACGAAGTTTTGCAGATACTATTTTCCTACCTAGCAAAAATTTACTGTTCTGGCTGTGGAAACCACATTGAAGCCTATCATGCAAAAAAAATTGCAGAGCATTTATCTCAGGGTACAAACAAAGCTCTTCTTCTAAATAGTCGCGAAACCTATGTGCTCGCACCGCTTGCTTTCTGGGCTAAACTCCCCTCAGAAATTCTTTCTAAGCAACTTTTAGAGCAAGGTTTTAGCAGGATTTTGCATAAGGGACAGGTACTCAAAATCCAAGACTGCGACCCTAAATTCTTAGAAACGAGTCAAGTCATCATAGAGCGCTTACGATTGAATGAGGCTTTTAAATCAGGAGAAATCGATAAGAAAAGCCCTGTTTTCAAATCTTTTTTGAATTCCATAGATCTAGCTTTTAAAGTCAGTAAGGGTAGAGCCCAAGTTCTGCTTCGTGAAGTGAACAAAGAACAGATCTTCTCTTACTCAGCAGAACTTGAGTGTCTGGTCTGTAAGAAAAAATTCACAAAGCCTGTCCCCTCTTCTTTTTCTTTTAATCATCCGCTCGGAGCTTGCCTGTCTTGTCAAGGCTACGGGAGAATGCCTGAACTAGACTGGCAAAAAATCATCCCTGACCGCAGCGCTTCCATTGCAAGCAAGGGGATAGCCCCCCTTAATTTTGGCAGCCATAGCTCGTACTACAACGATATAAAGAAAAGTGCAGCTCTAGAGAAGATAGATACTAAAAAACCTTTTTCAGATTTTACTCCCAAGGAGTGGCAGTGGCTAAAAGAGGGGACGGAGAAAGGGAAGAGCAAAGGAAAAAAATTTGGAGGAATGAAAGACTACTTTGAATGGCTTTTCTCCAAAAAGTATAAAGCTCACTATCGTATCCATGCCGCCCGATTTCAAACTTATGTCCCCTGCTCAACTTGCCAAGGGACTCGTTATAAACCAGAGACCAGTCAATATAAAATTGCTGGTAAAACAATTGCTGAAGTAGAAAAGCTTTCTATAGCAGAACTTCCCGAGTGGCTCGAGGGCATCGAAAAGTCGGAGGCTAGTCAGGGGCAGGAAACTGGACTGGAAGACGCCTTCACAGAACTCTACACGAGACTTCGCTACCTGGTTAAAGTTGGTCTCAGCTACCTCAGTCTGAACCGGGTTTCGAGTTCTCTGTCTGGTGGCGAATCGCAAAGAATTCACATGGCCCGCTGTCTTGGGAACGCCTTGACGGACACCCTCTACTGCCTTGATGAGCCGAGTTGTGGGCTTCATGCCAAAGATATTCAAAATCTCTTTGAAGTCCTGAACGAACTTAAAAATCAAGGTAATACGGTAGTGATCGTCGAACATGAGAGTCTATTGATTCAAAGGGCGGATCACCTGATAGAAATAGGTCCTGAAGCTGGGCACAAAGGGGGACACATCGTCTATGAAGGTGTCCCCAAAAGTCTAGAGAGTGCGCAGTGTAAGAAAATTAAAAAAAAGAAGATAGATCTAGGAAATTGGGATTTTTTCCATCTTGAAGGCGCAAAGACTCATAATTTAAAAGACGTCCGAGCCTCTATCCCTCTTGGCAAGGTCACGGTTGTCTGTGGAGTGAGTGGCAGTGGAAAAACGAGTCTTGTGCAACACACTCTCTATCCTCTTCTGAAAAAGCTTTTCGAAGACGACGACGAGGAAGAGCCAACTGAGGATGGAGGAGCTGAAGGAACAGTGAGTTCCTGTTGTTTGGATGGCATCCCCCTGCTGCAGAGCTCTCTTTCAGGCGTTCATCTTGTTGATCAATCGGGACTTGGTCGTAGCAGTCGTTCAAACATCATCACCTATCTGGGCATCTTCGACAGCATCCGAAAGCTTTTTGCTAAAGAGCCAAGAGCAAAAGAATTAAAGCTGAGTGCAGGCTCATTTAGTTTCAATGTAGACAAGGGTCGCTGTGAGACCTGCAGAGGATTAGGAATGCTCGTAGAGGATCTTTCCTTTCTTGGGGAGATGTCTGTTATCTGCCCAGACTGCGAGGGTCGACGCTTCCATGATGATATACTAAGCGTCTGCTACAGAGCTCACAATCTGAATCAGGTACTGGCCCTCACCGTGGAACAGGCCCTAACTCTTTTCTTTGATCAGCCCTCTATCCGACTCGGCTTGCAGGCAGCTATGGATCTTGGCCTCGGTTATCTGACCTTAGGCCAGAATACGAGTTCTTTCTCGGGAGGGGAGGCTCAGCGCCTGAAAACCCTAAGTCTTATCCAAAAAGTTCATCTCTCTGATAAAAAATCCAATCCCCAAAAGCCACTGCTGCTTATTTTTGATGAGCCAAGCACGGGTCTTTCGGCAAAAGATATCTCTGTTTTTTTGAATCAACTTGATTTTTTAACCGAGAAAGGTCATACGTTTGTCCTTATTGAACACCAACTTGATGTGATACGACATGCAGACTGGGTTATTGAATTAGGCCCTGGAGCTTCACATGCAGGGGGGCAAGTTCTTTATGAAGGAACTCCCGAAGGAATGGCTAGATCTGAGGCCTCCGTGACCGGACCTTTTCTCGTAAGTTCTTAATTCTTCAAAAATTGATGAATGAGGTAGCGATGTCTAAACGAGATTATTATGAGCTGCTTAGTGTCAGCAAAACTGTATCCACTGACGAGCTCAAGATCTCTTACCGTAAGGCTGCAATGAAGTATCACCCTGATCGTAACCAGGGGGATAACTCTGCAGAGGAGATGTTCAAAGCTGTCAGTGAGGCCTATGAAGTCCTTAGCGACCCCCAAAAAAGACAGATCTATGACAAATTTGGCCATGAAGGCCTGTCCGGGCAAGGCTACCATGGGCCCCAGGGGATGGAAGACATCTTCTCCTCGTTTGGCAGTATCTTTGAAGAATTTTTTGGATTTGGCTCTACAGATCCTCGTAAGGGGCGAGGGGGTCGACGGGGTCGAGACGGGTCGGATCTTCGTTATGACTTAAAGATCTCTTTCCTCGATGCCGTCTTCGGAGTCCAAAAGGAGATTAGCTTTTCCAAAGGTGTGTCCTGCCAGACCTGTAAAGGTAATGGGATGAAACCAGGGACCAAACCCCTCACCTGTTCGGCCTGCGGCGGTCACGGTCAAGTACGCAAAAATCAAGGATTTTTCAGTGTCGCCATGACATGTTCCCAGTGCAACGGTCAGGGAGCTGTGATCAAAGATCCATGCAAGACCTGTCAGGGCAAGGGGCAAACTCAAGAGAAAAAAAACCTCACAGTTAAAGTTCCAGCTGGAGTAGATACAGGTTTGCGTCTTCGTGTGACAGGAGAAGGGGAAACTGGGGAGCAAGGAGGCGCAGCAGGAGATCTTTATGTATTTCTCCATGTTGAGGGAAGTAGTGAGTTTGTCCGAGATGGATCCGATGTGATCGTCACTCAAAAAATAGGACTGGCTCAAGCCGCCCTAGGCTGCCAAATGAAAGTAAAAACGTTAGAGGACGAAAAAGTTATCACTATCCCACCTGGTTCTCACCATGGTCAGAGGATATTGCTAGCAGGACAAGGGGTTCCCCACATCCGTGGACTAGCAAGGGGAGACTTCTACATAGAACTTGAAATCCAAGTTCCTCAAAAACTATCCAAAGAGCAACGTGAGCTTCTCGAAGCCTATGCCAAAGCTTCTGGTGAAGAAGTTGAAGCCTCAAAAGGATCTGGATTTTTCCACAGAATCTTCGAAAGCTAGAACGGACCTCAAGACCCAGCAAGGAGGGGCTAGGGGAAACTGCGCAGCTGGTTCACCTAAAAAAGTAAAGGGGGAACGCCCTCTTTAGAAACCAAAGAATAAGGACATTCATCATGCCCAAATCAATCGCTCGTTCTCAAGAGCTATTTATAAAATCCCAAGCTCTTATACCGGGGGGGGTCAACTCCCCAGTTCGTTCTTTTTGCTATGTGGATGGGAATCCTGTTTTCATTGAAGCAGGAAAGGGCTCCAAGCTATGGGATGCTGATGGCAATGAGTATATCGACTACGTCGGCAGTTGGGGAGTAGCTATCCTTGGCCATGCCCATGCAGAAGTAGTCTCGGCCGTTCAAAAAGCGGCAGAAAAGGGCCTTAGTTACGGAGCCTTGACAGAAGGCGAGTATAAACTCGTTCAAAAAATAAACTCCGTCTTTCCCAGCATGGAAAAAATGCGCCTCGTCTCAAGTGGGACAGAGGCCTGCATGACAGCTATTCGTCTTGCTCGCGGATTCACGCGACGCGATAAAATTGTCAAATTTACCGGAAATTACCACGGGCATGCTGACATGCTTTTGGCGAAGGCTGGCTCAGGGCTTGCAACATTATCCCTTCCTGGCAGTGCCGGTGTGCCAAAGTCTGTTGTAGAGAACACTTTGCTGGCCCCCTATAACGATATCGCAGCTGTTGAACGTCTCTTTGAAGAGCATCGACATGAAATCGCAGCTGTTATCATAGAACCCCTCGCTGGCAATGCCGGTTTTATTCAACCAAAAGCTGGTTTTCTTGAAAGTCTCAGAAAACTCACCCGCCGAGAAGAGTCTTTGCTCATCTTCGATGAAGTGATAACCGGCTTTCGTCTCTGTTGGGGAGGAATGCAGACCCTGCATGACATCCAACCTGACCTCACAACACTTGGCAAAATCGTAGGAGGGGGACTTCCTCTCGCTGTCTTTGGGGGCCGTAAAGACATCATGGATTGCTTGGCTCCTCTTGGTCCCGTGTATCAGGCCGGGACTTTGTCGGGGAACCCTATTGCCGTGGCTGCGGGGCTTTGTACTTTGGAGGTCTTAGATCGAGAAAAGGCCCGTGTCTATCCTCAGCTCACCCAGAGAACGAAGTCACTGGTTACGGGACTTCAGGATATAGCTTCCCAGTTCAAGATCCCTTTCACAGCAGACTGCGAGGGAGGGATGTTCGGCTTTTTCTTTCACCCTGAGCACATATCTTCTTTTGAAGAAGCTCAGAAATCGAATACAAATCTATTCAAGAGTTTTTTTAAGGGGATGCTTTCTGCTGGTGTTTATCTGGCTCCATCACCTTTTGAAGCTGGTTTTGTGTCATCGGCTCATGAGCAGACAGATATAGAGATGACTCTCAAGGCTGCAAGGTCAGTCTTATCTTCTCTAAGTTAAGGATGTATATGAGCGCCTCAAGAATCGAAGCTTTGCAAGTAGGTATGATCCCTTTCTGGAATCTTCTCCCTTTCAGGATGGAGCTGCTTAAACAAACCTCTTCGTCAAATAGCGGTGGATTCTTCGAGATCAAGCAAGGCCCCCCGACAAGCGTCAATCGTTGGTTGCAGGAAGGTCAGATCCATCTGGCTCCTTGTTCTAGCATCTGCCTGACTCTCCCTGGCTTTGAAATGGCTGTGCCTATGGGGGTTTCTTCCAATGGGGCCGTTCACAGCGTGTACATCGGGATTTATGAGGAG
The DNA here is from genome assembly GCA_017985985.1 of Oligoflexales bacterium. Lineage (GTDB taxonomy): Bacteria > Bdellovibrionota_B > Oligoflexia > Oligoflexales > Bog-1112 > JAGNWK01. Next base: position 7,303 of record JAGNWK010000082.1, read on the forward strand.
CACGAACCTTTACTCGAAGTGCTCAACAAGAAAGTTCAACTCTTCTCTGAAATTTTTGCTGACGCAAAATCCCAGTATGACGGAGATGCAAGACAGACTGTAAACAAGGCCTGGGATGAGCTCAAGGGTCTTGATAATTTCCCACTGCAGCAATGCCCCACTCTTCAATTCTCCAAAAGTTCTGCGACGAGTGTGATGCTCAGTAAAATCATCTACAACGTTTGGTTTGGCACTCGTGCTTACAACGACATGCTCACTCGCCGCTTCCATCGTAGCACCAAAGATCAGAGGCCGATGGAACTCGTCATCGGTGATGAGGCCCTTCAGAGAGCTTCAGGCTTCTATAAAACAATTGATCTGGGCACCATCTGGAAACAGATGACAGGACTGCCCTTCGTCTTTGCCGTGTGGCAAAGTCGAGGTGTTTTTATCAATGGTTGGAGACGTCGCATCCTGGAAATTGGGGAACGAGCTGAAAACAGGATGAAGGTTGAGCCTGCAAACTACTTTCCTAGCCTGCTCCCTCAAGATGAGAAGGGAGAAGAGATCAAATTAGCTGATTACTGGAAAAGTATTCAGTATAAACTTGGACCGATGGAATTGCGTGGTCTTCTTGCCTTTCTCTGCCTAGCTCGTAAACTCCAAGAAAGTCCTTTAGACAATTCAGCTCTCGTAAAAATTCTCCGCTGGCAGGAACTCAGCAACACCTCCATGCCCTACACCCTCTAAAGCCCTTCTCTGCAGCTGCAAGGAAGAGGCTTTAGAAGAAAACGCTGATAAGGAATAGCGTCATTTCTCTTAAGATACTGCTCAGTATATTCAAATTGATACGCAGAGCCATCGTATGAAAGTTCACCAGCTAAATGATTGTGAAGAAAGACTTCGAGAATTTGCTTGGGGTCTTTTTCTTTTACCATTTCGGTAGCCACTTGCTTCAGGCCGCTTAGCAGCGACAGAATTTGAAGCTAGGTGTGCTTAATCAAACTGTCCGATTTTTTCTGGAACTCCAGTTTAAGGAGCGGCTGAGTCTGGACTTTCACCAGCTAGCTAAGGCCCATGCCGGGCGCACCAAGATTGCTTCGTCGACTCCGGCTCCTCGCAATGACGAAATCAGAAGCCCCCGCAATGCAGCTGGTTTCTCCCAAAAAACAACTAGTGGCCCCTCCCTGCAAGTTTAGCAACTTCATGAGCAAGACGAAGGGCATCAAATGGCTTTGCCATATGAGAGTTAAAACCCACTAATAATGCGTGCTTCACGCCTGCCTCGGTGGCGTTAGCCGATAGCGCCAGGGAAGGGATGTCACCACCTCGGTCAGCTCCGAGCTCTCGAATTTTTTGAATCAGGCTAAGGCCATCTTCACCTGGCATAGCAATATCACTGACCAAAATATTTGGTTTAGATTTGTTAAAAGCAGTCAAAGCTTCGGCAGCAGAACTACAAGGGATTGTTTTAGCACCAAAGGTGGTCAGTACTTCGCTTAGAACTTCAAGAGCTTTGAGTTCATCTTCGACAATCATCACACATAAGCCAGCAAGGTTGGGTGAACCTGCCTCTTTTTGGACTTTCTTTGCCGCAGACTCTCTCGATTTCTCAACTATTTCAGTCGCTGACTTCACGGGTAGAAAAGCTGTAAATTTTGCACCCCTGCCTAAACCCTCGCTCTCCGCCTTAACAGTACCCCCCTGTAGATGAACTAAATCACTAACTATCGCTAAGCCAATCCCCAGGCCCCCATGGACTCGTATGGAGCTGCTATCAGCCTGACTGAAACGATCAAAAATTCTGCCAAGAAATTCTGGTTCGATACCCTTTCCTTGATCGCTAACTTTGATCGACACCCACTGCATACCCAGTTCCTCGATAACCTCAACAAGAACTCGAACGGTACTGCCAGGATGAGAGAACTTAATGGCATTGTTTAGTAGATTCCACACGATCTGCTGAAGCCGCTCGGGATCACCCCAGATTTTTTCTGTCTTTAGTTTTATTTCTGTCTCAATAGCAACATGTCTATTTTGTGCTGTGAGTTGCACTGCTTCGATAGCCTGTCTTATAGGCTCCCGTGGATCGACTTCAGTAAATTGTACAGAAAGTTTGCCAGACTGAATCCGTGAGATATCCAATAAATCGTCAATCAGCTGACCTTGGATTTTAGCAGACTCTTCGATCGTCTCTATGCCATGCTTAAGTTTTTCAGGATTAAAGTTCTGTTTTTGGATCAATGGGACCAAGAAAGTATGGAAGTGAGTGGAGTTCGAAGTTCATGGGAGAGAGTCGCCAAAAACTCATCTTTCGCATGATTTGCAGCTTCAGCTTCCGCGCGTGCTTCTTGCTCTTTAGTCAGAAGCTGTGCCAACTCCTCTTTGAGCTTTTTCATGGTTTCTCGCGCTTGCTTTTGACTTGTGATGTCCTCTAGACTTAAGAGAATGGCCAGAGGCTCTTGAGACTCTTGAGACTCTTGAGACATTTCCCCTACCCATTGGATAACCCTCGCAGAAAGTAATAGGCTTCGATGTCCAATGTGTGGAAAGTCACAATTAAACTCAAAATCCTTAAGCTCTTTCTTCTCCTGCAAAGTCTCGGTGAGTAGTTTTCGGATCTGGTGCTGAGACTCAACTTGAATGTCTAGAATATTGAGAAAATCCTTTTCTATGTTCTGCTGAGAAATCTTAAAATGTCCCCAGAAGGAACTGTTCGCTGACCTCAAGTGCAGCTGATCATCTAAAATGACAAGTGGGAACTTCACGGTTTCAGCAACAGAAAAGAGATAATCTCGGGCTTTTCTTCCTTCCTTGATTTTCTGCTTGAGTGCTCCAATATCCATCAGGGAAATGACAGCTCCATCGATTCTGTTGTCGATGGTTTTATAAGGCCGAATTTGGAGTCGCATCCAGCGACCATCACGGTCCTGGATCTCCTTATCCACGATATTTAAGGATTCGATAACTTTGGACACCATGGCATCCAGGTCTAAGTCAAAATTGGTCTTGATATCACCCAGCGGACGTCCAACATCACTGGAGATCAGTCTGAAGATCTTCTCGGCCTTGGGTGTGAATCTACGGATGCTACAATCACTCTCCACAATTAAAATCGGGATTTCTACACTACTTAGTAGATTATTGAGGTCGCTGCTAAGAGTGACAAGATCTGCGTTTCTACTTTGTAGCTCATCGTTTACTGTCGTGAGTTCTTCATTAGAGGATTGGAGCTCTTCCTTTGCTGTCTCCAATTCTTCATTCGTGCTTTGAAGTTCCTCATTGGTGCTTTGAAGTTCTTCATTGGCTGATGTCAGTTCCTCCTGGGTCGCCTCAAAATCCTCTGCCATTGACTGCTGATACTGCTTCCCTGCAGTGAGATCTTGTTCTAGCTGAGTGATCCGCTGTCTCTCATCATCTGGAGCAATTTTGTTTCGTCCCTTTTTTAGTCCAATTTTTTTTGAAGGACTGTCTTTGGTCGGCTTAGCAAGCTGTGTGGACCGTAGCTCTTCAAAGAAGATAACAAAATTTCGTTGTGTTGGAGATGCTAGCGGATTGATGGGGACCACTTCGATATTGACATATTTTCGTCTGCCTTCATCCACATCAAAAGACAATCCCTCTTGCTTGGCATGCACATTCTGTTTGATGGCTGCTTGAAGCGCTACACGAAGACCATACAAGAGTTCCTGTCTCACCATCTTGAGTAAATTATTATTGAGTGGGCCTGAAGGATGCTCAAGATAAGGTGAGGTTCGGCCCTGAAACTCTAGTATTTCTAAATCAGTGTTTACCACTACAAAAGGTGGCACATATTTACTTAGCGCAATTCTGGTCGCAGCTCTCTGGAAATCATTTCCGCTCTTGACACGTTCGGAAGGCTGGGGAATTGTGTTCTGAACTTCCGGCACATATGTGGATATAGGGAAACGAAACATAATAGGTGTAGGAATATTGATTTTGGAAAAAATCTTATGCACCTTATTTACAGACGTAAAAAACTTTGATGCCCCTCCAGGGCTGTCAGCCTTACCCAACCAGAGAAAACCACCAGGGTTCAATGCATAATGGAAGGTTGGAATGACACGTTTTTGTAAAATAGAGCCAAAGTAGATCAAGACATTCCGACAGGACACCAGATCGAGTTTAGCAAAGGGAGGATCGCTGGTGACATCGTGTTTTGAAAATAAGCACAGATCACGAACCCCCTTGCTGATCTTGTAACCTCCCTCCACCTTGTCAAAAAAACGTCTGAGCCTTTCTGTACTCACTATCCGCTCGATGCTTTCTGGATATACTCCTGCCCTTGCCCTTTTGATGGCCGACTCACTGATGTCTGTGGCAAAAATCTGAATGGGTGTTCTGGACCCAGTTTCACCCAAAAACTCGAGAAATGAAATGGCTAGCGAATAGGCTTCTTCTCCTGTCGAACAACCTGCCACCCAGATACGGATGGAGTCTCTCCCAACCCTATTCACGAGCAGCCTTGAAAACAGATGGTCTTTTAAAGCTTGGAAAGACTCAGGATCACGAAAGAACTCCGTTACATGGATGAGAATGTCAGCATAAAGGGCTTTGGGTAGTCCTAAACGGCTAATGTTATAGCAGTATGGCGTTAAAAATTATATACTCCTCGACTCTACTGAAGTTGAGGTTGAAGATGCCGAATTGTCCGGCTTGTGGTTCTGAGTCGATCAAGAAGAATGGTCATT
>JAGNWK010000146.1 GCA_017985985.1 Oligoflexales bacterium
TTGTTGCTAGACAGAAGACAAGAAATGAGAGAATAACGTACTGGAATCAGAAGGGACCGGAACTGACATGAGAGTTGTCTTAAATTTACACCCACTTTTGTGTCACCCTTGCTCGGACAAAACACTTTTCACAACGACAATCTTTAATCTAAATTTATGATGTTTTATTTATTTTTTGGCAAGACGAATGTAAAAAAAACACCTACTTATGAACGCTTATCTGCACTTTTCCATGTCATGATCGTACGAAGCTATTAAGAATAGGATGCAGTTGAAAGATCTTGAAAAATCAGGATAATTTTTTCTTCCGACGGGGAATCAGCATAGGAAAAAGGGGGATACAAAAAATGAAGAGGAAAGGCATAGCCTGCCCCCCTCCTGGTCCTTGCCCATTCATAAAGACAGCAAATTCTGAAGCTCCACAGGAGAAAGGGGAGCTTCTTTTCTTAGTTTGACTAGTATCCTGCTGACCTGTCGTAGTTGCTTTCGAAAACTGAATTTCAAGCGTAGGGGGATTTATATTTTCTGGTTTGTGACAGTCGATATTGCTTAAGTAGGTACCAAGGCCCCTATCTGTTGCCACTTCATAGATGGCACAAGTATCAGGAGTCTCTGTTTTCAGATCAGCCATCATCAAAGAAACAAGAAAATGTCTAAAACCGCTGTTATAGACCAAAAAACCCAGAGCATTGAAAACAGTCTGCACCATCCTATCAGCACCAAGACGTTTATTAAGATCTAATAAGAAACCCGACAGCATCTGCCCCCGCAAGTGGGGGTCCAGTTTTAAATACGTTGTATCCCCGTATTTTATAGAGTTATCACCAGTGCGTAGACATTTCCCATAAATAGCACAGGTATTCTGCTGACCTTCGACACAGATGGACTCTCCCAAACAACTGTCTTTGCTCATCGAAAATGAAAAATAATCAGCAAGCCCTTCATGCAAGATCAAAGCCTCACCACTTGTTTCCTTCAAGGTTCGATAAATAATATGATGACCAAATTCGTGAGAAACGACATCTGAGTCGATAGGAAGATTTTGCAGCAACTTCCCGTCACCATCCCCTATGAAGATCGTTGGCTGTCCACTCTTAGCAGCATCTCCTGGTTGATAGAGAGCATTGTTCTGCGTCCCATTGATAGCACTGTGCAACTTCAAGATAAGAGGTTTTTTCTCTGTCCAAACATAGCCTATCGACTTAAAAAAATTATGCATAGTAGTGGCATGAGCAAAAGATGAGGCCTCTGCAAACTCAATGGCTTTAGGATCATAAATAAATTTTCTATTCTCAGAACTAGCTCTCTGAACCACAGGAGAACGGCTAGCTGAAGTGTCTGTCACAAAGAACTCACTGGTCAACATATTGCCAAGAGTAGGGATTGTAAATATTTCGAGTTCGGATGTTCTTGGATTGCTATGATAGGCCTGTATATCAGCATTGATAGGGTCCTCTAGATCAAAAAAGAGAGCTCTTTCCTTATAAATCTCTTTTGCATCGCTCATGATTTCATACGACAAATTCTCCGGGGAGCGAAGAACCATCTTCCAAACGGCTAGGAGGGAACTGCCTTTTGCAAGATAGCAGCGACTTGCACGATAGAGTTCCGTACCTACTCCGAACTTATTTACGGCTACTTTTAAGGCTGCTTCTTGTTCTGGCCAAACAGAGCTGGGAGTAAGGTCAAACTGGGGGACTTCCCCTAGAGCAAGGGGCGATCCCAGGCTAGATGGGACGATCTTAAGCTCCAAGTCGCAGATAGGTGTCCCTTGGTATGAGAAATTCACGCTCCTATACCCTGCAAGGGATCTCTCCTGAGACTCCTCTTCTGTAAGCATCCAACCTGCTAGGTCACTATAGGGTGGAGGACCCTGTCCTTTCTGGATATGAACCTCAATGCCCGGATGATCTACAAGTTTGCTCACCCAAGAAGACAGCGACGCATCTAGATCTGAATCTAAATCAAGAGAGAGGGGAGGCATACTCACTACTACCCCAGAGGAAGCCTCAAAAGGACTTTGCTCGACAGGTCGAGGCTCAGCTAATAATTTGGAACTTAAACTTAAACCTAGCAGAAGGCTCAAAGACTTGAATAAAAAACGAGCTTTGCTTGAAAAGCGCAGGATACCCTTGATTGTTAGGATAGGTTCTGCCATGAAGAAAGACCTCTAGGGCCTTTCGGCTTTTTTTGATCAGCCTTTTAGTCTTTGGAGGAGTTCCCCAAGAGAGATGGCGGGATGACACGGTCTGTAGGCGCCCAAAATCTTTCTAACTAATCAAAATTATAGACAAAAACCAAAATAGACAGAATGATGAACAGAGGAGGGAGAGATTTTTAACCCAAGTGGAGACACCCCCTCTCCTTAGTTAAGGGCAGTTGAGGAAGTTAAGGACAGCCCTACCCGAAAAATTGGGTGTCCAACGCCTATATGATCTATTCTGGCCTTGTTTTGAGTTACATAGGAAAAGGAGACAAGCTTGCTTCCCATCAAAAAACAGTTCCAGGGATCAAAGGTCATCACGCTTTACCCGGGAATGACCCCCACCATAAAAAAGGTGCTGGCCTATGGCGTCCACCTCTTCACAGCATCGGGAACGCTGTTTGGCCTGGCAGCTATTTTTCTCATAGATAAAGCTGATTACCAGCTGGCCTTTGTTGCTATGTTTGCGGCTATCATCATCGATGCTGTCGATGGCACTTTAGCTCGTCTATTCGACGTAAAGAACGTTATTAAAGGTATCGATGGAGCCACTCTTGACAATATTGTCGACTTCTTTAACTACTCCATGGTCCCTTGTTTTTTTCTTATGCGTACGGATTTGATCGCCGAGCCCTATAAGTTCGTTTGCATTGCTTCCATAGCGCTGGCTTCCTGCTATCAATTCGCTCAGACAGACGCCAAAACTGAAGATCATTTCTTTAAAGGCTTCCCCAGCTATTGGAATATCGTCGTCTTCTATGAATATTACTGGCAGCTCAGCAGTGCCGTCTCCGTAGCAGCGATCCTCTTTCTGTCTTTTCTCAGTTTTGTCCCTATTAAATTCGTCTACCCGTCCCGCCTTGAACATGCCAGCAAAAGTAAGCTCATCCGTATTCTCATCTTTGTGGCAACCGTAGTTTGGGGCATCGATACAATAGCCCTCATCGCCACCTACCCAAAGCCAGTACCTATTCTCAATGGCCTGAGCATTGCTTACGTCGTATTCTATGCTGGATTTAGCGTCGATAGAACATACTCCCCCCTCAAACTGAAGAAGAGCCTGCAAAAGGGCTTAGCCCATATCCAAAGCAGAAGGAAAAAAA
>JAGNWK010000083.1 GCA_017985985.1 Oligoflexales bacterium
CCTTATAGACGATATACCATTTATGATGGATCCGGAAAAATAGTTGGTGTCACTACGAAGATGGAGTATTCCGCTACAGAGACGGTGATGGAGTTTTGGGATGCAGGTGAAAAAAAACTCTTTGCTAGGGCTACCAAAGGTGTGGGAGAAAAGATTAAAAGCCTTGCTTGTGCCAACCCAGTATGGAAGATTGAATTGCTAGATCCGGAACATGATAAGACAGCTGCTTCTGATACGAGGGTAATCACAACGGTTGTAGCTATTAAAGCACAAAGGGATGTGGATGCTGCTACGAAAATGCGTTGGGAAATGATTTCAAAGGCTGTCGATGCTGCATCTTCACTGACTAAATCGAGTGAGGGAATCTATGATGACGATTTAGATGGATACCCCCAGTAAATAAAGCATCTTATCTAGACATATCCCATATAGGAGATTGCTTCGTCACCTCTGGTTCCTCGCAATGACGACATCGAAAACTTCGTCATTGCGAGCGGAAGCGAAGCAATCTCCGTGTATAGGCCAGAATGACGTCGGAGCTTAGAGTTGATACCAGAAGAGTCCTAAGAGCTCATGAATGACCATGGTACTTTGCTCAAGAGCTGTTGCCCTCGGTAGAAAAAGAAGTAGGGGACTCTCTGTACTTTGTCCAGAAAAGTTTGTTGCAGCTGGGATAATTTTAAGTTCAGTCGCTTGAAAGGCTAGGATAGATCGGCGCATGTGCCAGGCCTCTGTCACGAGGAGAACGGTTGTGATGTCGAGTTTTTTAAGGATATCAGCGACGAAGAGAGCGTTCTCCTGAGTGTTGTTGCTTTTACCTTCTTCCCATGCCACTGAAATACCAAAAATATTTTTAAGTGTTTGAGCCATAACAGTGGCTTCGGACTCGTGTTGACCCTGCTCAGGTGTTCCACCACTGACTAGGATGGGAAGTCCCGTCTTTTTCTGTAAGAAGGCACCATAGGTCAGTCTTTCGAGGGTATGGTTACTTACCGTGTCAGCTTCTCCATACTCGATAGCGTTGCTTCTCTTTCCTGCTCCTAAAATCACAATGGCTTGAGCCTGTTCTGGCGAACGGAAAACCCATCGCTCGTCTTCCAAGTTTTTGCGCAGAATTTTAGAACAGTAGGGTGTACTCAAAACATAAAAGCAAGTGATAAAAATAATCACTAAACTTTTCGCGGTTCGCTTCTTCTTCAAGTAGAGAAAAAAGCAGGCAAGAAGAAATAGGATGATAAGAGATCCAGGTGGAAGGGCCAGTGCTTTAAGTGCAGCTTTGAGGTGCCAGATCATGGATTACCAAGGTTAATTGCATTTTTTGTTGGAACTCTGTTCTTTGTAGGATCTAGAGAACCCCCTTTATCTATACATGCGCAGAAAGGGGTAGTCGAGTTCATTGAACGAGCGAGATTATTATTGCTTCTCTCAAATTTTACTTGAGTTAAGGTGTCCAATCAGTAAATGCCTGGCTCAGACCTCAGGGCATCAAATCTGGCCATATCTCCCCACTTCCTCTGTCTTCCTTTGAGCTGATCGAGAAGCGTGTTTCCTGGTTTCCCTGTTCAATCTTCATCCGGTTAATAATATTAGCTTCTTTGTACCATGTTTATCTTAATTATTGAGAGTGCCACAATTTGTACCAGAAGAGTTGCGACTTGTATTTTGACATGCTATATGCAGTCCTAAATGAAGGCCTTCTGTGATGGAGATTCTATGATAGTTATTCTTAATAGGCTTTCTGGTCCTTTGGCAGAATACTACAAGTGGATCCCTGAAGGGAGGGAGGTTTGCTTCCTCTACAATTCAGAAGGAAAGATACCACTCGAGCTCTTGCCCAGAACCTGGATAACCAGATTAATTGATAATTTTGATGAGACTGAGGTTCTGATAGAAACAATTTCTCGAATTCTTGTTGGGCAAAAAATCTCTGCAGTTGTTGCTGCCAGCGAAAATGTCCTGCAAGCTGGAGCTAAGATTAGAGCACATTTTGATGTTGCGGGATCGAAGTGGCCTGAAGATTCTTGGATTGTAGATAAAACAGTAATGCAAACGAAGCTGGATACTTTTTTTCCCGTCATTCCCTCTCTTCAAATGAAAAGTGAATACTGCTTAAAGGCTCGAGCTAAGGAAGCGGCAGCCTTATATGGATTTCCTTTTGTTGCAAAGCCGAAAAGTTCTTCTGCATCTCAGGGTGTTCTTATATTTTCAAATCAGGATATTCTTGACAAATTTTTGGACTCAGATGTTGGGCATAAGGCATCTGAGGCTATTGCTTTATTTCAACCTTTTCTTGAAGGTGATATTTATCACATTGATGGAGCTGTTTGGGATGGGACTGTAGTTCTTTCGCTTGCTTCTAAATATTACGGAAACTGTTTGGATTTCTATCAAAAAGGTTCTCCATTGGGGAGTATTGTAGTCGACAAATCCCTGCAAATACGTCTTAAAATATGTGCTCAAGGTGTTGTAGCTGCTTTAGCTTATCAAAATGGCGTGTTCCATTTAGAGCTGATTTACCATCGTGGGGAATTCTACTTTCTAGAGATCGCACCAAGAGTTGGTGGTGGTCTTATTCCTCAGGTATTTGAGCAAGTTTCTGGATTTTATCTTCCTCGTATTGCAACTGAGATCGAATGTGGAATTTTTTTCTTAAAAGGAATAGAATATGAGGATAAATTCTCTGCTGGCTTTTTGATGATCCCCGTTAATCCACTTCTAAAAAATCATTCTTTGGTACAAGTTGTTTTTGCTGATTTTTCACTGCCAAAACCAAAGGAATTAGTTCGAATCCATGTGTCAAAACCAGGATCCTTAATTCCCTCGAAGTGTTTTTATCCGTCGTGGGCTAAATTTGAGTTCTCAGGTGACAGCGTCCATGAAGTTGAAAACGCTATTGTAGCTGTTGCCAAATCTTTCCGTTATGAATGTTCTGTACCGGAGTTTTGTATTGGATAATCAAACAATAGCGGCAGGCAGAAACAGTGCGACGCGTTTTAGTATTATCAGTGGGTTGGCACATAGACATAAACATTTCCCTCCTTTAAAAGCACAAAAAGGGCCATATTTTTCAAGTGCATTCTCTAGTTTGACACCTGCTGACAGTATTCATGCTATAAATGATTTTTATCATTATCAGCGCTTTGCTTCAGAAACACGGGATGAAAAACTGATTGATGCAATATTTGAGTCTTACAACTCTCTTTGCCGATTTTTCCATGTTCCACAAGAGCATTCTCGTAATTTCGTTTTCACTGATAGCTGTTCTTCTGCCATTAGCACTGTTGCTTATGGTCTACAAGCACCCAAAGTCAGTCTTAGTAATGTATTTGAATTTTCTCGAGAGCATGCTGATAAAATCATTAATTTCCTTGCGGAATGTCAAGAAAAAGAGTTTTCTTTGACTGTTACTGGGATTACAAATCTTCAAATCAAGGTGACTCAGAACTTATACATTCATCATGGTGATGTGGTTATCCAAGATTTAGACTTTCCAGTTGCTCCACAACGAATTATAAAACACAGACCCAATATTGTCCTTGGTCAAGCAGAATATATGGCAAATATTGCCTGTTGGTTGCAGAAAAGTGAAAGAGAAAACCTTGAGATTCGCGTCTTGCCATACAATAAAGATTGTCAGTATGATTTAAGAAAGGCAACTGAACTCATTGACAAAGAAACTCTTGTGGTTTCATTGTCCTTGGTGAGTAATTTTTTTGGTGCAAGACATGATCTAGAGCCTATTATTCGCCATGCCCATTCCAAGGGCGCATTGGTAAACGTAGATGCAGCTCAGGCCTTGACTCAGATGCCTATAAATCTCTCCGAGTTTACCGGGGACTTTATTTGTTTTTCAGGACATAAGGCCCTTGGCCCTGCTGGGGTTGGCCTCATTTACATCCATCCAGATTCCTACCATGTTATTAAACCTGTGATGGTTGGCGATGCTGGGAGCTATGTTGAAAATAAATCCCTGAAGTTTAGAGATGATGTTACAAAATTCTGGTCTGGAGTGACGGCAACCGATCGGATTCTAGGTTTTGCTAAAACATTAGAGTTTGTATCTAAAATCGGTGTAGAAAAAATTCAATCATATAATCAATCCTTAATTCATTTTTTTCGTGAGCAGTTGAGGCGGTTTGATTATCTTTACGTTCCAAGTCAAAGTAAGCAATTGTTCGGCCTTTGTTCTTTCCTACCTCGACATAGCATGACCTCCTTGCAATTAGCTAAAGAGTTTAGTGAAAGAAATATTGCAATTTCGGCATTAAAAACAAGTGAGTTCCCCTTTTTGCCTGAGTCATACTACTTGGATTCGAGTCATGTGCTGCGGCTGTCTGTCCATCTCTACAACACGAAAAAAGAGATCAATTCTGCACTCAGTGTGCTCGACGCTGTCGATCAAAAATTTCCGAAAAAAATACAAGTGTCTTTTTCAGATTTACCGGACTCAGTGAAAAAGATCTTTTGTCCATGGAATGGACACTATATTCCCCACTCGACTTACAATACCTTATGTCAGAAATATGGACTCCATCGCTTCTCATCTGAAATCTTAAAGTTGAAACGCATCGAAAATTTTGCGATGAAACATTTTTTTGAGTTTTCCATCCAGAATTTTTCTGAATGCATTTCACCAAAAAACAAGAAGATTGTCGTTATTGGGTGTTCTCCTAACCATAAACCGCACTTTGGAACGTTTCTTCACATTTGGGCCGGTCATCTTTTAGCAAAATCTTTAGAGAGCGATTTTGTTGTTTCTCTCAATGATATCGAAGGAACGGTTCTTAGAAAATGTTCTGTAGACCATACCTACCAAAATACAAGTAGATATTTTCTCCCTCTTTTGAACTCATTGGGAATCTCCTACAAAATTGTGCTCCGTTCTCAACAACCCCAACTAAAGTATTTTCTTAGAACTGTTAAAAGAAGAATGTCCGATTCTATGCTTCAGTTTGTTTATGGTAGAATACTGACAGAAGCAGAAAAACATTCTATCGCTGTTATGGTAGCGGAACTTTTGCGATACCAGACAAGGGAAAGTGGTGCTTATACCCACGTTTTTACTTCCTATGGGGTTGAGGAAATGCCACATATTTTGTTAGCAAATACAATTGCTGACAAAATTGGATTAAACCCAGTTTGTTCTATCATCTCAAAACAAATTGTTGGCCGATCTCACATATATAAAATGAGCAAGAGTCGTCCAGAAGAGAATTTGTTTATGACTTCAACTCCTCCAGATCCTAAGGAGTTGATTCATAACAACAAGGATATTAAGATCATCAAACTCATTTTGAAAAATTTCTCAATAGGAGGTTAGATTTGCAGATCTTAGTTTGTAAGTGGCATGAAGAACTTATTGAAACCCTCACGGCAATGGGTCTGAAAGTCGGAGTCGTTGTTGATCGATACGATCGTGCTACCGAAAATATACGAACAGACATTGTTGATTCTATCTTCTATATCGAAAGCTTCGATTCGGTAGATGAACTTATGGCTCTTGGTGCTCGTTTGCACCACCACTTTGGGTCTGTTGACTTTGTTTTAGGGCATACGGAATATGGACAATATGGTGTGGCTGTTCTTTCTCTTCATTTAAATCCTAAAAATACTTCATGGTTGAAAATTCTTGTTACGAGAAATAAACTTGCCATGAAGCATGCTCTTATCGGCTCACATATTCCACACGCTAAATTTCAAATCATAGATTTAGAGAAAAATAAAATAAACCCAATATTGTCCTATCCTCTGGTGATCAAGCCTGTTAATGGCCAAGGTTCACGCATGACTTTCAAGCTCAACAGTCATGAAGATCTAAAAAAATTACAGCAGGAAATCCAAACTAAAAATGATGACATCATCAAATCAAGAGAATTCCTTTGCGAAGAATTTATTGATGGGAAAGAGTTCCATATTGATACTGTGTGGCAAAATGGGAACTCTCTCTTTTTTTGCGTAAGTGAGTACTTCGCGCCCTGCTTGGGTGTTGCTTCCTCCAATGTTCGCAATGGATCCTTTGTAATAAGGCAAGAGGATAATCCAAATCTTTATGAACGTTTGTTTCTCCTTCATCAAGATGTCAATAAAATTCTACAGATTTCTGATGGCGCAACTCATATGGAAGTGTTCCTCACCAAGGAAAATAAGCTTTATTTTTCTGAGGTAGCTTCAAGGGTAGGTGGTGGAGGTATTACAGAAAGTATTAGGGCAACTTTTGGTAAAAGTATGCACCAGCTTCTAGCCAACGTGACTTTGGTGGAGCCTCATGAAGTATTTCTTGCGACAAACAAACCCCAGAAAATAGGGGCTTGGCTTGATCTTCGTCCAATAGAGCCTGGCACTATATCATGGCTTCCTAATGTAAAAGAGTTGCAAACTGTACCCTGGATTACATGGGTGAGCCCACGCAAGAAACTGGGAGATTCATATAAAGGGACAGCGTCCTCGGAATTTACCGTGTTAGTTGCATTTGAAGCCAATTCTGGTGAAGAATTAGAAGAACGTATTTCAATCCTGGAAAGTCAGTATAGATGTCAAGTCCACCCTTCTTAGTGTCTTTGACTACAGCATCAGTACGAATACAAATATTTGCGGTGATATATGAGTCTTGCCGCATGCTGTTTGGGGCTATTTCCTCCATATTTTTGCTGGGTCTTGGCTTCAGTCCTGCAGATGTTGCTTTTTCTAAGACGGTTCAATCTTTGGTAGTTCTGCTATGTGATGTCCCCCTATCAATCTTGGGAGAACGTATCGGACATAAGTGGGTACTAGTGGGCACAGCGTTTTTAGATGCTATGTACTTTTTGTTGTTACCATCCATCCACACTCCTCTTCAACTTTATGTTCTCGAAGTCTTAAATGCTTTGTCTTTAGCAGGAATAAGTGGATCTCTTGAAACTATATTAGTACGCTCTAGTTCTAACTCTGAAGGCAAGCATAGTCTTTTTGGTCGTCTTCATCAGTGGGTCTATCTCAGCTCAGCTGTCGTAGGATTCATAGGTGGAATCTTGGTTAAGTTTCCAAATTGGGTTTGTTATACTTCGGGTCTTGGTCTCTTTGGATTGACAGCGTTATCCGTCTTTCTTTTGCCATCTCCACACCTAAACGCAGCATTTAAACCGAGAGAGAGATTAGCATTTTGGAAATTGCCGGTTGTTTTCTTCAGGTCAGGAATAAACATCCGAAAAATACTTCCTCTTGCTATAGCAATGAGTTTGCTTTCTACCTTTATTCAATTTTGGCAATTACTCGTCAATCCCTTCATAAGTGAAGAGTATCGACCTATCTATGGCCCACTCTTCTTTGGTATTCTTTTAGCTCAGTCCTTAGCAGGTCGAATGAGTAAAAAAGGAAAGAGACATCCTAGCTCAGAGTTCTTGAAGATTCTTATCTTGCTGCTAGGATTTACGTCACTGTTTTTCTTAGATATGTGGTTCGTAGTCCTGCTCCTTTTACCTGTTTTCTTTTTTGTGAAATCTCTCAATCTCATCTTGCTTGGAGATTTTCATGATCATATTGCAGAGAATCTTAGAAGCGAAGGACATTCGATCCAGATGGTGTTATCACGTTGCCTCAATTTTCTCACTTTTGCCCTAATGGGGTGGGGGATGACGACAGGTCTTGGTCCTATGACCATTCCCCTTTGTTCCATCCTTCTTGTTTTGCTTGCTTGGATAGTGAGTGTGGGGAAAACTCAGTCGAGTTTTCCCCAGTGCGCCCGGCATGGGGCTAGCTAGTGAGAGGGAAAATGGGGTCAGCCCCTTTTATGTTTTCACGTCGATAAATGAACTTTTTTGGCGGCTAACTCACGGTTCAGAATTCAGGCCCTTTGCAACTGGGACTTGTCAGGGCAGACCAGGTTTGAGCATACTGCTCCTGTATGTCTTCCCCTCGAAGGTAAAGTTCTTGATACTTCTTCAAAAAATTCGCCTTGGGATTCGCGTCGACCAAAGTAAGAGTATCTCGAGCTCCTAGAGCAGTCATCGCAGAAGAAGCTAGCATGACACCAAACCAAGGTAAGGCGGCAGCGGCTTTTGCTTTCAGTGAATCCGCGCTCAAAAGAGAATCCTTCATTTTTTCGCCTTCCCTTTCCGAAATCTTTGTTTCGATCTCTTTTTTTAAGGCTTCCCGATCTTGCAACGAATCTGAATCTAGTTTCGCCTTTTCTTCGCTT
Organism: Oligoflexales bacterium; assembly: GCA_017985985.1. GTDB lineage: Bacteria > Bdellovibrionota_B > Oligoflexia > Oligoflexales > Bog-1112 > JAGNWK01. The sequence goes on from JAGNWK010000083.1 coordinate 8,174, forward strand.
GTCCAATCGAGCGGGAGTTCATCTAAAAAGCGTCTCCAGCCTTCTTTGGTGCCATCCCATAGACCCTTCGCTGCAGCACCGATTCCAGCTCCTGCCCCCGCCCCGGCGAAACGTCCTGGTCCTGCACCAAATGAGCCAAAAACCTCACCGAGTAGGCCCCCTCCTACTCCTCCAACAACTGCTCCTTGCAACGCCCCTGCGGCTGCAGCTCTGTTGATGGCTTTGGTTGCTGCCCAGACACGCCAGCCAAAGCTGATGTCGAGGATATCTTTCTGCTTTTGAAGGTGACCGATAATGAAAGATAAATCTCTTGCTGTTCCTGCTGGGAATGTGTGCACAGGATTTTCTACTAGCCACTTATCATATACAGCTTTAGCCTCACTTAATCTTTCTAGCTCGGCCTTCTTTTTCATATGATTGAAAAGATCTTCGTAAATAGTCTCTGGGCTTCCACGATCACTGCCATGAAATTTCCCCCTATCACCGCCAGGAAGGGCGGGCTGCTGTGCAAACCATCCTTCTACTCTGTATTTCGCACTGTATTCTGCCTCTAAAGTTCTAAACGCTTCCCAGACTAAGTCACTATTCCCAGATTTTACATGCACTTCGACAGAGGATATGATTTTTTTCTGCCAGTCTGCTCTGTCGGACTCAGGGACGGGATCGGTGTTCCACAATTCTTTGAGCCTAGCTAAAGTATTTTCGATCTCTTGTTGTTTAGCCGTGATATCAGTAGCTATTTGCTTCACGGCAGCATAAGGATCCGTGATGGGTTTTTGTTCCATATAAAACTTCAAGTCTGTCACTGCTTTCACCTGAACGTCGAGGTAGGCTATCTCTGCCGCATTCTTTTTCTTTTCAAGATTGATGATCAGTTTTGCTATTTCAGCTGATTTTTTACCGAGAGTGTCCCGAATGGCTAGATAAGTTTTGGGTAAACTGAGTAGTAATCCCGCTCCCCCAAGACCCAGGAAAAGCCCTCCTTCAACCAGAGAATGACTGCGCTGAGTGTATGTATTGTTAGTGACGACGGTCCCCGTTTGAGTTGGCTCTTTACCGGCATCGATCAACTGAGAAAGCGCATCTAAGAGGCGCAGATCTTGTGAAAGCAAAAAATCAAGACAGTTATTTTTACCGACAAGATCTAGGTGTTTTTTAACCTCATTGCGTAGGGGTTCACTGGTATTAGTTTCCTGTTGCAAGTACAGAGTCATGGACGACTGGATATCCTCACACACTTTCGTCATAGCATCTCGTAGGTCTAACTGTTTGTTGATAAGGCGTGTTGTTGTTGGATTGAGACCAGCTGACGAATAAGTTTTTTCATCAGACCAATTCCCACAAGAGTCAGAACCTGCTCGATGCTTATCCTCGACACAAGAACGAACACGGATTTTATAGGATCCTGCTTCCGTTGTTGGTAGGACAGGACTTTGTACGAGCATAGATCCTGTGGAACAGGTTTTCGAATCCCTATCGGAACAGACTTGGTATTGGGAAAAATCTCGCAGATCTCCAGCAGTAGGCTCTGCCAAGAGAACTAGCGGTGCTTTATCGCTTGCACACAGTGTCATGGTTTCTAGTTTGAAGGTAGGGGCAGGCAATTTATGAGGGTCGACTGGGTCTCTTGTCTCACCAATGCCAACAGGGATCGTTTCTTTGCCTGGAGCCCTTTTCGGGGCAGCTCTCTTAGTTGGAGTTTTACAGAACGTAAGATTCAAACTCACAAGAATGACCAACACATTCTTTAAATTCATAGACGACCTCTATCTTTGGAGTCTAATGACGGCGAATAAGGGCACTTGGTTAGTCTAGTTGACAAGAACCTGAACCAGGAGAAGATCCTCAATTTTAAAGGCACCGGTATCGTTCCTACAGTTGCTCTGATAATTGTTGATTAGGCACATGAACAAGGTGCGAGTAGCGTTTTGTTTGCTCACATACCTTTGACGGAAGCAAAGTCTTTAGAGTGGCAGTCAGGGCAGCAGCGGTCCAGCATAGAAGTCTCCTCTGCACCCTTTATATCAAAATATTCCTATATTATCAATAAGATATGCGGCAATAGTCGTGTTTTATTTTTATTTCTAAAATTAAAAAAACCATCTGTTTACAGATGGTTTTTAAAAATAGTTTACAAAATAGTCTTAGGTATACCCTAGAAGGGGATGTCAGATAAATCGCCGAGATCGTGATTGGAGCTAGAGCTTGTGCTTGAAGGCGGGAAAGATCCGCTGTAACGGGCGGAGCTAGATCCGGCGCTGCTGTCTGATCCTTGGAAGTTATCGTAGCCGGATTGTTGCGATGGACCAGAGCTTTGCTCGTTGTACTGACCCTGAGGAGCACCTTGGCCGGTGCTGCTGTTGATAAACTGTACATTGTTGGCGATGATCTCGGTTGTGTAGCGTTTCTGTCCAGTCTTGTCTTCCCATTGCCGAGTTTGCAATCGGCCTTCGACGAAGACCATGCGGCCTTTGCTGAGGTATTTGGCGCAGTTTTCTGCCTGCCGACTCCAGACGACAACACGGTGCCATTCGGTCTGTTCTTGTTTTTGTCCATCTTTGTTCCAAGACTCAGATGTAGCGATATTTAGAGTCACAACAGGGACCTGATTAGGGGTGTAGCGAACTTCTGGGTCCTGGCCAAGGCGACCTAAAATCAAAACTTTATTGACGGAAGACATGCTGAGAATCCTTATTCTGTTTTTTAAGTAAAAAGGCGAACTTGTGCTTAGCTCTTGCTAGATGGGTACTCTTACAGCTATTTTGCAATAGGCTCTTAAGTATGATCCGCATACAATAATCCATAAAATAAAGTCCACAAGTGAAATTAGGGAGCAGAGATTATAAACATGACGCTAGTTCAACGCTTGCCCAGGAAGGCCCTTATTTTCCTCAGCATCTTTTTAATTCAGTTCTTTGCCTGTGCGGAGCATAAGGATTTACCGCCGATCGCTCTTTCTGTAGCCAGTCCTATTGATGTAGCCGCCACTGATACTGGAGACTTCTTCTTTGCCCTTAATTCAGATGCCAATCATAAGTTTAGGTCGGGCTCCCTGATGGTTCTTTCGAGTGATGGTGAAAAGCTTAATTCTGTCGATGTCCCTCGTCTCGGTCGAAACATCGCAGTGAGTGGGAATGATCTTTTGCTGACCTTTGATCATGAGAGTGTAGATGTCGGTCAGCAGGCTTTCGGAACCGCCATCCTCTTCGATATTTCTGACCCTAAAAATCCGAGCCAGAAAAAAAGATGGGAACTGGAAGGCTGTCAGCCGATCAATGCCGTTATGAGGTCTGGTTTTCAGTATTTTGCTGTTTCTTGCGCAGC
>JAGNWK010000147.1 GCA_017985985.1 Oligoflexales bacterium
GATCAGCGGTTGGATAGAGAAGATGAGCAAGCAGAATCAGAGGGGGGATAAAGAGTTTTATCTGGAAACTTGGAGCGGAGAATCTTCCTACACTGTAGACCGAGTGGAAAGGGGAACGACTCATGTGGACCCCCTGTGCCTTTCTGTTTTGGGGGGTATCCAACCAGCGAAGCTTAAAAAGTACCTTCAAACCTATGAAAAATATGCTGGTAACGATGGGTTTATCGAGCGATTCCAGGTGACCTTCATGCCTGAGGCTAAGGTAGAGTGGACGTTCATCGATCGTGAACCCAATAGGGAAGCAAAGACCGTATTTGAGGAGTCTCTTCATAGTTTGGCTCGCCTACCGAGTGATAGCCCACAGATCTATCGATTTTCACCTAAGGCACAAGTGCTAGCAGACCAATGGCGTTGTGAATTAGAGCAAGAAAATATGGCAAAAGGTTTGCATCCTATTTTGAAGGGGCACTTTTCAAAATATCGTTCTCTCCTGCCATCATTATCGCTGATCATAGAGTTGTTAGATGACGTCCGTAGTTCGTCTGTTAGCGATAGCTCTGTTTCGAAGGCAATAGGATGGTGCTCGACGCTTAAGTCTCATGCCAAAAAGTTTTACGCTCCTCTCTTAGAGCAGAGTGTCAGCGCCGCACAGATCTTAGCAGAACGGATAAAATCAGGTCGTCTCATTGATGGGATGAAGTTACGTGATCTTTCTCGTAAGAACTGGCCTCTCCTACAAACAAGCGATCAGATTGTTTAGGAAGGTTTTAAGTGATGGCGTTCGTTGGGGCTATGTCAAAGAAAACCCAGTAGTAAGGGTACGTAAATACAGAATCCCTGAGCAGAAGTATCAATACTGGACGGTCAGTGAGGTTCAACGCTTTCTAACTTACTTTGAGCAATTTGAGAGCAAGCCCAGAGCTTTTTGGCCAGCTTTGCTGGGTTTATACACGGGTATGCGTCGTGGGGAGTTGGTGGCATTGAAGTGGGACAGGGTTGACCTAGAGTCCAAGTTGATCACAGTAGATAGGGCGTTTTGTAGGGTATTGAAAGCGGACAAATCCTATACAAAAAGTGGTAAGATCCGCTACATCCCCATCTCTCTTAGGTTGATGGGGAATTTAAAGAAGTTGAGGGAAATGAAGATTGTAGACAATAAGGTCCTGCCTGCAATGCCTGTCGATGTCTTACAGAGAGAGTTCAATAAACTCACAAGGCTATGTGGTAATTCCAAGATCAAATTTCATGATCTTAGACATACTTTCGCCTCCAATTTCCTAGCTGGCGGAGGGAAGATCTATGATCTGAAAAAGATCCTGGGACATTCGACAATTCAGGTCACTGAGCGGTATGTCCATATGGTCCCAGAGGAGCTTAGGGGAAAGACGGAGGTGTTGGGATTTTAGAGGGAAGAGGGGGATACTCCGGCCTATGGGGTTAATTGGTTAAGGTAAGGCTAGTCTTCCCAGATTTATTCACCAGTGAGAATTTTATTTTCCCCATCATCTTGCGAATAGAATACTTCAAGTCCACGTTTGATATTCTCTTCGATGATATTTAGATCTAAATCTAAATCAATCGTTATACTTAAGTCATCGACTTTCTTTTTAGTATAAGAAATTAAGATTTCTACAGCTTCTTTATGTTTCGGATTTTCTAGCCAAAAGCTTTTTTCAACACATAGCAATTCCCGCAGTAAGGCCCCTTCTTCGTAATCTCCACCTGAGAAAGGATCATTCTTTAGAAAAGAAATAGCGGCAGGAACGATACAGATTAACCCTATTTTCTGAGAAAGGAGGAGTCTAATGGCCTCAGCGGTCAGCTCACCAATTGGCTGTTTTACATATTTATTACAGGATTGAACTAAACCAGAATGAAAATTACTATCAATCCATCCACCTATGTAATCTGAGACGGATTTATTAGGGTCTATATTAAAATCAATCATTTGATGATCATTCCCAGTGTACTCTTCATTTCTGCAAGGATGCTTTCTCCGAGCTCAACTGTTATCGATAAATATCTTCTACATTTAGGTGAAAGATTTGGATTGTTAAGGGAATTTTTTAGGGCTTGTATATGCTTCTCTAAACCAGCAGATGCTTTTTGCATTTCATCAACATGATCAAAATAGCCCCCTTTTCCGTTTGGAATTTTTTCACCTTGTAGTTCTTTCCTAACACCCGAGAAGTCGCTGGCTGTTGCATGATTATCAATTATATTATCAATCTTATTTATTCGAGCTCGTTGTACAGGTGTTATTCCATTTTCAAAATCTGCTTTAGTTCTTTCGTCCATCTCCTCATCTTGAGATGTGTCAGATACACTCCCTTGATCTGACTTACTCTTCTCCAGCTCCTTTTGGAACTCAGCTTCAATTTTAGCAAGAAACTCCTTCCCTAGTTCACTGATTTCTCGACGGCCTTCTTTTACAGCTGCACTAAAATCACGACCTACCTTATCTATAAAGTCGCGAAGCTCACTTGGAAGGATTGTCCGGTGAAACCCATCGGCAAGACCTCCTGATAAACGAGTTAGATCACCCAGTTTACTTGCCCCAGCTTGGTCGAGAATATCTGCAATGTGGGGGGCCATATTGGCAACAAGAGCAGGTCCTACAGCTACTGCAGCAACGCCGACAGCTATAGCCCCACCAACAGGATTAGCAAGGAGTGGAGCCGCTTGTGCAACTCCAGCAGCCAACCCGGCTCCTCCTGCGAGGATGATCTGCGGCCCTTGAATGATAGCTCCTCCAAAAGCAGGGGGCCAATTGTGAACCAGAATATCTTGTTCGGTCACATAAAAATTGTGAAGACCTTCAACAGAGATGCTGTAGACAAGGTCGTCTTCTGCAAGTTCTTCGATTCCCTGAACCTGTAGAGTATGCCCATCTGCAGTGAGGAGCTGAGTATCAGGACCTAAAGTCTGAGCTTCTACCCAGTTCTGATTTTGAGGAGCATAGAATTGGTGATCATGATCCAGAATGAGCTCTTCTTCCTCTACTTGCAAGGCGAGTAGGGATGAACTTTTCGAGGAGAAAGTTTTTTCGATTTTGCGTTCAAAGCAGGAGCCGATTTGATCAAGATCACAGCTGATGACAAGATCTCCCGTCTTCAAATCTTCAATCGCTGTGTGACCACCGGGTACTTTCACCAGAGTGCCACGTCTAAAACCTTCTGCAGAAAGTTCTGTGA
>JAGNWK010000084.1 GCA_017985985.1 Oligoflexales bacterium
CAACCCAAAAGAATGGCCTCTGTTTTGTAATGTCCCTCAAATTGAGCCGTTGCTGCCGATCCAGTCCGCATGAGGACATAGACTTTCTTTACCTGCATGCGTCCAATGGAGTAGGGAATGTAAAAGGCATCAAAGAAAAATCCAAGGTTATCTATGTCCGATCGGAGACGATAAGATGACCCTAGTCCAAACCGAGTATCTGTTGACTTTAAGGAGGCGTCATTAAAGATCATATCACCATTTCTCTTATCGGTAGGACCATACTCCCCTCCTTGATGTGACACTAGAAAACCTATTTGTGTGTCTTTTGAAAAGCTAAGATCAAACAAAACCCTAGTTTGAATCTCTCGTGATGACTTCACCTCTGAGTCATCATGAGAATTGAAAGAACTCATTCCGAGGAAGACTTGGGAGTCAACAGCATAGCTTTTTGAAAAAATAGATAAAACTAAAAACGAGATAAAAAAATAGTATAAACATTGCTTAGATATCATATTGTCTCTCTCCATTACTTCCTTCCTTATAGGGGTGCCTGCTGGTACCCATTCCCTCAGAGCAAGCTTTTCGTTAACTGCTTAAAATCTTCTTCCTGGAAAGATCTCCCGCGGTAGATACTTAGATGCGTAGACAGGAAAGACTTTCTTTAAAAATCTTTCATCAAGAAACTTAAGATCGACCCTATCCAAACGATCTCCAAAACCGAGCAACTTCATATTATCCCTGCTGCCAGAAAACTGGACAGCATCCATCACAGCCCTCTCTAAAAATTCCTCATTAGATTGGAATGTAAGACGAAGAGATTCACTGGCCGCTTGTTCCCTATAAGAGGAACCCATACGACTCACCCATTTCATGAGATCGAGAACAATCTTTTGCTCCATACTTAGCGAAGTGTCTGGATTCTTTTGATCTAAAATGAAATTTCTGTCGTGATACACCTTATTCAGGCCATAAGCAACAACCGCTCCCCACATATGGGGATCAGAAAACCTTGAGCTTTCTTCTAAATCACGTAAGGATCTAAATACAAGACAACTGGAGAAGGCCGCGCAGATAACGTCTGATGTAAGGACTTTTCTACTTTGATCATCGAAAACGGGAGACCCTACAGCCCTATCTAGACCTTTTTCGCCTTTTAGAGCAAGAAATCCTGCTTGATTGTGATTTCCAGAATTAAAAACAAGGTGGGCGAGCATATCAGCAAAAGCCTCATTCAGACCCCGTACAGCTTTTGCTACGGGACTCAATGGATCAATCAAACTAGGGGCAAGCAAATAGAAGACGTGATGAGCGAATTCATGACTGAAGACAGCGGGCATTTTCCACAAAGCAGTGTCGAATGCAGGTCCATATTTTTTACTCTGAGGTACTGCTGCAATGATAAATTTTCCTTCATCCTCAAGTTCAGTCCAGAAGGCATTGTCTACCTGGCTTCTCATAACAATGACGTCCTCGCCAGGAGCAGTCATCGTAATTTCTCTCGTTACATCGGGATGAACAAGCAAGATAACCTTTTTGAAGGTGCCAGGCTTAGAAATAGGGTGCCCGGTCGATTTCAAAAACTTCCATGCTGGATGAACCCCAGCGACCATAGCTAGAGCTGTATTTTCAAGAGAGTCTGCGTGATAGGATCCACCTTTACGACAAATATTCAGCTCAGACCCTTTTTCAACAAAAGGCTCGCCTCTCATTTTTTTGAGATCCAGGCACCTTTCCTTCCCATCTTCGATGGTGCAGCCGATATCTGTTTTCAACTCGGAACCATGCAAGGCGACCTCGATCGCCTCACTTCTAAGACCACGACCGGAGACTCCTGTCAGATCAAATTCGGTAAGCTCAACTCGTTCTGTTTTCGAATTTCTAAGCCAAATATGAATGAGTCCAAGATCATCAAGAGCATCATCAGAGCTACACTGAGGATCTTGTAGCTGTAAAACGATAGGAGTCCCTGTTTTTTCTCTATGAAAAATTCCATCTCCTTCTTCAATTGGTGGTCTCCCTAACATTCTCTCAAAAGGGCCACAAGCTGACAACATCAGACCAGACAGGAAACCTATCCATAGAAAGCATCTCATAAAATATTTTCGCATAAAATCCCCAGATAGAAGTCATTCGAAGTCAACAATCCAGTTTAGTAAGACTGCACATAAGAAACGTGTACGTGAATCTGTAGCGACAGCATATAGCGACGAAACTGCAGAGAGCGTAAAAAACACGTAACTACCAATAGATGCTTGAAACTCTGCAGAGTCTGTCTAGCACCTCACACATTTTTTGAAAAGGATTTTCTATGTTGACCAAAATGAGACGTCCTATCCAGATCCTATCCATTTCTTTTAGCCTATTTTGCTCATTCTTCCCTGCACAGGCGGAAAATCACAGAGAAACAAGAGAAGCAAATGATCTTAGATCGTTAGCTCAAAAATGGCAAGATCTTGAAGAAAAGACCGAACTGGCTTCGAGCCTTATTCGAGTTCAGATGGGACAATTTGAAGATGGGGAATGGGCACAAAATTCAGTCATTCAGGAGATGGCTCGAGTTCGTGCGGAGGGTAAGGTGATTCGATCTCTCAACTATCAAACCATCAAAGAAGACTCTCGTGATATTCTTTTGAAGTCCCTCTACAACTCCAAAGAACCCTCGAAATTTTGTCAAAGTTTTGATCACAGCAGTACTACGGTGAAAAAGAAAGATAAGAAAATGAATACGGATGAACTTGAAAAAGAAATGAAAAAAGCGAGAAATTCTCAATGTAAAAAACAAACAGCCGACTTACTCGGAGGTGTCCTACACACCGACCCAGAAATTCTTCTGTTTGAAATTGATTACACAGGTGAAGATGCACATGAAGAGACTGAACTCGTATCTTATATCCGATCATCAATAGATCCCAGCCGTTATCTACGATACAGTTTCATGATGAAATAATCTTGAAGTAGTCTTCGAAATAATTCGGATAACTTTTCTGAACACAAGTTGGGTTTTTGATCCTCACTCCTGGGATTTTAAGCCCAACAAGTGAAACCGCCATAGCTATCCTGTGATCATTATATGTTTCTATTTCGATGGATCGACCAGGCTCACTGAGATTATAAATTTTTTCTGCACTCAGACCCATGACAGAAAGGCCATCTTCAAACTCTTTCAGTTCAGTACCAAATTTCTTCAACTCTTGAATCAGGTCTGAAATGCGATCGCTTTCCTTTTTCCTAATATGAGAAATCTTAGTAAGATGCGTTTCTCCCTCTGCAAAAAGAGCGAGCACAGCAAGAGTGGGAACAACATCACTAAGATCAGACATGTCCGCAGATACCGCACGCAATTGGGGAGGAGCTTCTATAGTGATATTATCTGCTATCCACTCGCAGCGGCACCCCATACGTCGGAGAAGATCTAGAAATTTGAGATCACCTTGTGCACTGTTTTGTTTTAAACCTGAGAATTGAAATCTTTGACCAGGATGCAGTGCCGCAAGGGCAAAGAAATAGGAGCCGGAAGATGCGTCAGCCTCTATCTCATAGCCCTCGGGACGCCCTCTGTAGTGGCCGGGTGCAATATCATAGCGATGGGCTGTCTCTGATTGGACAGTCACACCAAAAGCGCTCATGACAGACTGAGTGATCTTGCAGTAGGAAGTAGAGACGCTGGGACCCTGGACTTCGATAGTTAGAGGCAGCTTCCCATAAGGGGCCATCATCATAAGGGCACTGATAAACTGTGAACTCACATGCCCTGGGATCCTCAAAAGCCCTCCTTTCAAGGAGGATCCTCGTATTTCGAGGGGTAGATGCCCTGGCTGCTTCAATTCTTTGATGTTTGCACCAAGAGACCTCAACCCAGAGATCAAGTCCCCCATTGGCCTTTTCTCCATTTGAGGGTCAGCCGTCAAAAAGTAGGTTCCACTCCCTATGCAGAGCATAGCTGTTAGAAAGCGTGCGCACGTCCCGGCAGCACCTACAAAAATCGGATCGTTCGTATTCTTTAGAACTCCACCTACTCCCTCCACAAGCCAGTCATCCGAGTCTTCTATAGGCTCGAGAACAGCCCCAAGAGCACGGCAAGCTCCTATCATAACAAGACTGTCATCACAGCGTAGAACATGCCTAAGCTTGGTTCGACCGAGGGCTAGAGAGCTGAGAAGAAGAGCTCGATTGGTGATACTTTTGGAAGGCGGTAATTGGATATGAATATATTTTTTTTGCTGAAAGCTATGTGATGGGGTAAGCAGCTGTAAAAGCATTTAAAATTCCTTCCTTTTAGAGCAGGTTCTTGTTAGCATCCAGGGATAAAGTCCGAACTCATTGCATTGAACTCCGTTTTGAAAGTGAGAACCTATGTTTAAAAAAGGTAAGCTCAGCTTGGCGACAGGACTGTGTCTATGGCTCCAGGTCGGTTCAGCTATGGCAGCCACGGAAACTGTTCAGTTTAAAATCGCCAGTTATAATCCTGAGAATCTTTGGGATGATGACAGTGAAAATACACCTCAGGTTTGGGCTAACTTTCTCCAGACACACTCGTCCTTGCTAAAAAACGAAACCTCTGAATTTCAAGATATACAATATACAGACTATTCGTTGAAAGCATCCAACTGGTATGAACCTCAAGTGACTGCAAAAAAGATTGCAAACTTCTTGGAAGTCTTACGTCTTGTAGACTATCCCAGCATTGTCGCCCTCCAAGAATTAGAAAGTGCAGGAAACTTTTCCAAAGTACTCTCCCTCAAATCAGATGGCAGCACTTTAGCTAAAAAACTCGAGCTGATCGGTTATAAATACTTTTACCTTGGCCAGCAAGAACTAGGAAACCCAGTGTCCGTAACCCCAGCCGTAATCAGCAAATTTGAGCTTAAATCTCTGCCCCCCATTGTTATTGCAGGCGGGACTTACTCCCCCTCCGCTAGAAACATTCAAGTCCTTGAATTAAAGATCAAGGACTCTCGTCTTCTTCTTATGAACGGTCACTGGAAATCGAAACGAAATGGTGGCAACAATGAGGCTAGAAATGAGACAGCAAGACTCGTCGTCGCAAGAATGGAACGGGAAAAGTCTGCTGATTCCAAGCTAGGGTTCGTTGTTCTCGGCGATCTCAATGCTGAATATGAAGAAGCCTGTATGAAGATACTGGGCAACAGTTCCAATAAAGAGGCAGTAAAACGAATCGATAGTTCCCTTCTCTACAGTCTCTGGTACGAACTCCCCCCCGACCAAAGATGGGAAAATGTTTTTGATGGTGAGCGGAAAAACCTATCCAACATGCTGCTTTCTGGTGCTCTCATACAAAACTCAGGTCTTCACTATGTGGACGGATCTTTTCAAGTCGTGGGTCAGCGTGGGGAGGCTGCTCGTACTCTCCTCGACCCAGACGGCAGCCCCTTTCGATGGCAGATTCTTCCTCTAAAAAGCAAAGCCATTCATATCGGCCAGGGCTATTCGGATCACCTACCGCTCGTTGCCAGCTTTCGATATGATCAAGAAAGTAGCGTTGTAAAACAAGATTTAAGTGAAGTTTCATCAGAGAAAACAGCACCAACAGAAAAATTCGTAAACTTCCCAGAAATTAAGCGTTGCCGTGACGATGAGATCTTGGACTACATGCCAGGTTTTCAAGAGTCCGCTGAGTCTTTATATGGTAAGTGCCTACGCGTGGAAGCACAGACAGGCGAAGAAGCCCTCCCTCTCAAGGTACAAGGCTTTCATGCTCTGAATTTCGTATCTCTCACAACAAACAACGGCGAACTTCGTCTCGGCCTTATCATGAACAGAAGCTACGACTGGAGACCGAATATAGATGATAGTCGAGTGGATCGTGTAAGCTCCAGCAGAACTCCCGAAGCTTACAATACTAGCTACGGACACCCAAGAAGCAATAGGTGCTACACTCGAAAAGTCTTACAAGGAGCTGGTGGCTCTCTGCGAAAAGCTATAGGCAGAGTCGGCTACTCTGGCGGGCGTTTGCAGCTCTTCATCGCCTCAAGAGAAAGCGCAAACCTTGTTTTAGAAGATCTACCGAGTTCCAAGAAGGACGCCTGCGCCTGGTAATTTCTTGCTCCTTTAAGAGCCCGCCTGACCGCCAATGTCATTTGGTTAAGGCAAGATACCCCTCGACGGAGCCTGCCCTGAGCGAAGTCGAATGAGCTCAGGGTGACATTTACCCTCGAGTTAAAGCTCTGTCCCTCGAGTTAAAGCCCTGTCCCTGTCACCTCGAGCGAAGTCGAGAGGTATCGGTTAAAATAGAGCATACGATTAAAGAATTTTGTGAGTATTTGTTTACAACACATCGAAAGGAATTCTATGAGACCCTGTTCTTAGCTATTTTACTTCTTCTTTTTGGCAGAAGGCCAAGCCATAACCAAACATGTAGATAAGAAGCTATGCGCCTTTCTAGGAACTATCCTACAAGGTGTATAGCTTTCCTAGCCCATCAAGGCGTCTCTTCTTTTTCCCAAAATTCAGATGTACACCTTTTAAGAATAGCTAATTCGCCGAAACTTTCATACAAAAAATCTGGGAAAGACAATAGTACTGTTCGAAATAGGAAATTATATGCGGAAAAATCTAAGTGCTAAAAAAGGCACTGTTCATCGTCTTGTTATCGAATCTCAGCTGCTGAAAAATAATTGGCTGAAGGATCCGAATGTAAGAGAACTGATTGTGTACACTCCTCCTGACTACGACAGTACCAAACCATACCCCGTGTTTATGGACTTAGCTGGGTATACGGGCAGCGGGCAGTCCCATGCCAACTGGAAACCTTTTGGTTTAAGCTTACCAGAACGTCTAGACACTTTGATCAGCTCAGGGAAAATGGGGCCCGTAGTCGCCGTTTTGCCGGACTGTTTCACTTCTTTAGGGGGTAACCAGTATATCAATTCAACAGCCACTGGTCCCTACATGGACTATCTGATCGATGAGGTCATTCCGTTTATCGAGCAGCGTTTTAGCGTTATAAAAAATAAAAATGGACGAGCTGTTTTTGGCAAATCTTCAGGGGGCTATGGTTCGATGATCCATGGGCTCAGACGTCCAGATGTCTGGGGGGCTATCGCCTGCCACTCGGGGGATGCTTACTTTGAATACGTCTACTTGCAGGACATGCCAGCTCTGCTCAATGTTCTGCTTAGACATAGCTCTTCTGTTAAGAAATTCTTAGAGCATGTATACAGCAAAGAAAAACTCAAAAGTGATGAGGCTCATGCCTTGATGAGCATAGGGATGGCGGCCCACTACGACCCTGACCCTACAAGTGAACTAGGCTTTCACCTTCCGATCGATCTCCATACTGGCGAGATTAACTGGGATAGATGGCAGATATGGCTACAGCATGACCCGGTACGTCTACTGGAGAAGACTTTAGAGGCGGCTCGTTCCCTCCGAGGGCTATTCATCGATTGTGGGACAAGGGACCAGTATAAGCTCCTCTGGGGTGCTCGTATGCTCAATAGACGCCTTCTCCAAAATGGTATCAAGCATGAGTATCAGGAGTTTGATGACGACCATTCAGATATCGACTACCGAATGAATGAAAGTCTTCCTTATCTCTACAGGTCTCTGAGTACGCAATAAGCATGCTCTGCGCCTTGCTTTACGACTTGTGGGCTGGTTCCTAGAAGAGAGTCCTCTTCTTCCTTCAGCCTCTAAACGCAAATTACGTCTTAGTGGGAGCGACTTCTCAAGATCCTGCTCCGATTTCTTGCGGAGACCAATAAATTGTTGAATCAAAACGAGGGGCATGGAAATAACCAAGTTATTATTAGCCTTCCCACTCAGAAGATCTTGGCACACCTTGGTCTTTCTCCCAGACCGCCACCGGTAGCCCCTTCTCGGATCCAAACACTGTTTGTGAGCTAAATCTTCTGCAAGGAGACTTAGCAGTGCTTTGCTTGTTTCACTGAGTTTGAGATGAACTTGCTAGTTTGGAAGGACGAAAAGATCAGTTTTCTTCGGATTTCTGGAGATCAGATCTTGGCGGTGACGAAAAACTTAAGGATAATAGAAAAATGCGACATAATTGGAGCATTAAAAAGTACCATTATTTTTCCTATCTTCCTGCCGTTTGGAAGGACTCTCATCATGCAAAGGCCTATGAAACGCTGCAAGCAAAGAAAAAGAATGAAGACTCGGACTGTGTCTCTTGCCATGTTCTGGGTCTTCAAAGTCGAGGTGGTTTTATTTCAGAGCAGTTGACCCCTCAATTCAAAGGGGTTCAGTGCGAGAATTGCCATGGAGCCAGAGCGGAGCACATTAAGAATCCTCTCAAGAAAGATGCAGCATCTGGATCCGTGGCAGCTCGTGAGGCTTGTATCACCTGTCATCGTGGCAATCATTCCCCCTCTTTCCAGTTTGACTCCTACTGGCAAAAAATTAAACATAAGTAAAATGCTCGAACGCATAAGGAAATGGGTTTGCAGTATTTGCCAAGCGCGACACGATCGCGATGTAAATGCTGCAATAAATATTCTCCACTTGGGCCATCAAGTGCTAGGTTCTGAAGTGTCCCTTTGTCTTTTGCTCTCAGCAAAGATGCAGTTGTCGTGGACCTTAGTCAGCTAGAACTTCTCTTCATTTTTCCTATCTTCAAGGTGGTGAAACACTACCCGATGAAGGCGGTGGAACACTACCCGATGAAGGCGGTGGAACACTAGGGGCTGGAGGTAGAGGTGAAGACACAGCACCGATTGAAAACGGACCCGTCTCAGGAAGAACCACAGTAGGGGGAAGAGGCAAAAGATCTTCGTCACAGAGCGGATAAAACGGGAGCTGGTCACCAAGATAAATTGTACTGTATGAGAGAACACTCACACAACAGTCGTATGTTTGAGGCAGTACCCCTGTAGACTCCCCTGCAACAGGACCTGTTACAGCTGCGGTACCCTCAGGCGCGCATGGAATTTGAGGCAGTACCCCTGTAGACTCCCCTGCAACAGGATCTGTTACAGCTGAGGCACTCTCAGGCGCGTATGGAATTTGAAGCAGTACCCCTGTAGACTCCCCTGCAACAGGATCTGTTACAGCTGAGGCACTTTCAGGCGCGCATACAAAGGGAAGTACGAGTGGTGGCACATACGGAGGAGGTAAAGCATCCATTCCAGCACTTGCCGCGGGGTGAATCCTGACTTTTCTGATGTTCTTCGGCTTCTTGCCACAGCAGCAAAGCCTAGTGAGGGAGACCGCCTGGGCTTGTACGGGAAGTACAAGCAGGGAAAGATTGAAACCCATAAACACAAACGACAAAATTTTTCGAAGCCTTTTCTCATTCATATAACACCTAAAAAAGTAGGTTATGAGAGATCAGGGAGGGACGGTAGATAATATGTTTGAGAAAGTCTATAGGATATTTTCACATTTCATACAAGCAACCCCTTGAATGGGTACCGACGCCTAGCGTTTATGATGCGACTTCGCCGTACTTTTTTTATGTATTACGTAAGCGCTTAGGAAACCACACCTTGATGTAGGAGTTATACGGGTGCTTTTTTGTAGAACTGAGGTAGTAGCAGAGGGAGGTAAGAAAACGGTTCAATATGATTAGCTTTAGCTGTTTCAATGAGACTATAGATGATACTGCTGGCTTCTGCCCCTTTAGGAGTATCAGAGAAGAGCCAATTTTTTCTTCCTAAGGCAAAAGGTCTGATGGCATTTTCGACAATGTTGTCGTCGATCTCCAAAATTCCGTTGTCAACATATCTCTCCAATTTATCCCACTGTTTGTCCAAATATTTGAAGGCCATTCCTGTCGGAGATTTAGGTGGGACAGTCATGAAGTTTTTATCAAGCCATGATTTTAGTTCAGTCAAAATTGGGACTGATTTTTCTTGTCGTGCTTGATAACGAAGATCAGGGGATTTTCCTCGAATTTCTTTCTCAATTTTATAGAGATGGCCTATGTACTCTAGGGCCTGTTGAGCTAGAGTTTCTTTTTTTGGATATTTGCTTCCTTTGATAATATCGAAGAATTTTCTCCTCGCATGAGCAAAACAAGCCAGTCTCACAACTTCAAGGTGAAGTTGGGCGCTGTCATAAGCAGAGTATCCGTCTGTTTGAAGATATCCTTTAAAACCTGTTAATATTGTGGATGCTATTTCACCACTGCGAGATGGACTGTAATGGAACAGGACGATTTTACCCCAATCACAAAAGCCGACTCTCACCCACAGATAGGATAAATTTTCTGCACGTCTGTCGGGTTCTTTAAGAACCTGAACTTTTGTTTCATCGCACTGAACATATCTGGATGCGATGACATCATCTTCGAGAGATAAGTAAATTGGTCTTAAAAGTTCCCCAACTTTGATCATCCATTGAGCCATGGTTGCTCTTGAAATATCGATACCAAATCGCTTGAAAATGTTCTCTTGTCTGTATAAAGGTAGAGCGTCTGCATATTTGGAAATTGCAATTTGAGCCAAAAGACCAGGTGTTGCCATACTTTTAGGTATAGGCTGTGGGGGCATTGGCGCGATGATAATACCGTCATTTTCTGTCGAGTATTTATAGCGGATGTTTCTTATAACACTGACTTTTGCAGGTTCCTATTTTAACTGTTCTGAGATCTCCTCTCCTATTTTTCTTTTTCCAATTTTTTCTTCTTCAGAGAGATCGTAGATAATCTCTTCCCTCGGAAGAATTTCTGGGAGAGGCCTTCTTTTAGGTCTCTTTCTGGAATGAGCTTCAATATCAGTCTTTTGTTCTTTTTCGACTTCTTTTTTTTGAGCTTCGAGTTCAACTTCGTTGAACAGAATCATCTGATTAGGAGATATCTTCTCACTCTTTGGGAAAATCGGAAAGCTTTCAGAAGCTTTACTTGATACTGAAGATTTTCGATAAGATTTTTTAAAAACTGAGAATTCTCACGTAAAGATCCGATTTCTTCGTGGAGATTTTTATTTTCAATTTGAAGTAATTCTAGCTCGTTCATAGAGCTGGAATCTACCCGATTTCATCGGTAAAAATCAAGAAAATGTTTGATAATTAAGATTTTTATGAGGCTTGAAATGCTTGAGATTATATCTCTTCAAGAAGCCAAGACATCTGGTGTGATGAAAGCTCTATAACTGCACCCGACAGGTGCTTTGTCCAAATGAACTTCTCTTTTTCTAGACGCTTATACCAAAGCGCAAATCCGGATTTGTCCCAGTAGAGAATTTTTACAACATCACGATAGCGATTACTAAAAGCAAAGACGGCCTCTTGAAAAAGATTG
>JAGNWK010000085.1 GCA_017985985.1 Oligoflexales bacterium
GGGGGAGACTTCGTAGATGGTTCCCCCTAGATTTTTTTTGGGAGAAACCAGCTGCGCAATTCTCACTAGAAATCTTCTTCCTTGCCTTAATTTTGGAGCGACTGTGGACAACAACTTTTTAAAAGAGCTTGAGATACAGAATCTGAATGCAGGGGCCTCTACAGGGACTCAGTGGATTCAAAGTAAGGGCGGACATCTAGACTCATTGTCCCCAGTTGATGGTCATAAGATAGCCTCTGTTCAAAAAGCGACGGCTCATGAGTATGATCAAATCTTGGCTTCTGCTGAAAAAGCTTTTAAGGAATGGCGGACCTGGCCTGCTCCACAAAGAGGTCTGGTCGTGCGAGAGATGGGTGAAGGTTTCCGTCAATACAAGAAGGAGCTTGGATCGCTTATTTCTTATGAAATGGGAAAGTCTCTCCAAGAAGGCTGGGGGGAGGTCCAGGAAATGATCGATATCTGTGATTTTGCCTTGGGGCTTTCCAGACAGCTTTATGGGATAACGATGCCTTCAGAACGCAGGCAGCATCGGATGTATGAGCAGTGGCATCCCCTCGGGCTAGTTGGTGTGATCACTTCCTTTAATTTTCCAGCAGCTGTTTGGGCTTGGAACGCAGCTATTGCAACAGTTTGTGGAGATGTTTCCATTTGGAAACCTTCCCCTAAAACGCCTTTGTCCGCTATAGCCTGCATGAAAATTGCCGCTCATGCCCTTGCCAAACATAAAGTCCCAGAAGGGGTTCTGAATCTTCTTATTGGCGATCTCGATCCCATAGGGAAGAGCTTGGTTGATGATAAACGGGTAGCTCTTATCTCTGCGACAGGTTCGACAGCAATGGGCAAGAGAGTCTCTGAGCTTGTGGGAAAAAGACTTGGAAAAACCTTGCTGGAGCTCGGCGGAAATAATGCAGTGATTGTCAGCGAAAAGGCAGACTTGGCGAGAGCTCTGCCGTCGCTTGTCTTTGGTGCTGTTGGTACAGCGGGACAACGATGTACAAGTTTGCGGCGATTGATTGTTCATAGACAGATATATGAAAAAGTGAAGCAGTCTTTGCTTGGTGCTTATAAGAGCTTGAGAGTGGGAGATCCTCTCGATGAGAAGAATCATATGGGGCCGCTGATCGATACAGAAGCGGTGGATAAGATGCAGAAGGCTCTTCATCAGATAAAGGAGCAAGGGGGTCAGGTGCTTTTCGGGGGGCAGTCTCTTATGGGGGAGAGCTTCTCATCAGGATGTTATGTGATGCCTGCTTTGGTGGAGGCTCAATCGGATATGCCCATTGTCCAAGAGGAAACGTTTGCTCCCATTCTTTATCTGCTGTCTTACGAGGGAGATGTCACGGAAGCTATAAAGATACAAAACTCAGTTGCTCAGGGGCTCTCCTCAGCTATCTTTACAGAAGATCTTCGTGAGTCGGAGATTTTTCTGAGTGCAGGAGGTTCAGACTGTGGTCTTGCGAATGTCAATATAGGGACATCTGGCGCAGAGATTGGGGGTGCTTTTGGGGGAGAGAAAGAGTCTGGTGGGGGACGGGAGTCTGGTTCCGATGCCTGGAAAGCCTATATGCGAAGGCAAACCAATACGATCCACTATGGCGTAGATCTCCCCCTGGCTCAGGGTATCCGTTTTGAGTTAGCATGATGGTTTTTCTAAAGAGGGAGTCCCTCCCTCTTTTAATCTCCCCCCTCTTTAGAAAGATAGAAAGGTAGAATATGACGGTTGAAAAAAAGCAAAAAGTGGCTTTGGTCACAGGCTCATCGCGAGGAATAGGAGCAGCTTGTGCCCTGATGCTAGGGCGTCATGGTTTCAAGGTTGCAGTGCACTATCGTTCTCAAGAAAAGGAGGCGATGGAGGTCTGTTCTAGGATAGAGGGGGCGGAGGCCTTTCAAGCTGATTTAAGTCAGACAGATGCCTGCCAAGAACTTATTAAGAAAGTTAAAGCTCGCTTCGGATCTATCGATGTCCTGGTCAATAATGCTGGTGTAGCTCTGGATCAGTTGATCCCCTTTGCTAAATTAGAAGACTTCGAAAGCTCAGTAGCGACCAATCTGCGCGCTACTTTTCTGCTCACTAAACTGGTTTCAAAGATGATGATTAAGCAGAAATCTGGGAGCATCATCAATATGACTTCGGTGGTAGCCCATACGGGGAACGCTGGGCAGAGCCTCTATGCAGCGACAAAGGGTGCGATGACTGGTTTTAGCAAGTCTGTTGCGATAGATCTCGCTTCTTTCGGGATTCGGTGTAACTGTGTGGCCCCCGGGTTCATTCAAACAGATATGACAGCTAGCCTCGAAAAAGAGGCAAAAGAAGCTATTTTTAAGAAAATTCCGATGCAACGACTGGGTCTTCCTGAGGAAGTGGCGGAGGCGGTTTTGTTCTTGGCCTCAGACGCATCTTCCTATATCACTGGGTCGACCTTACATGTAAACGGGGGAATGTTTCCCAACTGATTTCTGAACTTTGTTCCTGTTAATCTGTTCACGTTTGAGACTCCTTGATGGAGCCTGCCCTGAGCGAAGTCGAAGGGCTCGGGGTGAACTTCATCCATTTTGATGTTTGTACGAAGAGGGATTTTGATGCCTGAGAAAATTATTCTAGCTGGTCTTGGACATAGTCATCCGAAGCAGACGATCCCTAATGATTTTTTTGATGGTTTGCAGATAGACTCCTCGGCCCAGTGGGTGGAAGATAGGACAGGCATTCAGTCTCGACGCAGTGTTCTGTCGAAAGATCTTATCCAGCGTTTACGTCATAAAGAGTGCAGTTTAGATGAGTTAAGAGAGCAGGGTCTGGTTCCCCTTTTAACCGAGTTGGTGAAAGAACCCTGGGATATGGCTTTGTCGAGGCTGCCTCAAGATGGACTTTTGACCTCGGCTTTTGTTCAAACTTTGGATCTGCTCTTGTGTGGGACATCCATCCCCGATTTCTATATTCCTGCCAATGCATCGATGATTGCAAAGGAATTGCGTCTGTCCTGCACAGCTTTCGATGTGAATTCAGCCTGTAGCTCTTTTGTCACAAATCTGTTTGTAGCGAGGAGTGTCCTTCTGAGTTCTGCATACAGCCGTGTAGCTATCTTTAACCCAGAGCGATATACGCTGAGTTTAGACTACGAGGATAAGAAAAGTTGTGTGCTTTTTGGTGATGGCTCGAGCTGTGCCCTCCTCCTGAAAACGAGTGATCAGACTCTTCGGGGACTAGAGCTATTAGATGTGATCCTCCATTCAGACCCGTCTGGGGCCGAGCAAATTACGATTCCAGTCGGAGCTTGTTTTCATCAGAATGGAGCGGCGGTTCAAAAATTTGCTGTGGGTAAAACTCTAGCCGTTACACACGAGATTTTAGAGAAAAACTCTTTACGGGTGCAAGATCTTCGCTACTTCTTAGGTCATCAAGCGAATCTTCGCATGCTGAAGAGTGTGGCTGAAAAGCTCGGTCTGACAGAGGAACAGCATTTGTTCAATGTCGATCTTTATGGAAATCAGGGAGCCGCTGGAGCTCCTGCCGTGCTTTCGAGTTCTTGGGAGAAATATCGCAAAGGGGATTTGATCCTTGTAGCGGTTGTTGGCAGTGGACTTACTTGGGGTTCAGCGTTATTTCGTTGTCAGTGATTTTTGGGAGATTACCTGACCTCCAATGTCATTCGGTTAAGGCAAGATACCCCTCGACTTCGCTCGAGGTGACGGGGCTTTAACTATTGGGAGAACGTCAACCTGAGCAAAGTCGAGGGGTATCTTCCTTAGCTAAACAACCTTGGCAGTCAGATGATCTTATGCATAACAAAGGATAAAAAAATGAAACCAGAAACTAAACAGCAGATCGAACAGGCCATCCAGAATAACAAAGTCATGCTTTTCCTGAAAGGGTCTAAGACAGAGCCCATGTGTGGGTTTTCCGCTCAGGTTTTGCATATTTTGGGTCACTATGGGGTTGATTTTGAGACGATGGATGTCCTTCAGGACTGGGACCTGCGAGAAGGATTGAAGGAATTCAGTAATTGGCCCACTATTCCTCAACTCTATATTGACGGAAAATTCATTGGGGGTTGTGATATCACGACAGAGTTGCATAAAAAGGGAGAGCTAGCAAAGCTCCTGAACTGACCAAAACAAAACCAGTCGAGGGGAGAAGCCATGGATGCTTTTAAGGGAATGGGCGAGTCGACGAAGGCGGTTCATGCTGGGGTTAAGGTGGAGCCTATTACAGGTGCTGTTATGACCCCTATCTTCCAAACATCCACCTTCGCTCAGAAGAGTCCTGGTGAACACAGCGGTTATGATTATTCTCGGGCAAAAAATCCAACGCGGGATGCGCTAGAGGAGGCTTTGGCCATTCTTGAGGGGGCTTCGGCTGCTTTTGCCTTTTCATCTGGCTTGGCAGCAGAGCAGGCCATCCTTCAACTGCTGGAACCCCCCTGCGATGTTTTGGTCTGCGATGACGTTTACGGGGGGACAGGTCGTTTATTTCGCAAACTTTTCGCCAAGTATGGGTTTAAGTTCCACTTTGTGGATATGACGGATCTAGCTGCTGTTCAGAGTCTCTTGTCGCAAAAAACACGTATGATTTGGGTAGAAACCCCCAGCAATCCGACCATGAAAGTTCTGGATATCCAGGCCCTTTCGCGAGCCGCTAAGTCTGTTGGTGCCATCCTCGTCGTGGACAATACGTTTTGCAGCCCTATCTTTCAAAAACCGTTGAAACTGGGTGCAGATATCGTCGTTCACAGTACGACCAAATACATTGGAGGCCACTCAGATCTTATTGGAGGGGCTGTGATGACGTCATCCCCTAGTCTCTCCGAGGAGTTGAGATTTATTCAATTTGCAGCGGGAGCTGTCCCTTCTCCTATAGAGTGTTTTCTTCTTCTCAGGAGTATAAAAACGCTGGCTTTGCGGATGAAACAGCACCAAAAAAATGGGTTGGCGATTGCGAAGTTTCTCGAAACTCATCCGAAGATTAAGCGTGTTTATCATCCGGGCTTGAGTTCTCACCCCCAGCATCAGCTAGCGAAAGAGCAAATGCTTGGTCATTCTGGAATGTTAAGTTTTGATTTTAAAGGTGATTATGCGGATGTTTTGGTGTTCCTCAAACGGCTTAAACTTTTCTGCTTAGCGGAGAGTCTTGGTGGGGTAGAGTCTTTGATCAACCACCCTGAAAAAATGACTCATGCCTCAGTCCCAGAGGATCTGCGTAAAAAATTAGGGATAGGTCCCACACTGCTTAGAATCTCTGTGGGGATTGAAGATGAAGCTGATATGATAGAGGACTTGAAGCAGGCTCTCCTTTAAGGAAATAAGGGAACCATTGTGCAGTTCCTGCTAATAGCCTGCTTGCCAACCCTTTCTTGCTAATGACCCCCTCAATTTGATATACCTTCTATATTCACCCTGGAAATCTCAGTGCTCTTTTTTTTATAATACGGTCCTTTTTACGTTAAGGATGGACAAATGGCGACTACTCATGAAGGCTTGAAAAAGTGGGTTGATGAAGTGGCGACTCTTACCCGTCCCTCGAGTATCCACTGGTGTGATGGATCACAAGAGGAATACGACTCCCTGGTTCAAGAGCTTCTTAAAACAGGAGAGCTTCTTGAACTCAACCAAAGTTCTTACCCGCGTTGCTACCTACATAGGTCCCATCCGACAGATGTAGCGAGAACGGAGCACCTTACTTACGTTTCTACGAAAGTAAAAGAGGATGTGGGACCAAACAATAATTGGATGAGCCCTGCAGATGCCCATAAAAAAATGGACCAACTTTTTGCGTCTTGCATGGAGGGTCGAACCCTCTATGTCATCCCCTATTGTATGGGTCCTCTCAATTCCCCTCACGCTCGTTGTGGTGTCGAGATCACGGATAGTGCCTATGTCGTTTTGAATATGCGCATTATGACCCGAATGGGAAAAGGGGCTCTACAGCGGATTGAAAGTGAAAAGAAAGCCTTTGTGAAAGGTCTCCATAGCACAGGCGACTTCTCGGTTGATAAGCGATTTATCATGCATTTTCCTGAAGATCTTTTGATCAAATCATTCGGATCAGGGTATGGTGGAAATGCGTTACTTGGGAAGAAGTGCCATGCCTTGAGACTTGCCAGCTACCAGGGAAGGCAGGAGGGGTGGCTAGCTGAGCACATGCTTATCGTAGGAATTCAGCCCCCAAATGCCCCCGTGACTTACATAGCAGCTGCTTTCCCTTCTGCCTGTGGCAAGACCAATCTTGCTATGTTGATTCCCCCTGAAGAATACAAAGGGTGGAAAGTCTGGACGGTTGGAGACGATATCGCCTGGATGCATATTGGCCAGGATGGGCGCTTATATGCGATCAACCCTGAGTCTGGTTATTTTGGGGTAGCTCCTGGGACTTCTCCCAAAACCAATCCGAATGCTGTCAATATGCTGAAGCACGACTCGATTTTTACCAACGTTGCTATGACGGCCGCAAAGGAGCCTTGGTGGGAGGGTTTAAATGCCGGCTCTTCTGACGATGCTCCCGTCTGGGATTGGCAAGGACGTCCTTACAATCCGGAACAAGGAACAGCCGCCCAGGCGAACTCTCGATTCACTGTCTCTGCCAAGCAATGTGCCTCCTACTCTCCGGAGGCTGAAAATCCTGAAGGGGTGCCTATCTCTGCTATTATTTTTGGAGGGCGTCGTCCCCACTTGATCCCCTTGGTTTATGAGGCGAAGAGTTGGCAGCATGGAGTGCTCGTAGGGGCTTCTGTGGCTTCTGAAACAACGGCAGCGTCGACAGAGACCGTAGGGGTTCTTCGGCGCGACCCTATGGCAATGAAACCTTTCTGTGGGTACAACTTTGGGGACTACTGGACTCACTGGTTGAGTTTGTCGAAGAAGGCTTCTGCCCTGCCGAAGATTTTTCATGTGAATTGGTTTAGGCAGAAGTCACGAAGAGATGGAAAGAAAGAGTTCATATGGCCTGGTTTTAGTGAAAATATGAGGGTTCTGGAGTGGATTTTGAAGAGGGTGGATTCAAAATGTGAAGCTGTTCAAACTCCGATCGGCTACGTGCCCCATACCCAAGACCTTAACTTAAAAGGCCTCAACCTGAGTCCAGAAGACTTGAAAGAACTGTGTGATGTCAATCCCCATGGTTGGAAGGAAGAATTGGAAGGGATTCGCGCCTACTTCTCAAGTTTCCAGGACAGGCTACCCCCAGAGCTACAGCGCGAAGCTGAGCAGCTGGCGAGGAGTCTGAGCGTCTAGGGGTACCATGGCGGAACGCGTCATGGGGAGGGGTTCGCTTTTTCGATCTCTGCAAATCGCATGAAGCTATTCTTGATCTCGCTGAGGAGCCGATCTTTAGGGTCGGCTTCTTTGCTTTCAGCGAGAGAAAGCTGGGAACTCCAGGCGATCATACCCGCTCCTAGGACTGCATAAACGGCAGTGCTCAGGAAGCCTAGGGTGGCTGTTTTCTTAGTAGACCCCATACTGTCTGTGCGTTTCTCTTTACTTCCTGCACCTTCTGGTGCTCCTTTAGCTCTTACTCCTACTCGAGTGTCACCTCCTTTTTCTCCCAATTTTTGCTCCTCTGCGGAAGAAGCGCCATCTCTGTGAGGCGCAGCTTCTTGCAGACGGGCGAGTTCTTCACTTCCTTGGTTGCTTATCAGATCGTAAAGATTTTTCGCAGCTCCCAAGATGGCGACACTGCCCGTCGAGGCCATAATGATTTGTGAGCCCAGAACGAGCTCTGTCGAGGGGGTCTCGTCAGATAAGATCATGGCTCCGATAAGGATCGGAACGAGGCCCAAACCAGCCTGAGTCAGCATCTGGAGGGCATTAGTCAGCCGGACTCCCGTTTTGGGAAGAAAGGTTTTTTGCAAACCTCGGAAACTTACCAGTGAGCCCATCACGATCAGAAACACCCCGGTCCCATTTAAGAGGCTAGGATCTGCCTTAGTGTGGTTTTCGGGGGGCACTGATCCAACTTTAGTTTCTAGTGCTGAGATTTTTTGCTGAAGTTCATCTATCTTACGGATGTTGTCGATCGCTTTGGCAAACCTACCGTCTTTTATTTGGGTATGGATATCCTCAGGAGTAAGACCTTTTACCTGTTGAAGGAGTTGTGAAAAATCAGGGTGATCCTCCGATGTCTTGTTGTTATCCTTTGAGAAATCGTCGACTATGCGTTGGAGATGAGCGAGCTCATCATTGATCTTATCTAGCTCTGAGCCTGCTGCGGCAGCTCTGCTCTTACTCGAAACAGGGAACTCAGGTTTAGCGAGTTCTTTATGTCGGCAGGAGTAGGTGAGGCCGATGCTTATCAGCATGGGGAATACGTTTAGGTAAGGAAGAAGATGAACGAGCACTCCAGGCGCTCTGTGGACAAGATGATGTGAAGAGGGCTCGGTTCGCTGCTTAGTGAAGAAACTCAATGAGTAACGGAACCCGACGAACAATGCAGCTACCAGCATTGTGGGATGGTTTCTAGTGTTCAATTCCATTCTCCTTGACTCACTTTGTTTTCATCTCTTAAGATGGCGTGTTTTAAAGTTCTGTTCTTTTTAAAAACTATTTTAACAAGACTATTATAATGCACCTACCTCCTTTGATTGAAGATCTAGCCGTTATTTTAGCTCTGGCTGCAGCTGTTACCTTTCTGTTTAGGCTCATCAAGCAACCGGTTGTTCTCGGATACATCATCGCTGGCGTGATGTGCAGTCCTTACACCCCTCTCTTTTTTTCAGTAACAGATCTTCCCAATGTTCAGTTGTGGGCCGAGCTTGGGGTGATCTTTTTTATGTTTGCTATGGGTCTAGAGTTTAGTTTTCGTAAACTGGCCAAGGTGGGGGGAGCTTCGTCTGTTAGCGGTGTTTTAGAGCTGCTCATTATGCTGCTTGTGGGGTATTCCGTTGGGCTGCTGCTTGGATGGAATCAAACAGGGTGCCTCTTTCTTGGTGCGATGGTAGCTGTCTCCTCTACGACCATTATTTTAAAGACCTTCGAAGAGATGGGTTTGAAAAAGAGACGATTTGCTCAGTCGGTTTTAGGTCTTCTTGTTATCGAGGACTTAGCCGCTATTATCATCTTGGTTGCCCTTTCTACGATCGCTACTCGGACTTCCCTCGACAGCTCGGAGTTGCTCCTAGCTGGGGGGAAATTTGTGTTTGCTGTTGGGGCCTGGTTTGTTGTGGGGATGTTTCTGGTCCCTCGTTTTGTCAGATCCGTTGGCAAGCATGGCAACGATGAAATGTTGACGATACTGTCGATAGGCTTATGCCTCTCACTAGTTGTCGTCTCTGTGCATTTGGGTTATTCCCCAGCTTTGGGTGCCTTCATGATGGGTTCCGTCTTGGCAGAAACTGCGGAAGCAGAGAGGATAGAGCACTTGATGAGACCCCTTCGGGATGTATTCGGAGCGGTTTTTTTTATCTCCGTTGGTATGTTGATGGACCCTGCCGTCTTGTTGGATCATTTCCCTGCGGTTATCGGCGTTACAGCCGTTATTCTGCTGGCCAAACCCTTTGCTGTTGCCAGTTCATCCTTACTGACGGGTCAAACCTTACAAGACTCTTTGCGCATCGGCTGTAGTATGGCGCAGGTGGGTGAATTTTCTTTCATCATCGCTACGCTTGGCGTGCAGCACAAGGTTATTGAAGGTTCCCTCTACCCCGTCATAGTAGCAGCTTCTCTGATCACAACGTTCACGACCCCCTACTTCATCGACTATTCTCCTACTCTAGCGGCTTGGGTCGAGAAGACTCTTTCTAGGCGTATCTTGAAAAAGTTGGAAAGGTACGCTGCTTGGCTTCGCAGACGTCAGATGAGTGTAGGCCAGACTAAATTTCCTTCGGATCTTCTTTTTCGATGGCTGCTGAATGGTTTTGTAACACTTCTTATTTTTGTGCTTGTCGATCAATTCTTAGTTCCCTTTCTGAATAAGTATGGTTTTGAGGAGGAGTCATGGATTTGGGGTTGGATAGTTGTGAACAAAGTGGGGGCGGTGGCCTATCTCTGTGCGATGCTTTGCTCAGCCCCATTTTTGTGGGGGATGGCTCAGGCCTTTGCAAAAATCCCGGGGGTTGCAGAGGATCTCAGCTCTCGTTCGCGAACAGGGGAGTTCTTCTTTGCGCTGCTCTCTCCTCTGAGTCGCTTAGTCACGGTACTGCTTGTCGGCGTTCTGAGTTTGAGATTTCTTCCTGCTTGGTTAGCTCTGATTCTTTCTATTTCAGTGGCCACTTTTATTTTCTTGCTCCTCAAGAAACAGATGGAGACGTACTACCGATGGTTTGAACTTCAATTTCGCTCTAACTTTGATGACACTAAGGAGAAGCCAAAATCTAAAGCAGAGCTCTTACGTCGACTTGTACCTTGGGATGCGCACCTTGTAAGTATGGTGGTGCACCCGAACTCTTCTTTGATAGCCAAACCTCTCATCGAGTTGAGATTTAGGGAAAAACATTCTCTGAATATAGTGGCTATTCATCGGGGTGCGGTGACCATTGTTGCTCCTAAAGCACACGAGATCTTGCTACCCCAAGATGAGGTCTTGCTTCTGGGTTCAGATGAGGCCATTGAGGCCGTGAGATCCTCTATCGAAAAAGGGGTCGAGATAAAGGGAGATCAAAAAGATATTGGTATGTACCAGTTGAAGCAGGTGGAGGTTACGGAGTTTTCTTCTTTGAATGGCAAGACGATCATGGAGTCCGGTATCCGAGAGGAATTCGGTGGTATTGTCGTCGGCATAGAAAGGCTAGGGCGTAGGGTTGTTAACCCTAAGTCTGACTTCTGTCTTCGTGCTAAGGATCTTATCTGGGTGGTCGGTGACACTGTAGATCTGCAAAGGTTATCCCTCTCTGTCAAGACAGGCAAAGCCAGCATGTGATTTCCCTAAGCTCTGATGCTACGCATCAGATTCTTTGACCTCTCATGTCATTCGGTTAGGCAGAATTCCTTAATCGCCTGCTCTATTTTAAATCGATACCTCTCGACGGAGCTCCAACCTGTCTAAGTATTATGATTTCGTCATTGCGAGGAGTCGGAGGCGGCGAAGCCATCTTGCCTTTACACGGAGATTGCTTCGCTTCGCTCGCAATGACGACGACAGAACTTCGTAGTTACTGCCATAAACACTGGGTAGAAATTCGAAGTGGATTACTGGACAACACATACAAACCGTCACCTGTGAGGAGGGTAGAGATCCCGAAAGCGAACGGGGAAG
>JAGNWK010000086.1 GCA_017985985.1 Oligoflexales bacterium
GAAATAAAGGAAGCCATTACTACCGCCTAAATAATGGGTTTGATCCCCCAATCTACCTAAGTAATAAATAAAAACAACAATTACTATACATTACCGTTTTGCTAGCCTCTGTAGGCTTCTTTATGGTAATAACTTTTTCAACTGGCTTACGTTCAGCAAGAGTTGTTTTACCCTGTCGTTTTTCCTCAGCAGGAATTTTCTTCTTTACTTTTTTAGGTTCTGTGGCAAGCGTCTCTGTAGGCTTAGCTTTGTCCGTTTGGATAGCTTTCGGTTTTTCTTCCGGCCCCGAAACTTCTTTTGGTTGAGCCATCTCAGTCGCAGCAAGAGTTTCTTCCTTCATTGCAGATGTCTCAGGAACCTTATTCTCCATCTTCACAGATTGAGATGGAACTTTGCTTGCTCCGTCCAACGCCTCCTGCGTTGCTCGACCGCTGGCGTAACCCACTCCTGCATGGAGACTGTCCTCACCCAGTCTCTCCCAATCGAGCTTTTTATTTCCTTGTAAAGTCTGAAAAGTAGCGTCTGTAACGACGCTAGCTCCTGCAGACTTACCAGCACCCTCCAAAAAAGTTCCCTGCTCACCAGCCATGGCTGCGCCAGTTACACCACCCGCTAAGCCTGCATACGCGAACTCGTCTCTGTCAAAGCTTTTGCAGTCCTTATGCATGCAAGATTGGGCAGTGTATGATACGACTCCTTGGGTGGCGCCTCCTAGAAACGCTCCTGTAGTTCCACTAAAAGTAGCACCTACAGACTCCCCTGCAGCAGCCCCCACTGAAGCAGCTGCAACGTTAATAGCAGCCATTTTTAAGGCAACGTTAAGCTGAAATTTTTGTGACAGCATTTGCGACTGAGCGTAATTTAGAGCAACGCTAGCCACGACCGTCCCCCCAGGGCCGAAGGAAGATGCAGCAACAAGAGTAGCAGCACTCACAGCTGTTATCACAACTTTGCCCACACCTGTGAAGGATTTGTAACTCTTTTCCTCTATTCTTAAGTCATAAGCCGTTTCTTTCACATGAGGATTGAAGTCTTTACTTCCCACCCACTCTACGTTCCTGACTTCAGATTCTACCGGGGTCTCGATGATGGTCTTCGCCCCACCTATCTTAGCTTTTTGCTGTTTTTCCTCATGAATAACAGTCGTTTTCTTAATAAACCACCCGTTCTCCTCTTCTTCTCTGGTTTCAACCCAGATCAGAGGAACGATCACTACACCACCTTCGGTTTTAATCACGACCGTTTCTTTAGCAAGAAGATGAGAGCCCTGATTGATATATTTCCCCTTAGCCCTGATGCGAGTAGACCCACCTGAGCTGATCTTAGATCTTTTGATTTGACCCTGTTCCTCCCGTTCAGACTCTTGCACAACATCACCTTGTGCCTCGATGTCGACTGAACCTTCCGCCTGCAGACTTGACCCTGCTTGCGCCTGCAGAGTTCCAAGATTTAAAGAAAGATCTCCGTTATTCTTGAACGTTTGGTCCTTTTCTAAAGTAAGACTTGGTGCATGAATATCGTTATCAAACGAAGAAGAAACGTGACGATTGATCGTC
Organism: Oligoflexales bacterium; assembly: GCA_017985985.1. Taxonomy (GTDB): domain Bacteria; phylum Bdellovibrionota_B; class Oligoflexia; order Oligoflexales; family Bog-1112; genus JAGNWK01. The sequence goes on from JAGNWK010000086.1 coordinate 1,557, forward strand.
ACAGGCTTACTAGTGATAACGCGCAATTTTTTTGTATCGACTTGTCCCGAATTTCCTCCCAGTAAAGTGAGGACATCGTCTGATTGAAATTCACCATCTAGAGTCGTCCACGTTCCAGCAGATGTTTTACCAAGTTGCTGAGCCGTCACAGCAGCTGCAACTTTGATGTAGAGGTCTTCTTGGGCAGATATCTTGCCACTATTGGCATACGCTTCTTTAGCCTCAAGATGAACCCTTCCCCCTCGAAGCGAACCTGAATTTTTGAAGGATTTATCCACATCGAGGATAAGACTGTCCCGTCCAGCTACCGTACCTTCTGAGAAAAACGTATCGATCTTGACTTGAACAGCCTGAGCATCGATCTTACCGCTCTGGGATAGAGTCAGCTCTCCCGCAACGAGCACTAAGTTGCCCTTAGACTCGACAAGACCATCCAGCTTAGCTTTCAGTCCAGCTTGAATCATCGCTGTTTGTTCTGCTGTAAGCTTGCCACTTTTGAGCAGCATCAGATCGTTAGCAAATAGTGAGATGATCTTTGCTCGCACCTCACCAGAGAGCTCGACAGAAGCACTGCGGATCGTAGCTTGTTCTTCCGTACTTATACGAGCTGAGTCTCGCAGGACTAAACGTTTCTTTACATCAAGCTGGAGGCTTTTAGAATTGATGACCCCATAGAGATCAGCTTCCAAAACTTCAAAATTCAGAGTGCTACCTTTGATGAGATTCGTACTGGCCGTCTTGAGTGTGTCAGCAACAACTTTGAGTTGGGGGGCTTCTAAAGCACCCCCTGCTTCCAAATGTTTGGCTTTGATATGAGCGAGTGTTCCTGCATGGATGAGAGATGATTCGGAGAAATAAACACGATCTCCTTCTACATGCAGACCGCCTTTAGAGCTCAGGAGGCCCTTAACTTTAATCTGCAGGTCCGCTTTGACGAGCAGCTGCTCGTCAGCAGTGAGTTTGGCGTCTTCAAGAAGGTCTATATTCTGAGCTAAGATCTCTATCACTTTGCTTCTGACATCACCGGACACTTCTAAATGTACAGCTTTGATAGAAGTTCTTTCTTGAGCTTGAAGGTCTGCTCCGGATAGAATTTGTAATTTCCCTGAAGCCGTGATGGTCAAACGCTCAGAAGAAAGAACTCCAGCTATTTGGCCTGAGATAGTTTTGATGTCGATATCTCTTGCATCGAGTCTAGAATTGGCAAAAGTAGTGAGCTCTTCTACATCGATCTGGATTTGTGCGGCAGAAACTTTACCACGACTTAAGAATTTTTTGGCTTTGATACTTAAGCTTTCCTTAGCCTTGACTTGAGAACTTTCAGTGAATTCGACCGTGCCTTCAGAAGAAACGATGATCTTGCCGTCAGAAGAAAGGAGGCCATCGATTTCAACTTGGAGGCGTCCATGAATCTTCGCTAGTTCTTCAGCACTTAACTTAGCTGACTTTAGTAATTTGAAGTCAGCAGCAAAGATGTCGATGACACGTGCACGAATTTCTCCTGTTAATTCGGCTGTACCCTCCGTCTTAAGACGGGCCTTGCCTGTGGCTGTGATCTTAGCCCCATCATGAAGGACGAGTCGACTTTTGCTGTCAAGGACGAGGTTTCTAGAATTGATAAGGCCGTATACATTCGTTTCGAGAGCTGCAATATGAAGATCATCACCCCTGACCAAACTTGCAAGAGAAGTCCTTAGAGTTTCAGTTTTGATCTGCAGCTCTGAAGCAGAAAGCACACCGTGAAGTTTCATATCCCTAGCTGTGATTTTTGCGGACTCTGAAGTGGTCTGACCTGAAAGGCTAGCCGATTGAGCGTTGATCTCGCTATCCTTAGCTTTGAGCTCAGCAGAAGGAGCTTGTTCAAAGTCCTTCACAAGAATACGTAGGCAGGTCGTGTCAAGCTTGCCTGCTTGGAAAAAATAGGTCGCATCCACAGATGTACAGCTGCCACTTTTGACGAGGGCAGTTTGACCAATGTAAATGTCACCATCTTTGACAGTCAGAACGTTGTCACGTCCGGAACTCAAAAGACCACTTAAGAGAATTTTTTGACGAGATTGAATATGATTGCGTTCAGATGTCTCTATCTGCCCAGACGCTGCCAGGAAAAAAGACTTTGCAAATAGATCTATGATTTTGCTACGGATCTTGCCATGGATCGTTACGTGATGACCTGCGTTCACGCTGAGAACATGCCTGACACTGAGCTGACTCGCTTCATCCAGGAAGATGCTGCCATCGCTGCGAAGTTTTAAGTTATGAGAGTTGATAGCACCGAGAATCACGACAGGCAAACTTGGGCCTGCTGGTTTATCTCCAAAGCTAAACTGGCGCAATTCACCAAAGCCTGTCGGATGGACTCCAGTGGTTCCAACGAGCTCGTACTCGTTCGTTAGTTATGCTAGGTAGTGAGCCGCTTGGGTGCTATCACCTATTCTGAAAGCATCATAGATTTTATTCCGAAACTGATGCAGTTGCCAACGCCGTTCAATTTTAAAATCCCCCTCCATAGCAGAGCTTGCGAGAGCCCGACTAAATGCCTCTTCCTGCTCAAAAAGTTGTTGAAATAGCTTTTCCACAGCAACGAATGGCGTCTGTGAAGTCTTGCTTAAAAACTCCCGCACAGATTTGGATCCACCGTTACGAACAATAACTTCCAGATTCTTAATATTAATATTGGAATGAGGGCCAAAGAAAATCGCATCTGCAGAGAAATTTGCTTCCTTCCCGGTCCATTTGCCGTCGAGAAGCAGATGCTTTGCAAAAACTTTCGCCTTCTCTATTTTGAGCGTCGAGCGTTCTGTTGTATAGAGTGTTCTGAGCTGAGCTGGGACCAGCAGTCATCGTCTGACAGTACAGACCGAGGGTGTTTTCTACGTTCCATTTCCCCTCATCTTTACAGTCGTAACCCCAAATCTGTGCTGATTGGATCTGGTACAAAGAACCTTCGTGGGTACGGATGTTCTCTGCAGCAGCTTCATACTTGCCCCCTGAAGTTTTCCCATAACTCGCATGATCTTGACCGTTGATGCTTAACAAAGCAAAACGCACATATCCAAAATTTAGATAGCTTTTTGTTAAGATGTGAATATGTTCGGCGTCAACGAAACTTTGCTTGCGGATAACGAGTCTAGATCCGGATCCTGGTCCGAGGATGTTAAGAACTTTTGCCTGTACAGAGCCTCCCAACTCTCCGTAGGGGGAGGAGAGTCTCTTCTTGTCACTGTTAGACAAATTGATTTTAAGGTTCTGAGCAATCAGACGGTTCTTCGTTTTAAAATCGGAACTCGTGATATCCAAGTGCTGAACTTGCACATCAGAACTTTCAGAAAAAAGAACACTGGCCCCCACTATTTTTAGGCGTGAAGCAAACAGACCCCCATGAACTTGGATCTCCCTGCGAGAATAAAATGAGGATTTCTTAGCAAGGAAAAGATGAGCCCCTTGTTTGAGGACAAGATCCCCTGTGGCTTCGAGGTCTAGCTCTTCTCCAAGGATTTTCCCCTGGATCTCGATATAAGCTGCCTTGACTCGTAGTTTTTCCATCTTCGTCGATGCGTTGAGCAAGATCTCTTCTTGACCACAGTCAAGAACTTCCCCTTCAAGGATGCAGGTCCCAGGGATTTTATCTAAGCGACTCAGATCGACCACAGAGGCCATTGCTGCAGAATAGGCGGAGAAGATAAACAAAAGTACGAAACGAAGAGGAAACATGAAAATTCTCTTTTAAAGCTTATATGGACAGCGTTACTGGTAGGGAAAATTGCCTCTAGGCTATGAAATAGGCAATGATTTTCTGTAAGTGGTAAATAACATAAGAATATATTTGATAATTTGGTGTTCTTTTAGGTAAAATATGGCAGAGGTATCCGAAAATTTCAGGCCATGGAAATTCGCATCTTTCTTTTGTGGGATGGTTCTTAGTCTGGATATCCTTTTTGAAAGATAAACGTTAGCTTCCCATCTACCTTCACAAATCTTGCCTGATGCCCATCGGAATAAGGTGGAGTTGATGTGTCTTCACAAATCTCGATCAGATGTGAACGGAGAGCCTGATCGAGTAATTTTAATACGCGAAATAGATCTGTGTGCAATGGAAATGCATGGACATCCTTAAAACCAAGATCTATAGCCTCACTCAGATCATCTTGTATGGAAAGCAATAGTTTTTTACGAGAAAACTTCATATAATTTTTGTTCTTCAAACAATAGGAACTTTTTTGTAGAGTTCGATTTAAAGAAGTCGATTCATATTCAAAATCTACCCAATAATTCATTGGCTCTAAATCTACAGCAGATATGTCTTTGTAGATGGAGGAGAGTTGGATAAGAATTTCTTGATCCATGGCCTGAGTGTTTGTACTAAGACCAATGAAGAAGAGTGTGATGATCTTTATTGTATTTTTAATGATCATTATGGACTAAGCGCTTATTTTTTATATGTTCTTGAGGACGAATGAAGCTTTCGCTTGCTTGAGGGATAAGCTACGAATGAATGCTCTGGTCAGCAAATGATATGTATCCAAAAAATATCATTTGCCAACTGATGTTACATTCCGATTTCGTCATTGCGAGGAGCCGTAGGCGACGAAGCAATCTTATCTTAACACGGAGATTGCTTCGCTGACGCTTGCAATGACGCTTGCAATGACGCTTGCAATGACGCTCGCAATGAAACTAGCAATGAAATTTCTGGCGAGTGGAGGAGAACCTCACCTTATTGGATGAGATTCAGAGCTGAGCCAGCTTTAAACCAAGCGATTTGCTCAGCGTTGTAAGAGTGCTTGAGCGGGAATTCAATCACTGAACCGTTTTTCTTCTTCAGGCGCACAGATAAGTTTTTACCGGGACTCATCTTGCTCAACCCTATGATGGAAATCCGGTCACTTTCTTCGATCTTTTCGTAGTCGTTAGGATTGACGAAGGTGAGAGCTAGTACACCCTGTTTCTTAAGATTGGTTTCATGAATGCGGGCAAAGCTTTTGACAATGACAGCACTCGCTCCCAGGTAACGGGGACTCATAGCTGCATGCTCTCTTGAAGATCCTTCCCCATAATTTTCATCAGCAACAATGATCCATCGTTCACCTTCGGCTTTATAGGCACGAGCGATAGCGGATAGACCCAAGCCTTTTTCCTGGGTTAATTGATTGGTCCCCTTGCCAGGACTTGCATCGTAGGAGTTGGTAGCTCCTAGGAGCATATTGTCACTGATACGATTCAAATGACCCCGAAAGCGAAGCCATGGACCTGCTGGGGAAATGTGATCTGTCGTGCATTTACCCTTCACTTTTACCAGCAGAAGGTGGTTCAAAAAGTCTTTACCATCCCAGGCCTCAAAAGGCTTGAGAGCTTCGAGTCGCTCACTATCTTTTTTAATGTCTACTCGAAGCTGGGTGCTATCATTTGGTGGTTCTACATAGCCGGTTCTATCCTGAACAAAGCCATTTTCGGGAAGTTCTGGCCCACGTGGAGCAGAAAGACGAATAGAGTGGCTGACTGGGCCTGAGCCAGCTTTAACAGCATTGGAAGCTGGGATGGGCAAGCTGTCGACGAGTGGATTGAAAGCCAGATCTCCAGAAGCCGCATAGGCGACGACCATCTCTGGACTACCAATAAAACATAGAGTTTCGGAGTTGGAGTCATTCCGTCCTCGAAAATTACGATTGAAGGACGTCACGATCGTGTTCCGCTCTCCAGCTTTGACGTCGTCTCGTTTCCACTGACCGATACAGGGGCCACAGGCATTGGCAAGAACGACAGCTCCGAATTCTTCTAATGTATCCAGCAGACCATCTCGTTTGATCGTTTCAAAGATTTGGGTAGATCCCGGCGAGATCATGAGAGGGGTCTTCGCCTTCACTCCAACCCGGAGGGCTTCTTTAGCTATAGCAGCCGCTTTATAGATGTCTTCATAAGAAGAGTTCGTACAGCTCCCTATCAGACAAGAGCTAATCTGTCGGGGGTAGTTCTTCTCTTTGACTTCTTTTCCCATCTTGGAAACGGGTCTTGCTAAGTCTGGAGAGTGAGGTCCTACCAGATAAGGCTCGAGTTTATCGAGATCAATTTCAATCAGTTCATCAAAATATTTTTCTGGTTCTCTATAAACTTCAGGATCTCCTTTGAGGTGTTCAGCATATTTTTCAGCTAAGTCTGCGATCTCGGCTCTTTGTGTGTGACGCAGATAGTTTGCCATCTTTTTATCAAAGCCAAAGACAGACGTTGTGGCTCCCAGCTCTGCTCCCATGTTGGTGATGGTGGCTTTGCCTGTGCAACTGATTTCTGAAGCACCTGGACCAAAGTATTCCAGAATTTTGTTGGTTCCTCCTTTGACTGTCAGCATTTCGAGAACTTTGAGTATAATGTCTTTAGGAGAAGTCCAGGCTTGGAGTTTTCCAGTCAGCTTGACACCGTATAATTTCGGGTTCAAGAGCTCCCAACTCATCCCCGCCATGACGTCAACAGCGTCGGCTCCCCCGACACCAACAGCGACCATGCCTAGGCCACCTGCATTGGGCGTGTGGGAATCAGTACCGATCATGAGCCCACCTGGATAAGCATAATTTTCAAGGACGACCTGGTGGATAATACCAGCTCCGGGTCCCCAGAAGCCGATCCCATATTTTTGAGAGGCTGACTTCAAAAAGCTGAAAACCTCTTGGTTTTCTGTTTGAGCTGTCTTCATGTCCTCTGAAGCCCCATGCTGGGCTCTTATTAAGTGGTCACAGTGAACACTTGAAGGGACAGCCACCTGGAGTCGTGTGGACTGCATGAACTGGAGTAGAGCCATCTGAGCTGTAGCATCTTGCATGGCGACACGATCTGGTTTTAAGAGAAGAAAGCTCTCGCCCCTTTTTAAGTTGGGAAGATCGTCGTGGCTAGACAAATGACTAAATAAAATCTTTTCACTGAGTGTGAGGGGACGAGCGAGTTGCTTACGAATGGCTTCTAATTTTTTGGGGAGTGCTTCGTACTGTTTTTGGACTTGATCAGGATGGGTATCTACTTTTGATTTCATACGATCTCTTCCTTATGGGGACTGGTCTTGAAGCTTCGGGGAACAACAAACATGCTCCCCGGACCCCTCCTTGCTATCGACACCAGCTCTTAAAAATTAACCTTCATTTTCAACTTCGCTAATTGGTTTAGTTTCGATGCTGTTTCCTTGAAATAATCCCCATCAGCCAAGTTAAGTGGAGTTGGTACTTTACCTGCTAGTAAATCACTCAGGAAACTCAAGATCAACTTATGACTTTCATCATATTGCGCGGAGTTTCGGGCTCTTAGCTGCTCTGACAATTGATTTAATCGAGCAGCCACTTCTTGCAGTTGATCGTTCTTGCGGAGTGTAATCGGGCTAATTGAACGATTAGCGATGAGATCATCGAGAAAGCGATGAATCGAAATGAGAGGCCCATAAAACTGATGAGTAAGGCGGACAGATATCCACAGTGTGTTCAGAATAAATAGGACGATAAGACTGAGCCCAAAGAAAAAAGGAACGGCAAATTTCTGTGCGGTGATCGATCGTTGGATTTCGTCGAGTTTGAAATACTCGGAAATCACGTCGTGCATATCCCACAAGAAATACCCAAACAAGGCTAAGATAAAACAGGAATAAACAAAGTTGATTAGGAGAAAAATAACCCCAAATTTTAGCTGCCTATAAGGTTCGATGAGCAGCTGACTCCGTCGGTTGACAGCGTTCATGATAATTTTGTCCTATTTTTGAGAACTTGCTAAGACGTATATTTGATAATAACACAGACGTCGCTATGGCAGCTGTAAATGCCCTAAGAGTCAGAGGCCCCAGACTGACGGGAAGAAAATCGGCAGCTTGGAAGGTCTCCTCTTCCGTAGGGGAGAGGCCACTTTCTCCTCCAATAGCAGCGATCATGGAGCGGGGTATAGCTGCAGGCTCTGCTGGATTTAAGAATGATGAGAGGAGCTTCTCTGCTCCTAGACTGAGGACAAACTTTTGTTTTAGTCCGTTGTCGAAAGGAGCTAAAGCGTTAGCCATGGGGGGATGAGCAGAGCGATTAGCTTTTCCTGATTCTATGTACGAGATGAGTTCTTGAGGGGATGAAAAACTCACAATCTCCGGTAAAAAAACCTGACGACATTGCTTCGCAGACGATAGAAGAATCCTATCCCATCGTTCTACCACTTTGTCTTTTGCCATTTTCCAAGAAGCAGATCCTTCCTGAGCAAATACAAAGATTTGATTGATACCAAGCTCAACTAAAATAGGGAGTAGATCATCGATAAATCCCGGTTTTAGCGCGCCAAGGGCTAGGGCTAATGATAGACTAGGTGCTAGACTCTGCTCCTCCTCGTTTGTGAGGACATGAGCAAGTTCGGAGTCGACTTGTTGGAGCACACCTTTCCCACTTGTTCCATGTCCGTCGAAGACCTCCACTTCTACTCCCACCTTAAGACGTAGGACCTTACGAAGGTGCCAAAGTTCCTCCTCCTTGATGGTCCACGTGCGTGAAGGATCAGTCCCTCTCCGTGTGCCGAGCCCTGTTTCAGGGTCAATTTCTGAGTTGCCAGTTGTTTTTTCAAATAAGGGCTGAGCCAAAAATCTGAACGTATGAGCCATATCAAATCTCTCTATAAATCCAGGAGATACCCACAGCCTCGCACCGTTTTAATAAGACAGCGGGGGCTAGCTGCTCGCATTTTAGTACGGAGATAACCGACATATACATCGATAATATTAGAGTTGGCCTCAAAGTGGGCGTCCCATACGTGCTCGGACAGCTGTGTTCGGGTCAAAACTTGTCCTGCATTATGGACAAAGTATTCAAGAAGACTGTATTCTTTTGCAGTAAAATCAACTTTTTTACCAGAAAGAAAAACTTCTCTTCGAGAGGAGTCCAGAACAAGTGGTCCTAGATCTAAGACGACTGGAGCAAAGTTTTCTCTTCTCCTCAAAAGAGCTCGAACCCTTGCTGTCAGTTCGATGAGGTGGATGGGTTTAAGGAGGTATTCGTCAGCGCCTGCATCAAGGGCCCCCACAATATGCTGCACCCCTGTTTTGGAGGTGAGGATAAGGATGGGGCATTTAATTCCGCTAAGGCGTAAATTCTTTAAGACACTCATTCCATCTTTGACGGGGAGGATGAGATCGAGTGTAATAAGATCGTAGGGGTTTTCGAAGGCAAGCCACTCGGCTTCTTGCCCATCTTTGGCGTGATCAGCTGCATAAGACTCATCTCTAAAACAGCGAAGCAAAGAGCTGGCGAGGAGAGGATCCTGTTCGACAACAAGTACGCGCATACTTTCAGGTCTCCTGGATGTAAGGTTCTCCTTCGAATAAATTCGAGGAGCTATGCCCGAGGGTATCAAAACTAATTAATCCTTAAACTCATGCTTTTCAAGGTGATTTCTTTCAGCTAACTTGCATCGCAGGTCTGGAGCCACTCAGCTTAGGACGTCTCGTTTGCTTTGATAAAGATGGTAAACATGGTGAGTACTTATTCAAAAATCCACCTCCTCAATGCCTCTAGCAAAGGTCTACCCAAAAAAAACTGTGCTTTCACTTTGGGAAACTTCGATGCATGTCCTTTGG
>JAGNWK010000016.1 GCA_017985985.1 Oligoflexales bacterium
CCTTCTAGCTGCTAAGTGTATAATTGTAGATTTTGACTTTGGAAGCGAGAATGCAGGTGAAATTGATATAATTTCGTTTTTAAAGGGAAAAAATTATACTGGCAAAATAATCATGTGTTCTATTTTTGAAGATTTTGGTGAATACCAAAATCATATTATCAGTAATTTTGATTATGTCATAAAGAAAAGCCCTATGAAATGGAAAGAGTTAAGAACTCTGATCGACACTTAGATTTCCTTCCTAATATTTTCAGATGGCAGCTCAATATAAAAAATAGTTCCTTTGTTTGAATTAGATTCACACCATATTCTTCCTCCATGTAAAACTATTATCTTTTTACAAATAGATAATCCTAACCCAATTCCTCCATTTTTTTTTCTTGAAAATGAAAATGGGGTCAGCCCCTATAATAAGGCTGACCCCATTTCATCTTCTTCGTTCTCCCCGACAGAATGAGATTGTCGGTCAGGGGCTCTTGTGTGAGACAACAGCCGCTGACAGATTTACTTGTTAGAGGAACCCTTAGCTTGTTCTTCCCTAAATTTAGAGACGAGCTGTTCCTGGATAGAAACAGGAACCGGTCTATATTTGGAGAATTCCATCGTAAAGCTAGCTTTACCTTGGGTCATAGACCTAAGGTCTGTTGAGTAACCAAACATCTCAGCAAGTGGGACTTCCGCTTCGATAATGGTGAAGTTATCACGGATGTCACTGCCGCAGAGGTAGCCGCGTCGAGAAGAAAGATCTCCTTGTACGGACCCTTGGAACTCAGTTGGGGTCTCAGCCTCTACCTTCATGATCGGTTCAAGGATCACGGGTTTAGACTCGAGGAAGGCTTGTTTAAATGCCATTCTCGAAGCGATCTTAAAGGCCATCTCTGAGGAGTCGACGTTGTGGAAAGATCCGTCTTCGAGATCAACCGCAACACGAATCACCTGGAAGCCGCCCAGAGGACCTTTGTCCAAGGATTCACGGAAGCCTTTTTCACAGCCAGGAATATATTCCTTCGGAATGGCGCCCCCGACGATTTTATTGACAAACTCAAAGTTGATAGCAGCGCTCTCTTCAACTGGCCTTAGGGTCCCTACGACGTGAGCGTATTGACCCGCACCACCAGTCTGCTTTTTATGCTTGTAGTTGAACGCAGCATTAGCCGTTGGAGACTCGCGGTAGTTGACCTTTGGCTGTCCAACGATGACGTTTGCTTTGTACTCTCTTTGTATCCTCTGGACGTAGATCTCCAGATGAAGCTCACCCATACCTCGGATGATGGTTTCGTTGGTCTCTTCGTCGACAGTCACACGGAAGGTTGGATCTTCTTTTGTGAAGCGATTGAGGGCCTTAGAAACTTTCGCAAGGTCATCTTGTTTCTCTGGCTTGATGGCAAGTTCGATAACAGGATCTGGTACGAACATGCTTTCCATAGTGAAGTTGACACCATCATCACAGTAGGTATCCCCAGAGGCGCATTCGACACCGACCATAGCGACGATATCACCGGCTCGAGCTTCCTCGATCTCTATACGGTCGTTCGCAAACATCTGGACCAAGCGGCCTACACGCTGGGACTTACGTTGACGGGGATTATAGATCATATCCCCTTTTTTCATCGTTCCCTGGTAAATCCTTGTGTAGGTAAGCTGTCCATAGGTGTCTTCAGTGATCTTGAAGGCCATAGAAACGAGAGGTGCCTTAGGATCAGGTTTGATCTCAACTTTTTTGTCTTGATCAGACCCCTGCTTATCGTTGTCGATAGCGGAGTAAGTTTTGTCGAGCGGACTTGGTAAATAGGAAATAATCGCGTTGAGAAGGAGCTGTACCCCTTTATTTTTGAAAGCAGAACCCATGTATACAGGGGTGATTTTTCTACCGACAGTCGATTCTCGGATGACGTTGAAGAGGAGCTCGTCTGGAACAGGAGCTTCTTCGAGCAGGAGTTCGGTCATCTCGTCAGAGAAAAGGGAGAAGGAGTCGTACATAGCCGCCCGGTACTCTTGGGCAGATTCGAGCATCTCAGCGGGGATCTCTTCTTCTCTGATGTTTTCCCCGTTTTTCCCGTCAAAATAGAAGGCTTTCATTTTGATTAGGTCGATGAGGCCGGAGAATTGATCTTCAGCCCCTATAGGGATCTGCATCATGACGGCATTGTGTCCGAGCTTTTCTCGCAATTGACCAACAACTTTGAAGGCGTTGGCGCCAGCTCGGTCGAGTTTATTGATAAAAGCAAGGCAGGGGACCCCGTAACGCTTCATCTGTCTGTCGACGGTGATCGACTGTGACTGAACACCGGAGGTTCCGCAAAGGACAAGAACGGCACCGTCAAGAACGCGTAGAGAACGTTCTACTTCGATCGTGAAGTCGACGTGGCCTGGGGTGTCGATAATCTGGATGGGGTGGTCGTCCCACTGGAGCGTCACAGCAGCAGAGGTGATGGTGATCCCTCTTTCCTTCTCCAGTTCCATGAAGTCCATCTTCGCACCGTCTCCACCCCCCCGAACCTCTTGGATTCGGTGAATCAGACCCGTGTAAAAGAGTATGCGCTCTGTGAGCGTAGTTTTACCTGAGTCGATGTGGGCAGAGATCCCAATATTCCGATATTTCTTAAGATCGAACTTCTTGTTGACGGCCATTGCTTATCCTAATTCAAAAAATTAAATCTTGCCCTTATATAGTATTTTATCAAAAAATCAAAGGGTTTTATAAAAAGTACTGAAGTTTCCCAGAAAACAAACGAAAAGCAGGGGGTACCGCTGGAGGTCAAAAACGATGGAATCCCCCTTATCGTCAAATCGAGGCTTAGCGTCAAGTCAAGACATGGAGAGAGAGGATTCGTTCTCTGCGCAGGGTCGGGGGCGCTCGTCTTCTTATGGGAAGATCTTCGTAGCCGGATTTTTGGGGGTTGTCGGCCTTGCTGTAGGACTTTTTGTGATGGCAGATCAGTCGCTTAGGGATGAGGTCACCCATCATTTGCCAGAGTTTTTGCAGCCGGCAGAGTCGGAGTCGTCTGCCTTGCTGATCCCTACCGCTAAAAGTCGCTCCCAAAAATCGGGTCTGAGTTCTGCGCACAAAACGCTCAGCCCTTTACCAAAAGATGAGTTTAAGGTTCCGACGAAAACAAATGTCTCAGAACTATTCGCCCTCTATGGTGGGCTGCCGAACCCTCGAGAAGGGCTTTCCTCTGCAGATCCAACATGGACAAAAGAGGACGAAAAGCTGTGGAGCTCAAAGATCTTGCATGAAAAAAGTTGGCAGAGATATGAGGGGGTAAGGGAACTACAGCAGAGTAGATTTTCAGGGGGTGCGGATCTTCTCAAAAGTGCTTTGAACGATAAAAAGTTATGGGTTCGTATGGGGGCTTTGTGTGCCCTAGCTGATCTTGGAGTGGATCTGCCGGCTTCGTTATTAGAAATGGTTTTTCAGGCCCCAGCCTCTGAGCGGCTTGCCAATTATTTCCAGAAATTTTATTTTCGCTCGACTGTTGGGCAGAATTTTGTCATGCGAGCAGCTCTCTCCTACGGCAAGGAGGATGTACGCTTAGCTGTTCTTCGGGTTTTGGCACATGGGGCTAGAAAAGATCCGGTTAATCGTCCGTTTTTCGAAGCAGCGAAAAAAGACCCTTCTTCAAAAATTAGAACTTGGGCTTCTTCTTTTCTCTAAAGAGGGCGTTCCCCACTCTTTCCTGAGGCTTTACTGAGTATATGGTTCACTTGGCTGAGATCGGGTGGGATGATTTCGCCTCTCAGTTGAGTATTTAAATGGGAGGGAAGATGTTTTTTTAGGGTTCTGAGAACGGAATCGACAGACGCTTTGGGCCACTCGTCTTCCAGGCAAGTCAGAAAATTGCGGTGGCTCTTCCCCTCCCGGTAGGCAGGTTCCCGGCTTGGGTGTTTCAGGTATCTTTCAATGAGTTGAATCTCTTTTTTAATCAGTAGGGAGGCCTGGTAGAGCAGAAAATTTCTGCTCCGAAAGAGGGATGTCCCTGCGACTTTTTTCTGCGCTATGCAGAGGTCGCTGTAGCCTCTCTGCTCCATTTGGCTAGCCTCTTGCCAAGTTTCATGGAGGCTTTCAATGACAGCTTGGTTGATTTTTTGGAAGTAAAACCCATTGTCATAGAGACGATGGACCCAGGTGCCAATCCCGATGACAACACAGTGAGTATGTAGGACGACGGCTCCCCCTCCTCCGCAACGCTTGAGAATCTCTACCTGATCTTCTTCACAGTTTTCGATATGGCATTCAAGCTCAGCTCGATTGGCGTTCCCCAGTACGACAAGGGTCTTCTGCGGTCGCCATACTTGGATAGATAGCGTTTCTTGGCATTCTGAGAAGATCTCTTCATCGATCCACATAAGGCGTCTCGAGCGCTTTTCGTACAGGCGCAAAGTTTTTCCTGTGGAGGGCGCAGGCGCCAAGCTTCATCAGAGCCTTTTGGTGCTGAGAGGTAGCGTAGCCGACATGATTTTCGAAGCCATAGAAAGGATGCTTTTTTGCTTCTTTCCTCATGATCTCATCTCTGGCCTCTTTAGCGATAATAGAGGCAGCTGCGATGCTGTAACAAAGGGCATCACCTTTGATAATAGCCATCTGGGGGTGAGGATAGTTAGGCAGGGTATGGCGACCGTCGATAAGAAGAATGTCAAAGCAGAGCTTTAGGGAGTCAATAGCCCGCTGCATAGCGAGATAGGTTGCTTTCTGGAGCCCCAAGGTCTCAATCTCCTCGACGGAACTTTCCGCTACAGAGTGTGCTATCGATACTTCTGCGATGAAGGGGAGTAGCCGACTTCTCTGCTGAGACGAAAGGGTCTTGGAATCTCTTAGGAGCTTGAGTTGGGTGTTGGGATGGCTCAGAAGTTTTGGGAAGTCCAGCACAACACAGCCTGCAAAGACTGGACCCGCGAGGCAGCCTTTGCCAACCTCATCCACACCTGCACATACGAGTCCCTTTGTTCTCAAATCTTTTTCAATCTTTCCTTTCAACATATCTCCTTTTGTTGCCGCCAAAGGTAGTTCCTGCTGCTGCGTTCTTTTTCTGTGAGGGTCCGTTCCCTCCCCTCACACACCATCTCTGATTTACTTCCCACTTCGTGAGGGTCCGTTCCCTCCCCTCACACCCCCCTCCCTGATTTAGCTATCATATGCGGCGACAAATGACTCTTTTGTCATCACTACGCCGAAGCAAAGTGCAGGTGGTCAGGTGCTCTCATGCATAAGATCTTGATCTCACGTTCCTCTCCCTGCTTTGAGAATTTACCAAAAAAAGCCAGAAAGCCTGTTCCTTTAGGGACAGGCTTTCTGGCTGCAGCTTCAAAACTTAGCTTGGCGTTTTTTGGCTTTGGATATATTTTTTGATCACTTCAATAGAAGCTCCACCACAAGATCCTGCAAAGTAACTTCTAGACCAGAGATGTTCTCCCCACAAGGCTTTCTTGATGGAAGAATAACCTTTTTTTCTGATCACGCGAGATGAGGCGCCTTTAAGACTATTCACTAGTTTTGAAACAGCTACTTTTGGAGGATAAAAGATAAGAAGGTGGACATGATCATCTTCTCCATCTATCTCTACCAGTTCAGATTCAAATTTTTCACAAATTTGAGAAAAAATCACATTCAAAGCATCAATAATAAGTTTTGTAAAAATTTTCCTGCGGTATTTCGTGACAAACACCAAATGAACATGCATTTGAAAAGCGCAGTGTCTACCTGTTCTGATACTATGGCTAAAAAAATCAGTCCATCTTTTGTTCATACCTTCGAATTGCAGATCGCTGAAGCCGGTAGTAGCTTTCGATCTTTAGACGTCAGTAGCGATCACTATCGCAGATTGTATAATGCTGTTTTAGGCCACCTACTTTTTTTAGCCAAAAAAATGAAGTCTAGCTCCGGATGGACCTCTGCTCGCAAAATGCCAAAAGCTACTGATGAGGACAGGCTAGCACGTTCGATGGCTTTTGAAAGTTTAAAAAAACAATATAAAATCACCAAGAACGACAGTGAAAAGTATATTAAATCTTTAGTCAAGACTTCTGATTTTAGATTGTGGTGTAATTCAGCAGTGAATCAAAAATGTGCTGAAAGAGCCTTTAAAGCTGTAAATCTCTTTATTTTTGGAAAAGCTAAGAGGCTGCGATTTAAAAATAAATCTAAAGCTTTTAATTTTGAAGGTAAGTCGAATGATACGGGTGTGCGCATCCTCGAAAAGGATAAAAGATTTATTTGCATAGTGGGGAAAATCCCTATCATTGTCACGCTCTATCTTCCCGCTGTAAATATGCGCGAATTCTTATCAAAACTATCGAAGGAAAAAGCGCTATTTCGTGCAAGGAGTATTTGAAGGCCTCCCTTACGAGGATAAAGAAAAGCAAGCGCGACATCTAGAGAGAGTGCAGAGTAGAGAAGAGGGTACAGAGTTTGATGCTAGGCGTCAGCAACTTCCTTTGCATTTGCGTGATAAAGTAGCCTATGATATTGGCCCCAAGATGATTGCTATTTCCACGGCTCTTACAAGCTTCGAGCGTCCTCTATGTAAAGATCTCGATACGAAGCAGCAAGAAATTCGTCGTATTCAACGTAAATTAGATAGGTCACGGCGTAAAACGAATCCTACAAATTATCATGAAAATAAAACCATAAAGAAGGGAACTAAGCATTGGAAGTATTCCAAAAACTATCGGCAATTAAAAAATCAACTTGCCGATTTAGAAAGAAAAAAAACTGCCATCAGAAAAAGTAACCATGGAAATCTCTGCCATGAAATTTTAGCGTATGGGAACCTAGTCCATACAGAGAAAGTGTCCATAAAAGGTTGGCAAAAGTTGTGGGGTCGAAGTATTCAACATCATGCACCGTGCTTTAACAAGCGAATTAACTCGAAAAGCAGCATATGCTCGAGGGCGGGTAGAGAAGATCTCGACTTTTGACACGGCCTTATCTCAACATTGCGTATGTGGTCACAAAAAGAAGAAACCTCTGTGTGAGAGAGTGCATATCTGTGAGGTGTGTAATTTTAGAGCTAAACGTGACACTTTATCAGCTTATTTAGCTTTATTTGCCGACTTTAAATCTGATGAGAAAAAATGGCAGGTAAATTATAACGAGGCTTTGTATTTTTCCAAAGGGCATAGAACTTTGTCCTTGCGTGCGCCCGACGTTGCGGAAACAGTCAACAGAAGATTGTCTGAAATTTTTTCAGACTGCCAGAACCGTATCTGGCCAGATTCTGTGCACCAGAAGAGTCAAGATTTCATCCAAGAGCTGGCTTATCTTTAAGTGAGAAACGGATGAAAGCAAAACTTAAGAATCCCCCTGCTCAAAAAAACGACCCTAGGGGAGTTTTTTAGCTGGGGGAGGTTCAATTTTAACGTTAAACAGGAGGGGGAGTCTTTGCCTAAATTATCGCCAGAGGGGTCTGCCTATTTAATTTTCAGCTTGACCTTGTTTTTCAATTTTCTTTGAGGTAATTCAACGCTCGTACTTTTTGAACAATGAAATGAAATTCCTGAATTGAAATTGAAACGGAGCTTACGATGAGCCAAGTAAAAACGATTTTTTCCCCTCCTCAGAATAGAAGAATGTCATACTCTCTTATCAGAATGACGGTTGCTTTGATTTCTTTTCTACTTGCGGTTGTTGCCAGTCCTTCTGTGACAAAAAGTGGTGTACAGGATCAGAACAAAGTTTGCCTAAAAAACTGTGTTCACGCCTAATTCTGCTTTGCAGTCGAGACGTGTAGTTCTTCTTATTATCTGCACGTGTGTGCTCATCTGCTCCCTTACCGTTGCGTTCTTCGGATTTTTCTTTCAAAAACAGAGTGATGGGTCAGGTGACATGCATAAGCAAATTTTGAAGGTCGCTTTGCCTTTGCAATTTTTTAAAGGGCAGAAGCTTCTCGATCCACAAAATTTAAATTACATCTACGAATACTATCTGCTTGAAAATCTAGGTTCTGTGCTCCTCAGAGAGGATGCTCGAGAACCTGGTGGGTATCGAGCAGAGTTGATGGAAGGCTATCAGCAGGAGTCCTCTTATTCTTGGGCGTTTGTTCTCAAAAGGGATCTCCGCTGGAGTGACGGCTCTTTGATACAGGCTGAGGATCTTGCACAGAGTCTACTTCGCCTATCTAAAAAAGGTAGTCGCCATCATCTCATTTTGAACGATCTTCAAAGTGTAGATTTTGATGAAAGTTCACGAGTCATTCGTCTGCGATTTTCTCAGAAGGTTGAGCAAGAAGATCTTCTCCATGAGCTTTCCTTGGCAGATGCCTCCCTACTTCACCCTAGAAATTTCCAAGACGACTGGACAGTCAGCTCTGGTCATTTTTTTGTTGAAAAGATGAGCTCTGAAAAAAATGTTCTCACTTTGAAGGCTAATCCCTATTTGCCTGTAGAACGAAAACCAGAGGTCCAATCTGTGGAACTGCGCGACGGGAGTACGCAGGAGGGGACTCTTTCCTTGCTCGGTTACGACATGATGAAGCGTCCCCCTTATTCTTTCCAAGAAAAGATAAAGAAGCTGGAAGATCAGGCCAAGAAAATATGGTTGGGGCATGCCATCACGATCTATTACTTTTATTTCGGGAAAGATCATCTACTCACAAAAGATTTGAAATCGAGACAAGAATTTTCACATTTAGTGGCACTAGCGTACCGAAGTCTGACGAAAACCCCTTCTCTTTTTTATGAAGAACAGATTGTTCCAGAAGGTTTTTCAGGGAGATTAAAATCTTTTTCAAGACATCTTGAGCCTATTGAAAATCTGAGGGGAAAGACCCTAAAATTGGTTTTTGATTCAAGACTGAGTGGCTCCGATTTTCTGACGACCCCCCTGCTTGAGGTGGGACGGCAGCATGGGGTTCAATTTGAAATAGAGTTCTCATCAGATAAGAATGTCCTTAACCAGGCGTTTGCTGTGATGACCAATTTTGTTGGGAATCAAAAGAGTCCTTTGGGTTCCTGGAGTTTTCTTTATTCAGAACAGGGAAGTGTGGGTTATTTTAGAGAAGAAGCCCAATCTTTTCTGCAAGCTGTCATAAAATCCAGCAAGGAAGATCGCTTTTCCCGACTTATGGACCTTCATAAATTCAGCTTAGATCAAACTTTCCTTGTTCCTTTCATGTGTGAACAGCACGCTATTTTAGCGAGTGAGAGAGTCGACCTTTCTGCTCTAAATCCATTTGACCAACGCATGAGATTTTTTGAAGTCAAATGGAATTAAAATGGATGCCAGACCAGTCCTTTTTTCAAAAAGGTCAGATGGAGATTGTTTTATCTTTTATTTCTGAGCCAGCTACTTTGACTTGGGAATTTACGAGGTGGCGAAGCCGTAGAGCTTTGCCATTTGCTGTCGTGAATTGTCGAGCAAGGCTTTCCTCTAGCGAAATCACCTTTGAAACAGTGGGCTTAGGTATTCGGTTTCTTTTCAAGAACGCTCTCCTTGTCTCCTTTGCGGAGGCGTGGGAAAGGCTCATTTTTCTTAGTGCGAGAGGAGCAGACTTCATCCCCCCTTGCTCTCGTCTATCCACCAATGGATATGCAGCTGGTGCAACAGAATTTTCAGCAAAGAGAAAAGCTAAAGAAGAATTGATCGAGCGAAGTCTGGTGCTTTCTTCGTGGCGAAGCCAAACAGGGTGGACTCAAGTTTTTCCCCGTGGTCTACGAGTGCGCTTCTTCATAGCTCTTTTGAAGACTTGGGGCTGGGACTGTTCTTTTTTCCGTATCGATGGAGAAGATTTTCTGGGTTCTGCTCTCGTCGCTTTGGGCGTTGCTTCCTCTGGGGGATTCGTTTGTGACAGCGTCTTTCTGTCCATATCAGAGGCAGAGTCATGTGCTCTGAAGCTGATTCAGGGACTAGTCTCTATCGTCACGAAAGTAGAAGAGGAGAACCCGGAGCCGCTCTCTGTCTTGCCAGATAAGGCTGAGCCAGATGATCATCTTCACTACTATCTTTTGCCTGAGCACAGACGGGCTTTAGATTGGGTTTTTGCTTCCCCAAAACAGGAACATGCAGGTCTTCTGCCTTTGAACTCAAAGACTGTACTTGTGACTCAGCTCAAGACTCAGCCTAGAGTGGATCTCATTGTTGCTAACCCCGGTTTACCCTTTGTCGCACTTGCTTACGAAGCGACTTGGCCTGTTCTGAGTTGGGGTAAGAAGAGTCTGGTGGGGGGAAACAATTGGCCTCATCCTCTCGCATGAGAAAACTTCTGCCTATTTTTCACATCAATCTTCTGATGTGGGGACTTTGCTTTTGTTTGCTGACATGTTCCCTTGTTATGGTTTTTTCTATCATTCAAGAAGAAAGCCAATTTTTTTTAAAGGGAATTTTACAAGCGTTGATGAAGTCGCAGTATGAGGAATTGCTTCGAGGCGATTATAGAAATTTTGTAGAAGGTTTGGGGTCTCAGTTTCAAGAATTTTATGTTGAGATAGAACGCTTTCAGCAAAAGTTTTCTTTTGGGGATAAGAATCTTCGAGGGTTTATATTTTTTAATTGTATCGAAGATCAGCTAAAAATTTCACAACAAGATCGCGATTTTTTGCAGATTTCTCTGTGTCGTCCCCCCAACTCCATGTTGGGTTACTTAGGTGTATCCTTCGCGATCTCTATTGTTTTAGCTGTCTTTTCTTTTCGGATGTCCCGTCGGTTCGAGAAAGAGACTTGTTCTCGACTCGCGTTGTTTTTGAATGAACTTGGTCTGCATGTCGGAGCAAAGCCAGAACATATAAGAGAAATTTTGATCAGACTTTCGTTGTTTAAACGAGAATTTGAGGACATAAAAAACAATCTTATCAAGACGACAGAGGAGAGGTCCTTTGCAAGGATGGCATCTTTCATAGCTCATGACTTGAGACCTCCTTTGGAATCCCTGGTAGAGGTTTTACAGATAAAAAGTTTTGGGGAGTGGGAGAGGCTAAGACCGATGGCCTCATCTGCGATGGAGAGGATGAGACTTCTTCTAAAAAATCTTAATAAAAGGAAAGCTTCTTCTTCACCGATTCATTCGGCCTGTTCTCTAAATTTTCAGGACGTATGTCTAGAACTGCAGATGGAGGTACAAGGTCGCTTCCAGAAAAAAGGTCTCACTTTTTCTTTTTCTGCTCCACCCGGTCTCGTTCGTTTGGGTATAGATAAAGAAGCGTTTGAAAGATGTCTCCTTAATCTCATTTATAATGCCTGCGATTTTTCTATCCAGGAGGTTGCTGTCAAAGTTCAGACTTTGAACGAGCAGGTACTTGTGGAAGTTATCGATGATGGGCATGGGGTCCCCTCTCATCTCGAGGGGGACTTATTTAAAAGTTTTTTTTGTTTTGGGAAAGAAGATGGCTATGGTTTGGGTTTAACTTTTGTGTGGGAGATGATGACTCAATGTGAGGGGGAGGTTTTTTATCAGCGAAGGGGACTGCGGACGGTTTTTAGTCTTTTGATTCCTTATTCAAAAAATTAGGATTTTTTGTGGATGATTTTCTTTTGATAGTGGAAGACAATGTCGAAGAGCTGTCTTCGTGCTTATCTTTGATGAAAGGTCTTAAGTATGAGGTCCGAGGTCTCTCTTCTTTTTTAGAAGCCGAAACCCTCTTAAAAAAGAAAAAAGTCGATCTGCTTTTTGTTGATCTGTTTCTTTCCTCTGATCCCAATCCACTTGGGATCGAGCTCCTCAAGCTAGCTGTGAAGTTCAATCCATCGGTACTACCTATCATCATGTCTTCGCACCCAGATGCACAACTTTATTTGAGAGCTATGGAGGAGGGAGCTCTTTACGCTATAAAAAAACCGCTTATCAATCAGGATGAACTCACAATTGCCATTACAGAAGCTAGAGAGAGGAGATGGCTGCAAAATGAAAAAAAGGAAGGATCTCTCCCAGAGCAGTTATTGAAGCTCTGCCCAGATGGTCTTGTGCTGTCAGAAAAAACACGGAGAGCAACTGAGATCTTGTCCAGAAATCCAAGCTTACCAGCCGTGATCTATGGAGAAACAGGCACAGGAAAAGAAGAGGTCGCCAAGTTGATCCACAAAAAAAGGATGGTGATGGGGGCTAGAATTCCCTTTGTTGCTGTGAACTGCTCTCTTCTCAATGGGGATTTGGCCGAGTCTCTGCTGTTTGGGCATGTGAAAGGTGCTTTTTCTGGGGCCGTCGTTGACACAGAGGGCTTTATTGGAACAGCAAGGGGAGGGGTCTTGTTTCTCGATGAAGTTCACACCCTCTCCTTGAAATGTCAGCAGAAATTGCTGAGGGTCTTGAGTGATGGACACTACCACCGGGTGGGGGAACACAAAGAGAGACAGTCACAATTTCAGATCATTGCAGCCAGTGGAATCAATTTGGATCAAGCTATCGACTCTGGTCATTTTCTTCTTGATCTGGCCTCTCGTCTGACGGGGATAGAGATTCATCTGCCTCCCCTCCGCGAGAGGAAAGAGGAATTGCCACTATTGGTCCGTTTGTTTTTAGCCAAAAAGCAGGTTTTTCTCGATGAAAAAACGCTTAACAAACTCATTCGACTCTGTGAAAGCTATTATTGGCAGGGGAATATTCGGCAGCTTTACCAAGTTCTCCACGCGACTATGGCGTTATCCCACGCCGATGGAGAAGAGCTGAATCCGGCCTACCTGCCTGATTTGACCAGTATGAAGGCCCCTTCGGCTAAGCGACGAAAAATTCTTCAGTTCTTGAATTTCTCTTCATTTTAAGATTGTTAAGGCTCTTTGAGGGGGCTCTGCTTCAGGCTCTCCTTGGACTCTGTGCTTGCATGGGTAAATTTGTTTGACGTATATTGCTTCGACCGTTGCCATTTCAAATTCCTAGGACAGGACCTAGTTCTGGTCTTTTATCTCTTTTCGTAAGTTTTCAGATATTTTTGAATCTTATATTTCTCAGAGGCTTGTTTTAACCGTCATGCAGATTTTAAGTAAAAAAAGGCATACTAAATTTATTTTTGTCACAGGTGGTGTCGTCTCTTCGCTAGGGAAGGGCATAGTCTCCTCTTCGCTTGGAGCCCTGCTAGAGACCCGTGGTCTCAAGGTTAGCCTTAGCAAAGCGGATCCTTATATCAATATAGATCCAGGGACGATGAGCCCATCTCAGCATGGCGAGGTTTTTGTCACTCGGGATGGGGCAGAAACTGATTTGGATATTGGGCACTATGAACGGTTTACCCACGCGGTCCTGACCAGATTCAATAGTTTCTCTGCTGGAAAGATTTACGACGATGTATTGTCGAAAGAGAGAAAAGGAGTTTACCTGGGAATGACTGTGCAGGTTGTTCCCCACATCACAGCACAGATTAAAGAATATATTTATCGATCAGCAGAAGGCTCCGATCTTGCTATTATTGAGATTGGAGGAACTGTTGGAGATATAGAGAGTCTGCCTTTTCTGGAAACGATCCGTCAGATTCGATATGATCTTGGCCCAGAGAATGTGCTCTCTATTCATGTTACATTGCTCCCCTACATTGATGCTGCAAAAGAGCTCAAAACAAAGCCTACGCAACATTCTGTTAAGGAGCTCCGCTCGATAGGCATTCAACCCGATATTCTCGTATGTCGTGCGAATCATCCCATTTCACAAGACATAAAAAAGAAGATAGCTCTTTTTTGTAACGTAGCTGCTAGCCATGTGATCGAATCGGTTGATGTGGATAACATCTATAAGATGCCACTTATTTTTCACGCTCAGGGTCTTGATCAGATCGTTGTGGAACATCTCAATATTTGGACGAGGAAGCCTGAACTTCAACAGTGGCATCTGATTGTTGATCGATTGAATAATCCAAAGCGAGAGTGCACGATTGCGGTGGTTGGCAAGTATACCGATGTGATCGATTCTTATAAATCGATCAGTGAAGCCCTTGTCCATGCTGGTATAGCGAATCAAGCAAAAGTAAAAGTAGCCTATATTGATGCCTCAGACCTAGAACAGAAATCGGCAGACAAGCAACTTGAGGCTTATGATGGCATTATTGTCCCAGGAGGATTCGGTGAAAGAGGCGTCGAGGGAAAAATAGCAGCTGTCTGTCATGCAAGAACTCAGAACAAACCCTTTCTAGGGATCTGTCTTGGTATGCAGCTCGCAGCGATTGAATTTGCGAGGAATGTTCTGGGACTGACAGACGCCAATAGCTTTGAGTTTAAACCCAATGCGGCCCATGTGATTGTTCATCCTATGCCAGATCAAACGGAACTGGCTAAGTTGGGGGGGACGATGCGTCTGGGGGCTTATCCCTGTGAGATCAAAGAGGACACCAAGGCCTTTGAAGCTTACAAGCAGAAGAACATTCAAGAGAGGCATCGACATCGGTATGAATTCAATAATGAATACCGTCTCGTGTTTGAGGAACGTGGATTTTGTTTTAGTGGGTTGTCTCCCGACCATAAATTAGTTGAGATCGTAGAGCTGAAGGATCATCCCTGGTTTGTCGCCAGTCAGTTCCATCCTGAACTGCAAAGTAAACCGATGGAAGCTCATCCCCTCTTCTCAGAGTTTATTAGGGCTTCTCTTCTTTGTAAGGAAAACTAGTTTTTTCTTACAAAGAACCATCTCACAAGTCTTGTCGTTTGGCATGAGGCCAAAAAAAGACGCAGAGATAGAATCAAAGCTTTTATCTTAAACAAAGTTCTCTCCTCTATAGGGAAACCAGCTGCGCAGTTTTCCCTAACCCTTCCTTGCTCATCCGTGCCTTCCTTGCGGGCCTATTTTCTTGTCAAAACGTAGCTAGTGCATCGAGATTGATAGCCTTCCCGGCCGGCTGTGCAGGAGATGTCGGAGACTTCGAAGCTTTGTGTATCTTGATCGATATAACGTTCATAAAGGCCTAGAACATCTGATGAGGAGCTAGCATCGATGCTATGCCATTTTTTTTTGTGTAGGGAAATGGAGCAGGTCCAATTTCCTTTAACAACAGAGCATTTCATTCCTGAAATATTGTATTTCGGTAAAATGATTTTCCCAGGCTCTTTGTTGGGGAGCCTCTCTCTTAAACGTCTAAAAAGGCCTGGCTTGTTGTCATCGGGAACTTTGTTGTCTTTGAGAACTTTGATGAGTACTCTTGCCCTGTTATTCAACAGGGTCGCCGAGGTGGATTCTCGCTCTTCTTCATAGTTCTTAGCGTAGACTTGGCCAGATTCCAGATCCATCTTTGCCAGAAGAGAATGGGAAAAGAGGAGGGCAGTCAGAGAGCAAAAAAACAAAGGTGATAAGGAGAGGCGAAGTAGGGGCTTCATTGGATTTATCCTTTTTATAATAGTCTGTTACATCTTGTCTGGCTAACCATGCCAGGAAAATTCTTCTTTTGCTATAACAAATCTTGAGTGTTTCAAGTCCTATTCCATTCGTGACGAGGGAGCCTTTTCACATTATAAAAAGAGTCTTAGTTTGAGTTGTAAATATTTAACTATTTTAAAATTATGAAAAAATGGTGGGTTCAGTGAGATTGAAAACATCTGTGCCAGAATGTGCAAGAGAAGTGCTGCTGCTCGAAAGCAGGGCTCTACAGAAAACGGCTGAACGGATCTCAGATAGTTTTACAGAGGCAGTCTCCATTTTGCTTTCTTGCAAAGGCAAGCTGATTACGACCGGTTTGGGAAAATCAGGTCATGTAGCGCAGAAAATCGCTTCTACGTTTTCAAGTACCGGGACATCTGCGCTGTTTCTTCATCCCTCGGAAGCTCTTCATGGGGATTTTGGTATAATCAGTAGTGATGATGTGCTCCTTGCTATCGCTTTCGGCGGAGAAACCAGGGAGGTCCTGGCTGTTGTTGGCTTTGCAAAAAAAGAGGGGCTGCCTGTTTTGGCTATAACAGGACGCCTTGACTCGACCCTAGCGAAAATGGCGACCTGTTTATTGGATGCTAGGGTGGATAAGGAGGCAGATCCCTTTGACTTGGCGCCGACGACCTCTGTTATCGTGGCTCTTGGTTTGGGGGATGCTTTGGCTGTGACTGTTATGAATCAGAAAGGATTTACTAGGGAGAGGTTTGGTCAATTGCACCCTGGAGGATCTTTGGGGCGTTCCCTGTCTCTTGTCTCTGACTTTATGCGGACAAGGGAGGAGGTCTCTGCAGTGAGTTTGCAGTCGGACTTCCATTCTGTTTTGGAAGCTGTGACCAAGCATAACTTTGGAGTGGTGCCTGTGCTGGATGCATCATCGAAACTGCTTGGCTGTATTACGGATGGGGATGTTCGGCGATGCTTACTACAGAAAGGACATAAGGCTCTTTCCCTGCTTGGGTCTGAGTTTATGAGCTTCAAGCCCAAAACGATACTAGCTTCTGCTCGCGTTATGGAGGCTGTGCAAGTGATGGAAAAGCACAGGATCACCAGCCTTATGGTGACGACAGAATCTGGAGAATTTGTGGGGCTTCTTCGCCTGCATGATCTTATTTCCGCTAAAATTCTTTAGATTCTGAGGTGTTGGGAGAAGCCGGCTGTACAATTTTCTTCCAAATCCTCTTCTTTGCAATAAACAAAGGAGATCTGATGGGGCGCTACCTTTTGATGGCGGCCTTCTGCCTGAGTGTGTTGGTTGGTGGGCTGATCTACTTTACGAAGAGCTCACTATCCCTCAAAGAAAATCTAGAAAAGGCGGTGGTTCATGGTCCTAAGGTTCGTCTTTCTCACTTTACGATCTACAAGTTTTATGGGGGGGTTCTCCATGCCGTGTTAAACTCGACAAAGGGGGAGTTCAGAGACCCAGGGATCCTGCAACTGGAAGGAAAGGTTCACGGTCTTAGGGAAGGCTCTGATCGCATCGAGTTTAATGCTGATGAGCTGGAGGCCAATTTTCGGGATTCTCGCCTCGATCAACTTCTGGATGGAGGGACAGCTGAGACCGTAGAACTCCGTCGTGGGGTGCAAGTTCAGAATGCTGCTTATAGAGTGACTTCCGAGCTAGTTCATTATCGAACTCGGGAAGAGATGCTGTCGGGCCCAGAGCCTGTTTCTATCACGGCTGGACAGAGCCAGGTGCAAGCCTCGGGTGGCTTTAAGTATGACATAAAATCAGGGGACTTGAGTCTCTTTGGAAAGGTCTATGGTGTTCTATATAAAGAGCAGAGGAAAAATTAATATAGCTTCTCTCTTCTTAGCCGTAGCCTCGGAGATCTTCTGTTCTTCAGGCTGCCTAGCTGATCTTCTGGATGAGGATCCATCAGTTCCCTCAGTTGCTCCAGTGCCTCCGAAAATTTTAAAGGTTAAAGAAGCGAACGAGCCTTTGAAAAAACCGGTCCCTCACCCGCAAGGGCAGCGGGCTGCAGATAAGGAACCTTCTCCTCTTACGAAGCAAGGCAATAAAGTCAGAACAAAAACAAGTGAGAGCTTTCGTGCAGATGAGAAAAATTCAGACGAGCAGAAAAAATTACCGGTGCATTTTCGTGGGGATGGTCTCGTCGGGAGTCGTAGGGATGGCTACCTGGAACTCCAGAAGGATGTGCTTGTGAGTCAGGGAGATTTAACCCTAAAATCTGATTATGCTCAGGTGTATTACGAGGACTCGAGCCATGAGGTAAAGAAAATCATTGCGAAAGGTCACGTGAAGGTGCAAAGGCCTGCTGCTGGGGACAGGGCCCTTCTCAGCGCTAAAAGCGATGAGATTGAATTTGATGTCGCAAAGCAAAGACTGGTTCTTCAAGGTCATGCCGAGCTTGCTAAAGATGGAGATCTTGTGAAAGGGGAACGAATCAATTACGACATCAAAACAGGTTGGATCGATGCGAGTCAGGTGAAGGGTGTTCTTAGGCCGTGAGACTTTTGTGAGATCATTTATGCAGCAGAAGAGAGATAACATTTTAAGAGGAGAACTTCTCTGTAAGAATTTTAAAAGTAGGAAGGTTGTCGATGAGGCATCTTTTGAAGTTCGGAGTGGAGAAGTTGTTGGACTCTTAGGGCCGAATGGAGCTGGCAAGACAACCAGTTTTTATATGATGGTAGGCCTTCTTTACCCGCAGTCTGGGAAGGTCTTTTTGGGTTCAGAGGACATTACTTTTCTTCCCATGCATAAGAGGGCGCGAAGGGGCATCAGCTATCTTCCGCAGAGCACATCCATTTTCCGGAAGTTGTCTGTCCAAGATAATCTCTTGTCCATTATGGAATTGGCGGGAGTTCCTAGATCTCAAAGGAAAGATTTTCTCCAAGATCTTATGAAAAAATTCCAAATTTCGCACATCGCACTGTCGATGGGAGCCGCCCTTTCTGGGGGAGAGAGGAGAAGAGTAGAGATTGCAAGATCACTTATTACCTCTCCCGTCTTTCTTCTCCTTGACGAACCCTTTGCAGGGGTGGATCCTTTGACAGTGCAAGAAATCCAGTCTCTGATCCGTAACCTAAGGGATGAGGGACTGGGAATCTTAATTACGGATCATAATGTCCGTGAAACTCTTGGTATTTGCGATAGAGCGTATGTCCTTTCCCAGGGGAAAATTATTGCTAATGGCAACCCGCAGTTTATTTTAGCGAGTTCTCTCGTAAAAGAAATTTATCTGGGAGAGAACTTCAAGCTCTGATCGGATAATTTATGAGCTTAGATCTCAAGCAAACATTCAGGCTCTCTCAGCAAATCTTGATGACACCTCAACTTCAACAGGCCATCAAGATTCTGCAACTTTCTCGTCTTGAAATTGAGCAATTCGTTCAGCAGCAGCTGACAGAAAATCCCGTCCTCGAGGAGGAAAAGGGAGAACTCGATGCTACTTTTCAAGAGGAAACAGGTGAGCATATCCTTTCGGAAGAAGTAGAGCGAGAGCGTCTTGTCGACTCCATCTCTTCGCAAGATAAGGAATTAGATTGGGAGGCTTTGGTTCAGTATAAGGATAGTTCCCCACGGAAGAGTTCCTCCATCGAGGATGACGCTTATAATTACGAAAACATGGTTTCTAGGAAAAAGACTTTGGGTGAGCACCTTCTCTCTCAGGTCGGCGAGATTGATTTTTCAAAGGCGGAAAAAGATATTGCTGAGAAACTGGTGGGGAATATCTCTGAAAATGGAATCCTAGATCTGGACCTAGAATCGTTTTGTGTGAGCGAACAAGTGGACCCTGAGCTTGTCGAAGGGGTTCTCGACTCGATACAGAGGTTTGATCCCATTGGAGTGGGGGCGAGAAGTCTACAAGAGTGTCTCTTGATCCAACTGCGTGAATACAGGCTAAAAAATGGGGTCGTTGAAAAAATAGTTCAGAATCATCTGAAGGATATAGAAAATTTCAACTATGATATTGTGGCTAAATCTTTAAAAATTCGAGAAGAGGAAGTTCTACAGAATGTCGATATCATCCTCCGCTTGAATCCCCACCCTGGAGACCTGTTCAATCAGGATCCAGTCGATTTAGTTGTCCCCGATGTCTTCATCTTCAAGAAGAAGGAGAATTGGCAAGTGACTTTAAATGAAGACAATCTTCCAGACTTGAAATTAAGCTCGTACTATAGAGAGATTGCCAAAGATATTCGGAGTGGGAAAGAGAAGGACTATATTCAGGAAAAGATCAAATCAGCTCAGTGGTTGATTAAGAGTATGCAGCAAAGGAAAAAAACGATCTTAAAGGTGACAGAAAGCATAGTGCAGAGGCAAATTGATTTTCTTGAGAAGGGACCTCAGTACTTGAAACCCATGATTCTCAAGGATGTGGCAGCAGATCTGGGTCTTCATGAATCGACAGTGAGTCGTGCAACAAATGGTAAATATGCACATACACCGAGAGGGATTCGAGAACTAAAGTTTTTTTTCAGCGGCTCCTTGACCAATGCAGAAGGAGAAGAGCTGGCGAGTGAGAGTGTTAAGGTTACACTCAAGCAGGTTCTTGACCAAGAAAACCCAAAAAAGCCGTATTCCGACCAGGAATTGGTTGCTTTGCTGAGGGAGAAGGGTATATCTCTCGCTAGAAGGACAGTGGCTAAATATAGGGATCAGCTCGGCATTCTTTCATCAAGCAAGAGAAAGAGGAGGCGTAGCGGGTGAAAAATGAGCGAAAAGAAGTAGAGGGAAAGCGGGAAAAAGAGGGGTTCGAGAGAAACGAGCAAAGTGAGAAGACAAGAGAGGGAGGAGCTAAGGCAAAACTAGTTCTGATTGTGGGTATGTCTGGTTCCGGTCTTGGAACGGCTATCAGGGCCTTAGAAGATATTGGTTTTTATTGTATCGATAATCTCCCTTTTGAGCTCATAGAAAAATCTGTTGAAATCCTTAGTCAGAATGAAACCCAAAAAAATCTCGAGATTGCTATCGGTGTACATATTCAATCGAATGAGCAAGCCGCAGCCTTTAAGGAGATGAAAAAAAATCTTCAAAAAAAAACAGATCTCGAATGTGTTTTTTTAAAGGCCAAAGAGGACGCCCTGCTTGATCGCTTTAGTGTCAACAGACGTCGCCACCCCTTTCTCTCTAAAACTGGGAATATAGTTGACGCCCTCCGAGCTGAGCGCGCAGTCATGCAGTATGTCGAGATGGAAGCAGATAAAGTCTTCGATACGTCTTCGCTGATTCCTCATGACTTTGTCCGTTTGATTCAATCTTCTTTTCAAAAAAATATATCCAGAAAATTATTCGTCAATATCATGAGCTTTGGGTTTAAGTTTGGTTGCCCTCGCTCTCTAGACTCCCTTTTCGATGTCAGGTTTTTGAAGAATCCCTATTTTGTGACAGCTTTAAAGGACAAGACAGGTCTTGATCCAGATGTTAAAATTTTTCTCAAAGGGGAAGATCCCCATTCAGATCTCCTTCTTCAGAAGTTGATAGACTGGCACCTCTGGGTTTTGCCAAAATATTATGAAGAAGGTAAACATGATTATAAGATTGGTATAGGATGTACCGGAGGTCAGCATAGGAGTGTGTATATAGCAGAGGAGCTGATAAAGCGCTTGCAGGATGAGACGGAGAACTTGTTTGTCTTTGGTCTTCATCATCGGGATGTATACCGGAGCAAGTCAGGTCTGAGATAGGAATTTCGAAGAAAGAAGCATGATAGATCATTCAAAAGAAAATATTTGTATTGTGGAGACGGAGGACGGTCTTCATGTTGAAAATACCGTTCTTTGGCTTGATTCTTACCATGAGGGGGAATTTTCTTTCCTCTCATGCTTAAAAAAACCAGCAGTGAAAATTTCATCGAAAGTTCTGGCAACAGAAGAGACCATCCAATTGATCTCTTGTTTTCAAGCGC
The DNA here is from genome assembly GCA_017985985.1 of Oligoflexales bacterium. GTDB lineage: Bacteria > Bdellovibrionota_B > Oligoflexia > Oligoflexales > Bog-1112 > JAGNWK01. Next base: position 21,143 of record JAGNWK010000016.1, read on the forward strand.
AAACAAACGCACTAGTCTGCCCTTACAACAAACCATTTTCACTAGGAAAATTAACGATGGAGCTCTTGCCATCGGGGTCTTTCCTGGGAGCAGCCTCACTTTTTATTGAGACCAATAATCAGACTATCTTGTATGCCCCAGCTCTTCAGATGCAAAAAATTCCATCCTTGCGTTCTGCTCAGCTGAAAAGGTCGGACATACTCGTCCTTAATGCATATTACCCCGTTTCTAGTCATATGATGATGAATACCAAGAATAGAAATCAGGAAAAAAAGAGACTTCTCGTTCGGATTAAGCAGAGCTTGAAGCAGGGTCTTGCCCCGATTGTTTGTTGTAAATCTTTTGAAATTGCCCAGGAGTTGTCCTGCGAAATTTCAAGAGAAGGTCTGGATTTTGTCGTTAAAAAAGATCTTTTTAAGATGAGTCAGATCTATAAAAAGTATGGGATAGATCTGGCCCCTAAGCTTTATTCAAAAGACAAGGTTACGGATAATCAAATCATCCTGCTATGTGAGAATAAGGTCAAACTTTCGCAATACAGAAGACGGCATGATCAGTCCGTTTTCATTATTGAAGATGGGGGTGACCCCCTTCCTTTCCGTAAAGCGATGGACCCCCACATAGAAAAGTTTTATATCCCCCGATTTTCTGAATTTTCAGCTATTAGAGACCTTGTTGAGAGTGTGCAGCCAGAGGATCTCTATTTCTTTGGAGATTACTCTTCTGAGTATGTCAGGCAGTTACAAGGGCTTGTTCCTCGAGTTAGGATTTTACCTGGGCCACAGCCCTCATTGTTTCTTTCCTAATTCTTTTCCGGGGGAGCTAGCTGCGCACCCATTCGACGGAGCCTGCTCTGAGCGGAGTCGAACGGGCTCAGGGCAAGGTTTCCCCCAAACCCCCTCCTTGCCATAATCCTGTGGTAAAATGAGAGCATGAAAAATAAAGAAGATGGGATAAAATCGAGTTTTTTTGAGAGGCTTTTTTTATCTCATTATAAAGATCTCACTGCAATTTTTCTGTCCTTTTTGTTTATTTACAATCTTATTTCGATACTGAGCTATAGCCCCTACGATAGCTCTTACAATGTGAAAGGGATCCCGCCGACAGTCATAAAAAATTTAGGAGGGTTTCTCGGATCCTTTCTCAGTAGCTTTCTTGTCTACCATGTCGGTGTAGGGGCGCTGATTGTTCCTTTCTGTCTTTTCGTCTTCATCTTCCATTTGTTTTTTAGAGAATTTAATAAAAATACATTTTTTAATATTATGATCGGTAGCTTGCTCTTCTATATTTTTTCTTCGTATGTGCTTTTGAAAATTTACCCAACGCATAAAATGGACATCATTCCCATCCCGACTTCTGGTACGGTCGGTACTTTTTTAGGACGAGGGATCGACCTTTATTTAGGAACGATGGGTAGTTTGACGTTCATCGCTGCTTGTTTTTTTGCCAGCATGATCCTGCTCCTCCAAGGAGGGCGAACAGCTCTTAGTATAGAGAGCTTAGAGGGAGAGCTGGGTTTTTTTGCCAGCATGATCAGTAAGTTCTTCAAGAAAAAATGGTGGGGTGCACCTTGGAGCGGTCTCGTCCGGTGGTTTCGATCCTGGCGCTTGTCAAAGGCAAAACCGATTGTCTTGGGTCCTGTTTCGGCAGGCCCTCAGCTGGTGGATGACGTAAAACTCGACGCTGATTCTGGTGGAAATAACAGGTGGGCTAGTGAGACGGTCCGTAATGAATTTCTGCCCTTGATCTCTGTCTTTCGCTGTAGTCCAGGGGGATCGGCTACCTTGATCGATGAGAAGGTCGATGGGTTTATTTCTCAAACCATCGTGCAGACCTTTGCTGAGTTTGGTGTGTCGGGAGAAATTGTAGGGTCTCATCGGGGGCCCACTTTGACGGTGTTTGAATTCCAGCCAGCGGCTGGGGTCAAGCAGTCGAAAATTATGCAGCTGAGTGACGATCTCGCTCTCGCTCTGCATGTTGGTTCTATCATGATGAGCCCCATGACGGATAAAAGAGCTATCGGAATACAGGTGCCGAATAAGAAGAGGGAAGCAGTCTCTCTGGGAGATCTTTTTTCTTCACCTGTTTTCACCCAGGCGAGTTCCCCTCTGACGTATGCTATAGGGAAGAGCCTTTCTGGCGAAATCCTCTGCGAAGATCTCTTGAATATGCCTCATCTTCTCATAGCCGGAACGACGGGATCTGGAAAGTCGGTAGGGATCAACGCTCTGATTTGTAGCCTCTTGGTGAAGACGAGTCCTAAGCACTTGAAGTTGATTTTAATTGATCCCAAAATTCTGGAACTGTCGATTTATAAAGGTGTTCCTCATCTCTTACGCCCTGTCATTACAGATAGGGATGAGGCGACAGAGGCACTTTACTGGGCGGTCGATGAGATGGATCGTCGCTATAAGGTGATGGAGTCAGAACAAGTTCGCAATATTCAGGCTTACAATCAGAAAAAGGGCGACAAGCTTTATCTGCCCTACATAGTCATCGTCATAGATGAACTTGCCGACTTGATCTTAGGAGCTTCTAAGGAGTTTGAGTCGACAGTTCAAAAACTAGCCCAGAAGGCGAGAGCCTGTGGCATCCATTTGGTGTTAGCTACCCAAAGGCCTTCTGTTGATGTGGTGACAGGGGTGATCAAAGCTAATTTTCCCACAAGGATTTCTTTTCAAGTTGCGTCCAGACATGATAGTCGGACGATTTTTGATCAATCTGGAGCGGAAAAACTGCTTGGGAAAGGTGATCTTCTCTATTTGAAGCCAGGGATGCAGAAAATCATCCGTGCCCAAGGAGCCTTCGTCAGTGAGGATGAAATTCATGCCCTCGTCTTGAAACTGCAAGTAGGGGCTTAGTTTGTTTTTTAAGGAAGTAGTTGGCTTTCTTTTGGGAGAAACCAGCTGCCCCTCTTCTAGATAAAGTTTTCTCCCAAACCCTTTTCCTTGCTACTCCTTGCCACATTTTCATCTATCCTTAATTGCCTGAAAATTGCTAAAATCGACCCGTCTTATGTGGTGTCTTTTGAAACCTGTGGGGAGCTTGTCATGGTGGAGGCGTCTTTGGAAGCGAATGGGCTTGTGAAGGGGGCGGATGTGTCGACCGAGAGCTGGGAACCTCGAATGAGAGAGGCATCTGGTCGTATAGAACAGGCTCTTGCCGAGATCTCAAAAAAAGTTATCGGGCAGCCTCGGGTTGGTCAGCGGCTTCTGATGGCCTTAGTAGCAGGTGGCCACGTGCTGCTAGAGGGAATGCCTGGTCTGGCGAAGACAACGTCTATCAAGGCCCTTGCTGAGGTCTGTCAACTTCATTTCAAGCGTATTCAATTCACCCCGGATCTCCTTCCTGCAGATCTGATCGGAACACAAATTTATGATCCGAGGTCAGCTGAATTCAAAGTGAAGAAGGGTCCAATCTTTGCCCATCTTGTCTTAGCTGATGAGATCAATCGAGCCCCAGCCAAAGTGCAGTCAGCCTTATTGGAAGCTATGGAAGAGAAGCAGGTCACCCTTGGGGAGCAAACTTACCCGCTAGAGGACCCTTTCCTTGTTCTTGCCACACAAAATCCGATCGAGCAGGAAGGGACGTACCAGTTGCCAGAAGCGCAGATAGATCGATTTTTGATGAAACTGAAGATTAGCTACAGCAGCCCTCAAGATGAGGAAGAGATCATTCGTCGATCTTCTTTAGAGCAGATGACTGTCGACAAGCTGCTTGATCGGCATGCTATCCGGGACATGCGAAATCTCGTTCAAAAAGTTTATGTTTCGGAGAAGATTCGTCGTTACATAGTTGATCTGGTGTTTGCTACGAGAACTCCGAAGGAAAGGGGCTTTCCCGATTTGGCTCCTCTTATAGAATATGGGGCAAGTCCGCGGGCTTCTATTGCCTTGGACAAACTTTCAAGAGTGAATGCCTTTTTTGAAGGCAGATCGTTTGTGACCCCCCAAGATGTGAAAGACGTAGGGATGGATGCGCTTCGCCACAGGGTTAAACTGACGTATGAGGCAGAGGCGGATGCTGTCGGCCCTGAACAAGTGATAAGTCGCATATTTGACAAGGTTGATGTTCCTTAGCGAAGGGTCTTATTGCTATGCTATCTCCCGAGCTCATCCGACAGATTAAAAATATTCAGCTCAAAGCTGGTCATCTCGTTACCGAAGCCATGGCAGGAGAGTATCTTGCTGCGTTTAAAGGCGTCGGTATGGAGTTTGAAAAGGTGAGAGAGTACACCCATGGAGATGATGTTCGTTCGATTGACTGGAATGTGACTGCACGGATGAATGAGCCTTTTGTTAAAGTTTTTCGAGAAGAAAGAGATATGACGCTGATGCTGATGGTGGATGTCAGTCCATCTCAGCATTTTGGCAGTCAGGGTCGCTTTAAACATGAAAAATCAGCAGAGCTTATTGCTGTTCTTGCTTTTTTAGCCATAAAAAATAACGATAAAGTGGGCCTCATTATTTTTTCAGATCATATTGAAAGGCTCATTCCTCCTAAAAAAGGGAGAGCTCACGTCTGGTCTCTCATTCGTGAGGTGTTGCTGCATCGAAGTTCGGGACGATCGACTCGGATCAATCTAGCTCTCGATACGCTTATGCAGGTCTTGAAGAGGAGAAGTCTGTGTTTTTTAGTGAGTGATTTTAAATCTGAAAATTTTGAAAAATCTTTGAGTCAAGCCTCGAAGAGGCATGAGCTTGTTTGCGTCAAAGTTTCGGATGTGAGGGAAGAAACAATTCCTGCCTGTGGCATGGTAGAGATGGAAGACAGCGAAACTGGAGAAACTCTTCTCGTGGATACACATGATCATCTCTGGCGAAACGTATATGAAGGGCATGCTCGGCAGGAAGAGCGATTCTTGAATAGTTTATTCGATAAACATCGGGTTGGTTATTTTTCGGTTCAGACGGAGGGAGAGATCGTTATGCCTCTGTACAAGTTTCTGCGTAGACGAGAAAGGAAGGGTATCCGATGAACCCGGAATCTTCTCTGCCAGATCATCTTCCGCATGGCATTCGAGAGCTGGTGGCTTACCCCTCCTTTTGGAGTGAGGAACGGATCTGGATCGCTTTGGGTCTCGTGTTTTTTGCTATCATTCTCTTTCTGATTTATTTTTTTTGGAGAAGGCAGAAGCCTAGCGTGGTGGAGTCTCTACCGGTCGACCCACTGGCACGTCTCCTCGACGAGTTAAAAAGCATGGCTCCCCCGAGTCCTTTTGAGGGGAAAGCCGTTCAAGATTATTTCTTCCTACTTTCGGGTAAATTTCGCCAACTGATTGAGTTGAGTACAAAAATCGATGCTACTAATCTCACGAATAAAGAATTAAAGAAACCTTTTAGAGACCGACTTCCTGTTTCCAGAACAGAAGTCGAAGAAATTTTACAGTTCTTAGATCGTTGTGAACTGATTCAATTTGCAGAGGCTTTTGTGAGTCAGGAGGAAGCTGGTCTATTATCGGGTCAAGTGAGGGAATGGGCACAAATTCTGGTGCCCCGTCATATAGAGCTTGGGACAGGCAGTGGGAGGGAGTCTTGATATTTCAGGAGCCAATTTATTTTCTGTTCTTGCTAGCTCTGATCCCTATGTTTCTGGCTTATAAAAGAGCGAGGACGTTGCGGATCAAAATTCCATCTCTGCTGCGTTTGAAGGCTAAGTCTGTAAAAGTCGCTTGGTGGAAGAGGCACTCCTTTTTCTTCTTGCGGTCTTGCTCCGTCATTTTTCTTTGCCTAGCCCTTGCTCGTCCACAGTCGGGAAGGAGCCAACGGTTGAACAAGACGGAGGGCTTAGACATCATGCTTGTGGTAGACACCTCCGGTAGCATGAAGGCTTTGGATTTTTCCAGCGCTGGAGAACGGCGTAATCGATTGGAAGTTGTCGAGCAAGTTCTTGGTGAGTTTGTTCAAGCTCGTCCGGATGATCGGATAGGTTTGGTCGTATTCGGTAACCATGCTTTTGCGCAAGTCCCGCTTACGCTCGATCATGATGTCCTTCTTCGCTACATAGACTCAGCCCAGATTGGCATGGCAGGAGATGCTACAGCCATAGGGGATGCTTTAGGGGTGGCTCTAAACCGACTTAAGAATTCGGAAGGGAAGAGCAAGCTGATTATTCTGTTGACTGATGGAGAGAATAACGAAGGCAAACTAAGTCCTCAAGAGATGGCGGCCGCAGCGAAAGCGTTTGGGGTAAAGATTTACGCAGTAGGGGTCGGTAGTAAAGAGCCGGTTTTGTTCCCGACACAGTTTGGTTATCAGAAAGTTCTACTCCCTCTCGATGAAAAACTGCTGCAGGAGATCTCAACGGCCACCAATGGGAAGTACTTTGTTGCGAGAGATAAGGAGACTCTCTCCAAAATTTACAGCACTATAGATCAGTTGGAAAAGTCAAAGGTGGAAGTAAAAGTGTTTCATCAGTATGAGGAACATTTCTCAAACTTTGTTTTCCCAGCAATCTTGTTCATTCTGATGGAACTTATGTTGAGACTTACTCGACTTCGTAGAGTTGGCTTATGAACTTTCTATATTCTGAATATCTTCTCCTTCTGTGGCTGGTCCCTCTACTCGGTCTTGGTCTTTTTCTGGAAATGAAACAGATCAGGAAGAGGCTTCTCTTATTTGCATCGAAAAGGCTCGAAGAGCTCTTAAATGCCTCTTGGAATCGAAGACTCTCCCTAGTTAAGGGGGTCCTCCTTATTTCTTCTCTTGTTTTTTTAGTCTTGGCTCTAGCCAGGCCTCGTTGGGGTTATGAATGGAAAGATCTCCCTAAGGGGGGACAGGACATTATTGTGGCCATTGACCTGTCGTCATCGATGTTGGCTACAGATATCTCCCCTTCTCGGATCGAACGAGCGAAGCGGGAGATGATAGATCTGATCTCGATGCTAGAAGGCGATAGGATAGGGATTGTTGCTTTTGCTGGGGTAGCTTTTATGCATAGCCCCCTTACCGTCGACTATCGTATGGCGCAGATGTTCGTCAGTCAGCTCTCTACGACTTTGATTCCTGTACAGGGAACAGCTATAGGTGAGGCTCTTCGTGTCGGGTTGGATAGCCTTGAAAAAGCGGCATCTCCACTTGCTCAGAGCAAGTCTTTGATTTTGATTACAGACGGTGAAGATCAGGGTCAGGAAACCCTGAAGGAGGCCGAGAGAGCTGCTCGCTTGGGATATAAGATTTTTGCGATTGGGATAGGTGGTCAAGAAGGAGCTCCGATCCCTCTTCCCGACGGTGGTTTTAAGAAAGATGCTCAAGGTCAGCTCATCCTCAGTAAATTGGATGAAGGCTTGCTCCAGAAAATTACGCAAATGACTGGGGGAATCTATGTACGTTCGAGTTCAGGTGATTTCGATCTGCAGAGAATTTATAGGCAGGGAATCCGTGCAGCAGTAGAGCCCCAAGTTGACGCAGAAGAGCTTGACTCAACCGGAAATCGGCAGAAAGTTTGGATAGAGAGGTTCCCTATCTTCCTCATCATAGCTCTTCTTCTCTTGATTCTGGAATTCTTTCTGCGTGAGACCAAGAAAAAGCTTAAAGATGAAGATAAGTTAAAAGGTCTGGTCCAGTTGAGTCTTTTGTTTTTGATGATGCTTGTATCCCTAGGGGCTCAAAATATATGTGCCAGCCCTGCGTCAGATGGACAAGACTCCTATCAGAAGAAGGAATACGATCGAGCGGCACAGAGTTTTTTAAAAGCAGAGATTGAAGACCCTGATAATCTGAATCATGCCTATAATAGAGCTGTCAGTCAGTTTCAGAATGGCGACTACGAAGAAGCGAAACGTGGTTTTGAGAAAGCCTCCCAATCTGCAGATAAGAAGCTAGCTGCCAAGGCTCTTTATAACCTTGGTAATACGCAGGTCGCACTAGGGAAATTACCCGAGTCTGTGGCTGTCTATGATGAAGCGCTAAAAATTGAACCAACGGACAAAGATTCGCTCGAAAATCGGCAATGGGTTCAAAAGCAGATAGAGAAGAAGAAGAACGAAAAAAATGACAAAAAAGACGACAAGCAGGATAAAAAAGAAGACAAGAAAGACGACAAGCAGGACTCAAAAAATGAGCCCGACAATAAAGACAAGAAAGACGAGCAAAGTCAGGACAAACCAGATGGGGACAAGCAGAAGCCCGAACAAGAACAGAGCAAAAGTGAAAAGGAGAAGCAAAATGAGTCCAAACAAAAAGGAAGTGAAGATAAAAAAGGAGCAAACGACAGTAAAAAAGATGAGCAAGGGAGTCAAGACGGGAAAGAGCAAAAAAGACCAGAAGAGTCCGAAGATAAGCCAAAAGAAGATCCACCTCGTTCTGGAGACGCTCTTGGTGACAAGAAGGGCTCTCAAGGATCAAATACTCCTGTTAATAAAGAAACTGCAGAAAAGTTGCTCCGGATGCTCGAAGATCAAGAGGATGTTTATGGCATCCCTCCACAATTTAAAAAGCCAAGGACTCCTCAGGAGAAAGACTGGTGATGATAGCGCAACGTCTCATGCTTAATCTATTGGTTTTTGTAGTCTGTCTCACCGCTAGTTTTGCCCAGGCTGGTCAAGCTACGCTGCAGGTAGATCAGAAGGAAGTCACTCTTGGAGAGACCATTACCCTTACGCTGACGGTCGAGGGAGATCTGCAAGAGGAGCCTGAACTCCCAGACGTGAAAAATTTGAGAGTAGCAGGAAGTGGTTCTTCCCAGAGAATGTCCTGGGTGAATGGTCAATACAAAAAAGATGTGTCCTACAATTATGCGATTCAAGCCCAAAGTCCAGGCACCTATACTGTCCCACCTGTGAGTTTGAAAATCGATGGACAAGTTGTAGCCAGTAATGCGGTTAGTTTTACCGTGAAAAACGGAGGAGGACAGACGGGGACAGCGAATGCTCAAGCAGGGGGTGGTGATTTTCAACAAAGCGGTGACGAGCAAGGGACAGACTTACCTCCTGTTTTCCTAAAGAGAACATTTTCTACGACGACTCCCTATGAGGGGCAGGCTGTTCTCAGTACAGTGAAAATTTATCATCGAGTGAATCTGTCAAAGATCGATAATATCAGCGAGAGAAGCCCAGATCTGCGAGTGATGGAGATAGGACAATCCCAAAGAAAGGAGCAGATAGGGGATGTGGTTTATAACGTCATCGAATACAAGCAATTGCTGCTCCCATCGCTTGCTAAAGATATTCGTGTTCCGTCTTTTCAGATCAGGACTCAGATGATCATTCCCCGGTCGCGTTCTAGGGGTATCGATGATTTTTTCTCTGAATTTTTTTCGAATGGATTTGGCCAGGCTGTTGAAAAAGTTGTTTCCAGTTTGGAAGGACGTCTTACGGTTCGTCCTCTTCCCAAAGAGGGAAGACCTCTCGATGATCGGGGGCTGGTCGGTCAATTTAAAGTGAGCAGCTCTCTTAGCAAGTCCTCACTGAAAACTGGGGAAACGACGACGTTAGTCATCAGCATTACGGGTCATGGATCTCTCGATCCTTTAGGGCTTTTGAAGGTTGATTTTGGGCCAGATCTCAAAATTTATGCAGATAAACCTGAGGTGAAGGATAAGCCTGGAGAGGGTGGAATCGAGTCAAGCAGGGTCTATCGCTTTGCCTTAGTTCCTGGAGCGCTTCCCGCTCAGATGAACGAAAAGAATATAAATTTGGGCCCCTTTAAACTCTCTTATTTCGATCCAGAAAAAGAGAAGTATGAACTGATTACCACTGAGTTGGGTACTTTAAATGTGCAGAATTCTGGAGATGTACTCGCAGATAAAAGTGCTCCAGATGAACACCTCCAGGCAGGATCCGTCAAGTTGACAGTTAAAACACTAGCTTCCGACCTGCTTGACTTACAAAGAGACGCTGATTTATCAGAGTCGAGGGTGCTTTTGCAAAAGGACTGGAATCGGGCGTTTGGTCTTTTAGGCAGCTCCTTTGGATTTTTTATTCTCTTGTGGGTGATAAGAAGGATTCGCAGTAGAAAATCTGAACGAGATAGATCTGTGGCAGCAGCAGCGAAGGAGTTTAAGAGAACAAAGGAAGAACTGGATCGGCAATATGCGAAGTCGGGCGCAAGCAACTCGGAGGCGCAGTTGAGTGTCTATATCGCCGAGCTCTATCGGGCTTATCGTCTCTTCTGGGGAGTGAAGTTTGGCAAGTCTGGTTCGGCTTTGACAAGTAAAGAGCTAGCTGTTCTCTTTAAGGAGATCGATCTCGAGGAGAGCCTACAGAAAAAAGCTCAGGCTATGGCTGAAGCGATCGAGTCGTCTGTTTACAGTGCGAGACCCATTCAGAAGGAAGAGGTCCTGCAGTTTGCTAGTCTTATGGAGAGTTTGGTGTCTTAGGGGATCTTTTTTCAGGGGAACCAGTTGCCCCTCCTGTACTAAAGTTTCCCCTGGCCCCTCCTTGCCGAATGGAAGTCGTTATGAAGAAAATTTTATCTGTTTGCATGCTGTCTCTCTGGATACAGGGAGCGTTTTTTTCAAATCTGCTGACAGCCTCTGTTGCTCCTGGGGAGACGGACCAATCCCAGTCCGTTTTTCTGAAGGCAGAGCAGGCCTATGATGCGAAGAACTACCCCGCTGCCATAGAAGGTTATCTGAGTCTGTGGAAAGGGGGGACGTATCACGAGGCTGTTGCCTATAATTTGGGGAACGCTTTTTATAGAAAGGGGGAAAGGGGTAAGGCTGTTGCTGCGTATTTAGCAGCCAGAAGGGTCCTGCCTCGAAACCCAGAAATTAAGGCTAATCTCGAATTTGTTCACGCTCAAGGGCAAGATAAACTTTCGCTAGAGGAGCCGTCTAGTTTGTGGAAGGCACTTTGTTTTTGGAAGGATTTTCTTTCCCCAAGAGAGCTTTTCTATTCGACGCTTTTCTTCTTATGTTCGACCTTCCTTTTGCTTGGGGTGAGTCTGTGGATCTCACGCTTGAAACCACTGGTGGGTCTAATTTTGACACTTGCGATTCTGCTAGGTGGTCTCTTTTCTCTCTCTTGGGGGAACGAGTCAAAGTGGGGAGCGGTGGTTGTCACTTCTGCACGAATTTTGTCTGGGCCAGATGCTGCAAACATGACTTTATATGAGTTGCATGAAGGGGCTCCCTTTATGGTAACTGGGGAGCAAGGAGAGTGGGTAAGAGTTCTCCTTTCCGATGGCAAGACGGGTTGGGCTCGGTCTCAGGATGTCCTTGTTTTTTGAACCTCCGTGCTTCATTCGAGCTTTTTCTAAGTTAGGCTTTGCGCAGCTTTATCATCTGATAGCAGATGACGATGACAAGCCACAGATTGGGGAACCATCCTGCAGCAAATATGGGAAGATCTCCTGAGCTGGCTAAGGCTCTGCAGGAGCTTAAGATGAACCAGTAGCTGATCCCTAGAGCGACAGCAAAAAGTATTCTCCGAACGGTTTCGGTGGTTCTCTCAAAGCGATAGCCAAAGCTAAGGCCGATTAGACTTAGCAAGAAACAGGCAAAGGGATAGCCCCATTTTGTGTGCCAGGCAATTCGGAATTTGGCAACATCCGACCCTCCCCTTATCCCCGCATCTATCAGTTGGGACAACTCATTAAAGGTCATTTCATCCGGCATCCTTCTGTCTATCATCAACTTCGTAGGATCGATAGGTAAGGACATACTCAGCTCAGCTTGGCTGCTTGTGGTCTTGAGTCCTGTCTCTTGACTAAAGATGAGAGTCTTCACTCCTTCGAGTTCCCAGATGGGTCCAGTGTCTTTCTCGACATACTGCGCTGTAGTTGCATGAACCGATTTTAAGGGCTTAAAATCAGGGTTCACGTAGAGCAGTTTGAGTCCGGTGATTTTTTTTGTTTCTGGGGAATAGGATCTAAAACTGATGAAAGAATCTTTTTCTCCCTTCAGCCACTGCGACTCTATGTTGAGGTTCATTTCGTTGTCCCCTTCGATGAGGACCCAGCTTACATAACGCATTTTTTTGGAAGAATAGGGGATCACACATTCCCCTAAAAAAAAGGCGAAGAGGGTTGCAAGCAATCCACCTGTTGCGAGGGGTGAGGCTAGACCTAGAGGACTAAGGCCTGCTGCTCTCATGGCAACAATTTCACCCGAGCGATTCAGAAGGACCATGACAGCCACAGATGCAAGGAGAACGGCAATAGGTAGAAGTTGGAATACTTCGAATGGAATTTGATAGAGATAATACTGAAGAATCAAAGAGTAACTGGGTCGATAGTGAGCAAAATAGCCCGTGATTCTGTATATAAAATCAAAGAGAGTGAAGAGGAAAAGACATAGGACGAGGGTGCTGAAGATAAAGCGAAAGTACTCTTTAAGTATATACAGAGGCAGGATCATAGTTCCACATACTTTGAAAAATTTTCCGATATCTGTCCAGTGTTGGAGAGATTTACATGCTTTGAAAAACAGTTGCGATGCCTTGCCCAGCGCCGATGCACATAGTGGCCACTCCATATTTTGAAGAGCTCTTCTTCATGCTGTGCAGCAGAGTGGTGACGATGCGTGCTCCTGAACATCCAAGGGGATGGCCAAGGGCGATAGCGCCTCCCTTCATATTGACACAGTCTTCTGCGACTTCCTCTAGCTTCAGCCCTTTGAGGACGGCGATGGATTGGGCGGCAAAGGCTTCATTGAGTTCCCACAGGGAAATATCTGAAACTTTTAAGTCGACACGCTGGAGAGCTTTTTTCACAGCGGGTACCGGTCCATACCCCATAATCGAGGGGTCAACCCCAACGGACGCCATAGAAATAACTTTGGCGAGAGGACTGAGTCCAAGCTCTTTGGCTCTTGAGGCCGACATAACGAGGAGGCAGGACGCTCCGTCTGAGATAGCAGAAGAGTTTCCAGCGGTTACGGTTCCATTTTTAGGGTCAAAGACGGGGGAGAGAGCGCTCAAGCTTTCCAGCGAACTATCAGCTCGGATTCCCTCGTCTTGTTTGAACATCTTCAGATTCCCATCTTTATCATGGCCAGCAAGAGGGACAATCTCGTGATCGAACTGTCCGGTGGAGGTCGCTTTATGAGCTAGTTGATGAGAGCGCATGGCAAAACGATCCTGACTTTCTCTGCTGATATTGTGCTGCCTAGCGAGGAGCTCTGCTGTGAGACCCATCATCCCGGAGGCTTTAGCATAAGATTTACTCGATGCGGGGTTTACGTCGATTCCGTGATCCATAGGGACATGACCCATATGCTCGACTCCGCCCGCGATAAAAACATCTCCATATCCAGCACGTATGGATAAAACAGCCGTATGGAGGGCTGTCATAGAGGACCCACAAAGTCGGTTGACAGTTTGAGCGCTGACGCTGACCGGTAGGGGAGTTTGGAGGCCTATGAAGCGTGCGATGTTATAACCTTGTTCCAGAGTTTGCTGAACACAGCCCCAAATGACATCCTCTACTTCTCCAGGATCTAGATTGGGGGTTCTGGCAAGCAGAACCTTGACGAGATCAATAGAGATGTCCTCAGCTCGTCTATGACGAAACATTCCCCCTTTAGATCTGCCCATGGGGGTTCTCACTGCATCTACAATCACTGCTTCTTTTGCCATGTTGTCCTCCCTACCCGATGTCGATAGATTCTTAAGATCTTTGCAATCCACCCTACTTTTGTATAGCCTTGTAAGAAAGAATCCAACAGTAAGTTCTCAATGGATGTCACCGGAACTATGGAACGTCACCCCGAGTCAAGCTGTTTAAGTATTCATCGCACGTCATTGCGAGGCAAACTGTTCAAGTATTCATCGCAGAACCTCGTCATTGCGAGCGTAGCGAAGCAATCTCCCTGTAAAGCAAGATTGCTTCGTCGGCTACGGCTCCTTGTAATGACGAAATCGGAATACTTAGACAGCTTAGAGCGGAGTTGAGGGGTCGCAAGTGAGAACTGCATGGCAAGAGTATTTCAATCAGCTCTTAGAAAGTGGGAGACTTCATCATGGCGGAGAATGACCCTACCTACAAGGCTTTAAGAATAGAGCTTTCTCAGCTAGCGGAGAGACTGGCACCTCACCATTTTAAAGCTCTCTCTAGGGGAGTCAGCTTGTGGGATAGGGCCAGGGCTCCAGAGATGAGGGAGATAAGGCTTTCTCCTCCTAGACGAGAGGAAAAAACTCCTGTGCCGGAGCCTCTGGAGAGAAGTCTTATCCGAGAGAGAGTTGTAGAGGTGCCTGAAATTTTTCAGGAGCAAGCAGATTTTAATCCTTTTGATGAAAAATTTGAATCCAAGTGGGATGAGAGAGAAAAGAAAGATGACTATGCTTTTATTGTTCCCGACGAGAGACCCCTATTCGCAAAAATATTTTGGTTTATGGTCGCCCATCTCTTTGATCTCTTTGTGATCACTGCTTGTGCTGTCTTGACCTTGCTATCATTTAAGGTGGCTTTACTGGGTTATCAAGAGACGGTTAGGGATGGACTGACCCCCTTTGTTAAATATTGGTTCGAGACTTTTAGTCTGCCCGAGGTCTTGATGGGCTTGTATGCAATTTTTTTATGCTATGCCACTCTTTTCTACGTAATTGTTGGTTCCACCCTCGGAGGTCTCCTCGCTAGAACAAGATAAAGAATTCTATTTCTTGACCTTGATTAGCCCAGCTTCTATAATGGTCTCATAGTTATTCCTTAAAAAATTTGATCTTCTTAAATTGATCTACCTGATAAACGCGTTAAAACGCGTTAAAACGCGTAGGATCGGATGAAGAAACAGTCTGCATCTCCTTTCCGCGTGATCTCAGGATTTAAAAAAGATCTGGAGGAGCGATGAAACGTTCGAGTGTCATCAAGTTCCCGAGCTCGCTGCAGCTTTTTAAATTTTGCCAAAAAGTCCTGAGTTCTCAACGAGGAGAGAAGGTTCATGATCAGGAGATAGGATCGTTTCTGAATTTTAATCCCTCAGACTGTAGTCATTGGAAGAGGGGTGAGAAAAATGTTAAATCCGTATTTGCGCTAGCCAAGCTCGCGGAAGTCTTGAAATTAGAGCCATTTCTTCTCCACGATGTGGCGAGTGGAGCTACCGACTTAGATGAAGCCTACTACGAGTATTCCGAGGCTAAATCCTTCCGGGAGTGTTTAGCTCAAGTTCAAAGTAGCGATAAAAATGAACTGAATAGGAGGAAGGAACAGATTCATAATTTCTGTCGAGTCCTTCTCGAAAAGGCGAACTTTTCGACTCCTCCTCTTTATCTGCCAGAAATTTTCCGGTTGTTCCCCTTCATTCAAGTGCAGCCTGTTGATCTGCTCGATAAGCTCAGTCGTATTCTGAGAAGTAAACCAGGTCATTATATCTTGCAGCACAAAAAGGGAGATATAAAAGCTCAGACTCGTATGAGTATGAGCATGGATTTGGCAAAAATTATATTTGAGGGGGAGAGATCCCGTTACCCGGTTCTAGGAGAACTCAATCCTTCTCTTCTTCTTTGGGAAAAGCTTTGCTTTGCTACGTCTATTCTCATTCCATCTGATCAATTAAAAATGGAATGTAGCAAACTCGACGTGAGAAAAAATGTCATAGCAGAGTTATCCTCTGTTTTCTGGGTCCCGAAGTCTTTGGTGAGCTTTAAGCTCTATGATTTACTGCAAAGCCCAAATGCAGATTTTGCTGTGAAGGTGAAAGCTGGTCTCAACTCTGACTTTGGACTGTCTCCCCTCCTCGGGGATGAGATGGGTCTAATGTAGACCTCTAATGTAGACCATAGTCGATAGAGAGGGGGGAGAATTCTAAAGAGGGGGGAACGCCCTCTTTAGAAGAAGTGGCTAGTCACACGTTCTTATATCTTCTTTGGGTACGGTGAGAGCTTTTTCTGCGATGGCACTAAGGGTTTTGGGATCGATTTTGGTGTGATGAATATTCAGACTCTCTAGATAAATTGCATGGGCAAGTAAGCCTGAAAGCTCAGATAGGTCACAGTTGTCCGATAGATCTATATTCTTGAGATGAATGAAGGCTCCATCCGAAGCACCCTGTAGGCTCACATAATCTTTTAAACTACCGATCTTGTTTTTTCTCAGAATAAGATCTCTGATTTTAGTAAGTTCAGCAAGCGGAGCTAGATCGGATACTTCGTTCTCAGACAGATCTATGGACTCAAGTCCTTTCAGATACTTCAAAGAACTGAGGTCTTGGATTTTATTTTGGGAGAGGTTGAGGGATGTCAGATTGTGGAACTTTTCCAGAGCTTCAAGGCTGGTGATCTGATTATTCTGTAACAGCAGTTGTTTAAGACTGTCCTCCAAGCCATGTAAGGGTGCAAGGTCTTTTAGACTTTTGTTTTGCAGTGAGAGAAGGGGGCGTCGCTTTAATTCTTCAAAAATTTGTGAGCAATTATTAGTGTAAGGGACAAATTCTGCCAAGGCTTGCACTGTTTTTTTGAGTTCTTCACTGAGGGTTTTATCGGAGCAGTAGTCATAGAAATTTTTCATCCTACAATTTTTTTGACCATGATCCCAGACTTGTAGCCCTGTTGCCTTGCAATTCGACTCACCTGCAGATAGACATTTGCCTTCGATCCAAGAGGATCCATCTCTGCGATCAAGACATGTTTTTTCTGCTTTTGTGAGGCAGCGAGTTTCCGATTGGCTCCAGGTGTCGCCTCCTTTTAGGCAGGAAAGCTGTTTTGGACTCAGGCATTCGGAGCTCTTTTCGTCCCAAAACGCCCCTTTTTCTTGTGCAAGGCAGCGTTCTTTTTTTGTTTCTGTGGTGATTTTTAAGCAGGATCCCTGCCCTGTTTCTTTATTTATTTTCCAGCTGAACTCCGGATTTTTTTCACAATCTAATTGGAGGGTTTCGTTAGGGGAATGGATTTGATTTTGAAGGAGAACACAAGTTTCATTCACCCATTTAGATCCATCCTTTCGTTGGTTACAGTCGAGTTGACGCTCAGTGAGAGATCCCAAAATCAGGCATTGGTTATTTTTCCAAACATAGTCGGGTTGAAGTTCGCAGCGTTGTGCCGGCGTGAGGGTGCTTTCTTTACGGAGACAGGAAGGATTGAGTAGAATACAGCTGATTCCAAAGCAATAAGAAGCCGTTCGAATGGATAGGATGCCGAGAGGGGGTAAGTTCTCCGCGGTTCCAGCTGCGCGGGGCCCTATCACCAATCTGATTCGCTTCAGTATATAATGGATTCTATGGAAACTTTTCAAATGTCATCCTATGTTAGTTATAAAACAGTCATGAAGCGAATGGCTTCGGCTCTGACTCAACTGCAACATAGCTTCACTCATCAACAGCTTGAGAGATGGAGCCTTCTCATTCTGAGAAGTATGAGTGGTCATTTTCGCATTTTCCATCGTCCTCATCATATCATCGCCCTTTCTGAGAACCTAGATCCGATCGGTATACTTTCTGCCCTGTATCATGATGTGGTTTATTATCAAATTGATGGGGGTTTTCTTCCTGATATAGAAGCTATTCTTTCGCCTTATTTTCATTCTGTAAATGGGGTTTTGTACATATCAGAATTAGCGCCATCTTCAGACCTCATTTTTAATATGGCCCTAGAAGTCTTTGGTTTTAAGCGAGGGGATAAGCTTCTGATCCATGCTGGACAGAATGAGTTCCTAAGTGCCTTACTAGCTCTTCGTGAACTTGAGCAGACGCTGTCGTTGCGAGAGCTCCTGATGCTTGTTGTTTGTATCGAAGCCACGGTACCTTTTCGAGGAAAAGAAGATGTTTTTTCAACTTTGAAGAGAAGGATTTTGACTGTCAACGATCATTTGAAGTTGGGACTGAGTCCAAATGATGTGGAAATGGGTTTAAAGCGGGCTGTGATCTTAGCCAACAAAGATGTCGAGAATTTTTCTTATAGCGATACGGCTAAATTTCTTGATAACACCTGGATGCTTCTACCAGAAACACATAAAAAGTTACAGGAGTCAAGTTTCTATACGATCAAAGAATATCGTCTTGCTCTGCAGGGGATGGAGGCTTTTCTGTCGCAGCTCGATGCACATCGTGTGTTCTATACTTATAATAACACGCCTCCTAAGCATGATTTTGATTCCATTATCTCTCTTGCTGACAGGAACCTCCACCTGGGTAGAACTTATTTGAGAGTAAAACTGTATGAGACTGCTATTCTAGAAGCTCTGGCAGAGTTAACGGGTGGGGATCTTCCGATGATTTATTTTGTCGGAGATAGAGTTCGCGGCAAAAAAAATTCAAAAACCATAGAGTCTTATTTGGAGTACAGTTCGAATAAGCATCCAGAAGATCAGGATCAAGCTCTCATCGCTCTTTTTTCAGAGGGCCGTGCACAAGAATCCTCTTTCGACTCGAAAAAATCTCCTCTATCTTTTTATCTCTATAAAAATTTAGGAGAGTTAGCGACTTTGGAGGGTGTTAAAGATGCTAAGAGGTTTTTTGCATCTGAGCTGACGAGCAAAAATTTTCTTCGCAGTCAAAAGCTGGAGATGATCTGTGATCTGGCTCAAGCTATCGCACATTTTGCAGAGTCTCGGGCTCCAGCTCTCAGAAAAATGGCTGACCTGCTCGCATGAGGAGGAATGTTTTCATCAGTCCATTTAAATGCATCTTGATTCTGGCCTTCTTGAGTTCAGCAGCCAGTTTACTGTATGAAATGAGCATGGCTAAATGCCTGTCGCAGTTGATGGATGACAGTTCAGTTTGGGAAAGCCTCAGCCTAGGTTTTTATATGGCGGGCTTTTCCTGTGGAGTCTTAGTTAGGCAAGGTAAAGGTCGAGTTGAATCCCAATTTTTTAAAGTTCAAGCCAGCCTCATCTGTTTAGGGGCGAGCAGTGTCCTTCTCACCATTTTTTTGCACATCGTTTATAGAATTTACTTTTATGATTATGGGTTCAGTCGTGGGGAAGCCTGGATCGTTAGGCCTCTGCATCAGTTTGCTATGTTGGCAGAAGGCCTTGTCTTTGCTATCGGCTTTATGTCTGGACTGGAATGGAGGCTGCTCCTAAAAATACAGAGAGTGAAGGCGAGTCTTGTGGAGTCGCCCCTCTATCTGATCTGGTCAGCTTATTATTTTGGGGCCCTAGCTGCTTCTCTCATCTTTATTCTTATTCTCAACCCCCATGTCAGCATGGTTCAAGCGGGTCTGCTTGCGGCCTTCGTCCATTTGATAGCATTAGGCATCTTTTTATTTGAGTTTAATCGAAAATCTGCGATTTTGAGGGTTTCAGGACTGAGTGTTCTTCTCCTTTTGGGTCTGATCTTCTCTCCCGTTTTAGAAAATCTTCAAATTAAAAATTTTTATTATAATTTTCTGGCTCTGCAGAACTCTTCACAAACAGGTATCGAATGGCTAGGCCCAGTTCCACTTTCCGAACTTTATAGCTTTTTGAAGAAAATCCCTGACGTAGAGCGAGTGCGTAGTCCGTATCAGTTTATCGATATGACAAAATCTGTAGAAAACACTGGCCATGGCTCAGAGGAAAAACCTACTGTGGAAGGGTACTTTGAGCACACTCTTTTTTTAAATGGGCATTACCAGTACGACACGAGGAGGGAACGGGATTATCATGAGCATCTGGCCCACGTCCCTTTTCTTTTGACGTCTCGCTTTCCGGATAAAGTTCTCGTCTTAGGTGCAGGTGATGGCTTACTCCTAAGGGAACTTCTTAAACATAAGAAAAACCCACTGGATCTGACTTTGGTGGAGTTGGATGCGGGGATGGTACAGCTTGCTCAGCGTCCCCCCCTTGCTCACTTGAACCAAAATTCTCTTCGAGATCCTCGGGTGCGGGTGGAGGTGGCAGACGCCTTTCTCTGGCTGCAAAAAAATAAAGAACAGTTCTCATCTATTTTTGTCGATTTCCCCTTTCCCTTTGATGGAGAGGGTATGCGTCTTTATAGTCTGGAATTTTTCCGACTGCTTCACAAAACCCTTGCTCCTGGTGGGTTCATGGTGATGGATGCCCCCTTTCATCACTCTCCTCGAACAGATGAGGCCAGAAGAAATCTTTTTGATAACGACAGGTTGATGAGCAGTCTTTATGGAGGAGGATTTCGTTCTTTGTTTGGTTTTAAATCGATGGGTGAGGGTTTTCTGATCGGATTTGCAGAGCTGACACAGTTGCCGATTTTACCTATGAGTCGACCGCACTTGTCTCGAGAAACTTTAGATTACTGGGAGAGTCTTTCTCTCAAGGCTTTGTCACTAGATGACTGGTTTGTTGAAGATCCTCCATTTGTGAATCTTTTAGGGGGAAAGCCCCCCCCTGGGATAGAGTCTGCGAACTCCATCTTTAAACCGATGTCTCTAGTCCAGTCTGATCGAGCTTTTTAGGGTCGACCATCGCAGAACCTCGTCATTGCGAGCGGCGAAGCAATCTCAGTGTAAAGGCAAGATTGCTTCATCGCCTACGGCTCCTCGCAATTACGAGGTTCTGCGACAATACTTCGACAGGTTGAATCCTAATGACGAGGTTCTGCGACAATACTTCGACAGGTTGAATCCTAATGACGAGGTTCTGCGACAATACTTCGACAGGTTGAATCCTAATGACGAGGTTCTGCGACAATACTTCGACAGGTTGAATCCTAATGACGAGGTTCTGCGACAGTACTTCGATATCGTCACCTCGAGCGAGCATAGCGAGTCGAGAGGGTGCGCCCGGCATGCACTTTAGCTAGCTGGTGAAAGTCCAGAATCAGCCCTGAGAAGAGGGAATGAATAGGAGAAGGCAAGGGTGCCCGAAGAAACTTAGGTGAACTACCCGA
>JAGNWK010000087.1 GCA_017985985.1 Oligoflexales bacterium
GGTTTAATCTTCTCTTCTCGGCCGTATTTTTCATGATTTTTGACTTGGTTCTGCGTTGGCCTATCGACAAGGGCTTCGAACTCGCCAGTTCTCTTTGGTTCAAGCCTGTCCTTACGCTGGATCCTCCAAACGGAATGTATTGGTTGTGGCATTCTGTTGTGATCTACTCCTTCCTAAATTTTTATAAATTCCTATCTGGAACGACACTCACAGGTGTGGTCCACTCTCCTTAACGGGATAATGAGGGTGAAACTTTAGTTCCTGGTTTTTTAAGAGGTTTTTCATTTTGCTGCTGGGTGATTCGGTCCCCAGCACTCTTCAGCTCACGGCTCATGGCCAGAAAGGATACGAGCTCGTCCAAAAGGCTGTCAAACTGCTCGTCAGAGAAGAAATAACCGAACTTAGACTCCTGTGCATGTTTTTTGATGATATCGTCGAGAGCCACCCGAGTGACATGAACAAAAGGACTGTCCGCCATACGCACCTCCTTTTGTTTATTATATACTCCGACTCTTCAAAGTTACCAGCTCTTGCTGAGCTGCAGCATGCAACTTACTTGCAGGTCAAATTGTATGTGTAATTTGTAAAGTGTTCACCCATATTAATCAATTTTCCACATTTTGTTTTACCATATAGGCGAATATTGCATTGATCGCCCCCCCACGTCAAAGTACCGTCCATACTCTCGGCATAAACGTAGATGTTTCGGCTAGTTGACGGAACAAGGTAAGCGTTTTCGCCGGGTACAAAATTATACCAGCCAGCATCCCTCCAGGTCCCTGATCCATTCTCTGCAACATAGTAATGAACCCCGACGCGAACGTTCCGATTACAACTATTTTTGACATTAAAAGAGTTGTAAGTTCGCCCACTGTCACATTCCCAGACGGATTTAATCCCATTCCAAACCCAGCGACAACCGGCCTGAGCAGGACTTGCCGCCATGAGGATAAAGAATAGAGCAAAAACAGATCTCAAACTTGTTTTCATCTTGCGATCTCCATATTAAATATATTAGATATATTAGTGTGTTATAGGTGATCTTGTGGTAAAAGCCAAGTCCAAACTCTGGATGACGCTTCTCAAGAAGTCTTTACTTATTTTATTTTAAATTATGTTAATACTTTATATAAAATGGTTCATTTATATAAAGTTTATCCGAAATGAAAATATAGTTTATTTAGAATGAAAAGATAATAATATGAGAAAAAGAATAGTCATATGGACCCTCAACCTAGCTCTAGGGCTAGGTTCTTACCTATGGATCCACAGCACTTGGTTTTAGACAGGTTGGAACGAAGTTCTTACTTTTGTTTTTTGCACGAGCAGAAAAGACTAGATCTCTCCACTGCTCAGCCAGGTCAAGGATTTCTTTCTGTTCTAGCTTTGCAAACTGTGTTAGATCAGTGACCCTTCGAGGGGTACGGGCTAACCCCTTCTGAGCATGGGCCCCCAAGCTTGCGAGCTTTGCCTTCAGATCTAAAAAAGTCTGAGAGCTCGCTTGAGAGGCCGTCTCTGTCTCTATCCAGCTCTGTGTTAAATCCATAAGTTCTTGTACGCTGTATCCATAAAAATTATGAAAGGCTCGTGCCAATTCTTCCAAGAGGCAAGGATCGATTAAGCCTGCATGAATCGAATGAAAAGACAATTCACAGTAATCTTGGAAAAGAAAAATAGGATCCGTCAGAGGTGCAAGCAGAGGCAGTTGATAACTGGGAATCTGACGGATATAGATGTTCTGAACATTGTGTTGAGCAAGGAAAGCTAGGTCTGTTTTTTTGATAAGGCTCGCAGCCATTTGCTTTTCAACACCAAATTTTTGCAGATAAAGACTATAACCCTCTTCATCCAATTTCTTTTCGATGAATAACTTTACACCTAAATAAATAAAAGCATCTGACTCAGCGTTGTCCCCAAGAATCGTCATCGATTTTTGCTGCTCAGGTTGGATATAATGAAACAGGCCGAGTATCGCTGAAGATTTATAAGCGATCTGATGTCGAAGTAAGTCCCAACGCCCAGACTTCATATTATAGGCTTGGTTTTTAAAAGTAGCAGAGGACCAATCCAGACCATCTAAAGCTAGTTTTTCCTGAAGAACACGTCTTAGTTGAGGTGGAGAAGCTGTGACAAAGTGTAGAGGTCGGGGGTAGAATTCGAGATCAAAAGCGTTTGACACCAAATCGGCATGCACACCCCAGCGGTAGGCCCTCAAGTATTCGGCAGCTCCCTCAACCGTGATCTTCTCGTCTGCATCTTCAAAAGCTATCTTAGCGAGCTTGAGCATAGATTCAAACTCGGTCTCTAAATAAGTCTTATCAATGTCACAAACTAAAAAGTCTTGAACATGCTTATTTGTAATGCGAGGCGTGCCGAGCTCCTCGTAGACATACATGTCTACAGCCTTCCAAATATCGTAATTTTCACGCTTTCTACGCAGTCTATCTAAAAAAGCCATGTGTTTCTACCAAGTCCATACGAAGTCATAAGTTTGAAAAAGTTTTGCGAGTTCTCTCTCTGATAAACCTTTTGGGCCATTGATAAGATCTCGAGGCTCAAGGCCAAGGAGAGCTGCATCTTCCTCAATAAAAAAAACAGAAGAACCTTTATCTATAAAACTTTTCAAATCATCAGCTAAGCGACAGGGTTGGGTTTGCACCCAAGTGCCAAAAACAAGCCCTGATGCATCTTGAGACTTAACAGCATAGTTTACTGTTTTACCTCGCAGTAGAAGATCAATCTGAGCTCCATGACTCTTCAAAACATGGCTAAGCCAGACAACGGTATCATCTTGCTCTTCTACAGTCGCTCGATAGGCAGTCGAAATAACGTTGAGTATTCGCTTTTTAAACATGGTCCCCTCTTTTTTTATTAAAGAGGGCGTTCCCCCCTCTTTAAATCTCCCCCCTAAGTCACAACCTAAAGAGGGCGTTCCCCCCTCTTTAAATCTCCCTCCTAAAAGTGAGAGAATTAGCGTGTGGGAATCACGAGCACCTGATCTGATATTTCAGAAAATTGAAGCAGATCGAGAGGGCTCCCTCTCCTCACTGCAGGGACGACATCCTGTGCTCCTCGTTCATCCACACATAAGCCACAGTTCACCCATTCCATACTACCCCCGCGACGGACGGCCTCTTCCGCAAGGGAGCTCACCCAGTCCTTGGTCAGGGGATGATTCTCTTCTTCCGGTCCACGACCATGAATGGAATTCGCGTGGGCTTTCTGACTGGCAAGAGGAAGAAAAACAGCCCCCTCGTAGGCAAAGACTTTGACGTCAAGGCCGTTGCAGACAGCGGCATGGATCAGTCTCATAGCTGTCGTTGTTCTGGCGGATTCAAACGGGGGATCCATAAGTACAAAAGTAAAAATCTGTTTCTTTTTATCTAGTGCCATAGGACTTTGAATCCTTCCTGCATGCGTTCGATAATTTTATCGGGGGAGCTGATCTGTAGACCAGCGACTTGTCGGTCCTTTTCGATCCCTCGTTCTTTCAAGGAGAAGAGGTCGGCTTCCACTTCCATACCACTTTCGATAAGGCGTTTGATCTCGGAAGAGAGACTCGATGAACGCGCTGCTAAGACACCATTTTCGAGCAAATGAAAAACGACCTTAGCCCCTTGATCCTGAAGATCTATGGCGAGATTAGCCCATTTTTTGGTATCTTTCGACTCAAAGGAATCCTGTGTTTCGATAAGAAGATAAGACAGCACAAATTCTCTCCCCTCAAAAATGAACTTCTTTCAGGGGAACCTGCGCAGGTTCCCCTGGCCCCTCCTTGCTTACACGTTAGGGGCCATTCCCTCCCCTAAAAGACAAGCTCTTTGATAGCTTTTTCCAAACTGGCTAGCAAGATTTTTACTTGTTTTTTCAAAACAGGCAAGTTCTCAATGTTAACGGTATCCGTTGAAAAAACAGAAGTATAGACTTTCACTTTGGGTTCCGTTCCCGACGGGCGAATACTCAGTCGAGCTTGGGGGAGTTCGAATTGCAGCATGTTTTCTTTTACAAAGTGAAGTGGATCTTCTAATGAAAGATCTGCTCCACTTTTTTGCTTGCCGAGGAGATAGTCTTTGATCTGCAGTACGGTTTGACCCGCTATCGATCGAGGTGGACGAGCACGTAGATTTTTTAGAATACCCTGGATTCTTTCGGCCCCATTTTTACCTGGTAGTTCAAGGGTAAATAGAGATTCCTCATACACACCATGCCGAAGAAAAAGAGAGTCGAGAACCTGACTCAATGTTTTCCCTAAACTTTTATAGTAGGCTGTCATTTCGCAGAGCATAGCACAGGCTATAACCGCATCTTTGTCTCGAACAAAGGTTCCTGTTAAGAAACCATAGCTTTCTTCTCCACCACAGACAAAGCTTTTGTAAGGCTTTTTTTCACCAGATTCATAGGCCTCAATCAAACCGCCAATCCATTTAAAACCGGTGAGTGTTTCTTCACAAAAGGCTCCATAAAACTCAGCTATCTTTTTCTGTAGATCTGTCGTTACGACAGTCTTAACAGCTAGTGGATACTCCGGCAGACGTTTTTTTTCTTTTAAGGAAGAGAAGATGTATTCATAAAATAGACAACCCATTTGGTTGCCATTAAAACTGACCCATTGATCTTCTTCACGAACTACAATGCCAACTCTATCGGCGTCGGGATCTGTGGCTAGAACTATGTCTGCATTTATTTTTTTTGCAAGGAGGACAGCTCTTTCTAGGGCTGAAGGGTCTTCGGGATTAGGGGATTTAACGGTTGGGAAATTTCCATCTGGCTTTGCTTGTTCCTCTTCTAGATAGATTTGTTTAAACCCAAAGGCATCCAAGGCTTTGGGTACAGCAAAGCCCCCTGTGCCATGCAAAGCTGAATAGACAATTTTGAAGGTGGAAAGTTCGTGTTGATAGCGAGACGAGGCTTCTTCTCTACGAAAAGAAAGTTCAGTGATTTTTTTTAAATAGGCATTATCGAGTTCAGAACCGATCTCCTGAATTAAACCGTCCTCCAATCCTTTGGCAAAGCTGAGAGTACGGATGTCTTCATAGCGTTTAATGCTCTTGTATTGTGTAAGAATCCCCAGATCGTGAGGCGGTACTAATTGGCCACCGCTTCCCCAGTAGACTTTAAAGCCATTGTAAGCAGGTGGATTATGACTAGCAGTGATGCACACCCCAGCTTGACAGCCAAAGTGTCGAACCATGAAAGACAGCATCGGAACAGGGCGCATCTCTTGTGTTATCAAAGTCCGAACGCCGTAGGCAGCAAAAACTTCTGCTGTATACTCAGCAAAGTGACGAGAATGGATTCGAGAGTCATAGGAGATGGCAACGATCAGCTGCTTGGTCGAAGTATACTGCTCTTTCAGGTATGAAACCAAAGCAAGACTGGCTTTGCGGATATTGTAGACATTCAGTCGAGCGCTCCCTGCCCCGACAAGTCCTCTCATTCCTCCCGTTCCAAATTCAAGGTCTTTATAGAAACGATCGTTGAGCTCCTTGACGGAATCCTGATCGATGAGATTTTGTATTTCTGTTCTTGTCGATTGGTCAAAGACCTCAGCCTGACTCCAGTAAAGAATTTTATCACGGATGGAAAGATCTATATTGTCTATCACGCACAACCTCACAGATTTAGGGACGAATCTTCGCATGATTCAGAAAAAAGAGTATGTTAACATATCCTCCAAAGATTATGTTCTAGCAAGGGCTAAGGAAACTGAGCAGCTGGTTCAATGAGTAAGGACTTAGGAAACTACGCAGCTGGTTTTGTTCTAGGAACCATCCCACAAGTCGTCTAGCTGCGTTATTTTCGTCGCTGCGCTGCTCGTTTACCAGCAAGTAAACTGCGCTGCTCGCTCCTCAATGCCTTGCTATACGACTTGTGGGATGGCTCCTAGCAAGGAGGGGTTAGGGAAACCTTGCCCTGAGCTCCGTCGAATGGGTGCATAGCTGGTTCCCTTAATAACAGTTCCCCTAAAAAGATTTAGAAGAGGAGAGAAATAATGGCCACAATTATACAGATGCCCAAGTTGAGTGACACCATGGAAGAGGGTGGCATAGCGAAATGGCTTAAAAAAGAAGGGGAAACCATTTCCGAGGGAGAGATCCTCGTTGAAATAGAAACAGACAAAGCAACGATGGAGTATGCTTCTCCTGAGGGCGGAGTCTTGCTTAAAATTCTCGCTCAACCGGGGGCTTCCTACGCCCTCCAGACGCCTATCGCCATAGTCGGTGCTCGTGGTGAAAAAATTGAAAATATTCCCACAAAACCTGCCGATTTAAAAGCTCACGAAGTGGTGGCAAGTTCGGGACCTAAAGCTGCAGCTGTCGCCTCGGTCCCAGCTGACAAAAGTCTATCTCTGGAAGATCCTCTACGTGTCAAAGCATCGCCATTGGCGAAGAAAATCGCCCAGCAAAAAGGTCTCGACCTCTCTACTCTTCACGGCTCTGGTCCTCACGGACGGATCATTGCCCAAGATCTGGAGGCGCTGTCTTCCCCTAAATTGTCGCCAGAGTCTGCCCTGACCGCGTTTAGCGTCAGCTCCGAGCAAGACCAAAAGCTCAATATTTCTCTGATGAGGAAAACGATCGCCAAAAGACTAGTTTCTGGAAAAAATGATGCTCCTCATTTTTATCTCACTCTCTCCGTCAACATGGAACCTGTTCTTGCTTGGAGAAAAGCTCTCAATGACGGCCTCAAAGGCCCAGAAGTGGCTCAGCAAAAGGTCAGTGTTAATGACGTGCTCCTTCTCTGTACCTCCAGGGCACTGAAGCAGCATCCAACTGTCAACTCCTCTTGGCAGGGGGATTATATTCTGCAACATGGTTCCGTCCATCTGGCCTTCGCTGTCGCCCTTCCGACAGGTCTCATCACTCCTACTCTTTTTCATGCTGACAAAATGGGCTTGAAAGAGATTTCGAGGAAAAGCAAAGAACTGGTCGAAAGAGCTAAGCAGGGTTCTCTCAAACCGGAAGAGTATTCCTCAGGGACCTTCACCATATCGAATCTGGGGATGACCAAGGTGGAAGACTTCACCGCGATCATTAATCCCCCTCAGGCTTGTATCCTCGCTCTCGGCTCAACCCAGACGGTGCCCCATGTTGGTAAAGACCGCCAGCTTATCGCTCAGGACAGAATGAAGATGACCCTGTCCTGCGACCACAGAGTTGTCGACGGGATGGTCGGAGCCCGCTTTCTGGAAACACTGGCGGGATTTATAGAAAACCCTCTTAACCTGCTCAATTGAATATTAAGCTCATTCTAGAAAACCATTCGAAGTGCGGATATCCAGAGAGTCCTCCAACCTTCTCAAAAGGGATATGTCATGCCTCCCTCTCGAAATCGATATGAGAAGATGGCTATTTTGCTCCTTGCTTGTGGGGAAGAACTGGCTTCAGCCCTGCTAAAAGAGCTCAAAGATCAGCCTGAGTTCAAGAAAATAAGCCAGGCTATGGCTACATTGCAGAGGGTGGGGCAGGAAGAGGTGGACGGCATCCTTCTGGAGTTCTCACAGACTCTGGAGAAGGCCCCAGTCCTTGAAGGGGGAGCTGATTTCACCGAGAAACTGCTGGACAAAGTTCTGCATCAAAGTTCTGAACTTCGAAGACAGTTTAGTTTCAAGTCTTCAGCTTCTCGCATTCTTGAGTCAGTTCCTGCGGTGACTCTCGCGGCTTTCATCCGGGGAGAAAGGGTGCAGACCATAGCCCTTATCCTCGCCCAACTGGATTCAAAGAAGGCCGCGGATACCCTTGGCTTTTTAACGCTCGAAACCCAATCGGAAGTTCTCACCCGGATGGCAAGTCTCAATCCCATAGAGCCTGGGCTTCTGGATTACGTGAATGAATTCCTGATGGACCATGCCCAACAACTTTCTCAAAGGCCTAAGAAGGGTCTAGGTGGTGCCGCAGCTGTGTCGAAGATGCTCCTCACTCTTGATAAAGAAAAATCCAACCAACTCCTCGATGCGATCGGACAGAGGGATCCTCAGTTGCTTCAAGATGTCGAAGTGAACATGTTTGGGTTTGAAGATCTGAAAAAACTAAGCGATGCAGATATACAGAAGATACTCCCTCGGCTTAAGGCCGACAGCCTGCGCAAAGCCCTTAAACAAGCCAGCCCTGAATTGAAGGCCTGCCTGTTTAAAAACATGTCTAAAAGAGCTGCTAAAATGCTGGAAGACGAGATTGCTAACTCACCTAAACTTCCACTCAGCGAAGTTCAGACTTGCCAGCGGGAGATCGTTCACCTCGTCCTGCAAATGCAAGAGGACGGTACCCTAGAAGTTTAGGTGACGGGGCTTTAGCTGGTTGGGAGAAAGTCACCCCGAGCTGACCTGTCTAAATATTCATCGCAGAACCTCGTCATGAGCGTAGCGAAGCAATCTCTGTGTAAAGGCAAGATTGCTTCGTCGCCTGCGCCTCCTCGCAATGACGAAATGGCAGAACCCGTCATTGCGAGCGTAGCGAAGCAATCTCCGTAAGGGTCAAAACTCGAGGTTGGCAAAAATTTTACCAATCGTTTCAGCATAATGCTTGAACCTCCTCCCACAGATGGTGTAGCTTGCCCCGATCGTCAAGTTCTTTTGTGCTGTTCAGAAGACCTTCGTATTTCTGCAATGAGGTGTGTTACTGAAGCTAGGAGCGCTCTGCTAGCACTATTCATTCGGCGATATTTTTTCCCTCTTTACCTAAGCACGCTTCCTTAAAAAATGGTAAAATGCTTTAATAATAACAACATAACTTAAAATGTAAGGTGCATCACTCATGAGAGATAAACCAGAGACTCTTACAAAAGAACGTATTTGCGACCAAGTTCAAAAAAAATTAGGATTCTCACCAAAAGAATCAAAAGATCTCCTTGAAATGTTGTTAGAGGAGATGAAGCTCGAACTTGAAGGTGGAAATGCGGTAAAAATATCTGGGTTTGGCAAATGGGCTGTCAAAGCAAAAAGATCTCGACCTGGACGCAATCCACACACGGGGCAAAAGCTTGAAATCAGTTCTCGTTCTGTGGTCACGTTTCATCCCTCAGATAAGATCAGAGCGCTTGTGAACGATCAGACCCCAGGAACGGGCCCTGATTCTATGGACGATAAAGAAGACGTAAAAGACAGATTCAAATTTGCCTAACTTTGGGCCAGAGGGAGAATTCTTCTAGAGAGGGGAAGCTCCTTCTTAGAAAAAACTACTGGCCAAAGAAAGAGTTCCAGAGGGCCTTGTCGTAGCCTTGAAACTCGGCGTGCAGGGCTTGGAGTTCTTGCGACAAGCTTACGATCTTGTCTTTGGCCTGTACGAAATCTTTGTCCTCTCTCAATTTTACAATACGCTCAGCAGTGAGCTGGACCTCTTCACAAGCTGAGGGGGGACTAGCGGGGTCGTCTCGTTTAAGATGAAGCAAACTGGTACTTACTATAGCTGCTGTACTAAAGACGGCAGCAGCCGCCGTCGCAGCAGCAGCTGCTGTCTTCCCAGATAGCCATTTCCTTGAATAAGCAAAGTAACTTGCACCAGCTCCAGCGCCGATGGCTAGGGGGGTTCCTATCATAGTAACTAAATCAGTCAGCCCAGCTTTCTGATTTTTACTTAGTTCATTCGCTTGAAATCCTTGGGAACAGCTCTGCCTCTGAGCGAGAAGTGTTCGAGTCAGCTCGTTCAACTGATCTGTGTAACCATCATAACGTAACTCTGCTTCTGTCAATTCAGCTGCTTTTTTTAAGAATGCATCGGAGAGCGGACTTGAAAACGTAATTTCATCTGTACTGGCCAAGATGAAGCTGCATTCGTCTTTTGTAGCCCCATGAGTGCTTTTAGCAAGGCAAGGATTCACGATATAGAAGAAGGTCCCAGATGGTGCTGTGATGTCTTGAAAATAAGTGACCTGTTCACTTTCGCCAGAGACGCCATTCGTCTGCCATCTGGGCGCCGCTAATTTGCAGAATTTTGGATTTCCAAAGGAATCGTACCAAGCCCATTTTAAAGACTGGGAGCGACTCTCTGTGCCGACTAGAGAGTCAGCTTCTTGTATAAGGCTTTGAAAGAGGGTTTTGTAACTTGATATACAGCGAAGAATTTGCACATAATCGCTACCAGCAAATTGAAGACCGAAGGTGGGCACCTTAAAGTTTTTACCAAAATCCCTGGCTTCTACCTGAAGAGGAGAGGAAATCTTTACGTTCACTTGAAAAAGATTGCGCGTCAGTTCCGGTCCAGCAGAGGATGCTTTTACTTGTGTGTTTTCCTCTCCCTTGGGTGCAATAGCAACATAGACTTTATCGATCACTTCCTGAAGGGTTTCTAGTTCCTTTGCCATGTTAAGAATCTCGGCACGGAGACTCAGAGCATCTGTACAGCTACAAAGACTTTGGACTTCCCCATCCTCTAGTTTTTTATCTAAAAGAATCTGTGAGGCTAGGCTTTGTTCTTTCTTCGAGTAACAGCCGCCTGATTTATCTCGAGGGTAGGTGTTTGGCAAATCCTCCCAGGCTTCGCGCACAGACCCCACCATGTATCCCACAGCAGAGCCTATGAGAGAACCTCCAACGCCCCCTGCGAGCGCTGAGAGCAACGTGTGGTGTGTCTTTAATTTGATCGTGTTTTTTGCCACGTAGCTGGCAATCCCGGCTCCGGCAAGACCTCCAACTCCAGCTCCTACCCCAGTGGAAAGAATCTTGAAGTTTTCAAGCTGCTGCTCGTTGATCACTTTGGTCTTATTCTTTTCTTGGCAGCTATACAGGGTGTTGCCCAAAAGGGCAGCTTTC
>JAGNWK010000088.1 GCA_017985985.1 Oligoflexales bacterium
GCGACGCATGGTGAAACCCGTACTGCCGAAGATCGATAGCGGTATATGAGGTGAGTACATGGACAGAAAGAGAGTGCTCTTACCCGGGGAGATCTGCTCGGCATGCTGGGTAACCAGTAACCTGCATTCAAGGTAAAACCAAGGTGCGGCTGAACGAGCAGAAGTCAGCAAGGGTGTGGTGAATCCCACATCGAAACAAGAGGAGTCGAGCATAGAGTCTACGCAAGCGGCCGTATGCGGGCCCGCTTGTACGGTGGTGTGGGAGCTCTGGGGTTAGTCACCCCTTGCTACCCGATGAATGGGTCTCGAGTGACAATGATCTCGCCCCTTCGGGGCTCGACTTTTGTCGTCCTCACCACGCCGAAGGCCGAGGAAGGAGGTCGTTAGCGATCAGGTCAATGTCATTCGGTTAAGGCAAGATACCCCTCGACTTCGCTCGGGGTGACGTTCTACCGACTAGTTAAAGCCCCGTCACCTTGAGCGAAGTCCACCGCAGGTGGACGAATTCGAATGGGTCTCGAGTTAAAGCAGTACAGACGGTGGAATTCTGCCTAACAATGACATTGGTGGTCAGGTGATCTCGTGCAGCTAATTATGGTGATTTCGTAAAAAAATCTTTGAGCTCGGGATAACTAGCGGCTTCTTCTGGGCTGAGGACACGAACCCCCTCCTTTTCTATTACAACGGGGAATAGTATTGGGGTCAACTTTTCCGCTTGGTCTGGATTGTCTGCTAGCAAGTAGCCAGGCGGCAGAACAGTATCCGCAGCTACCCCTCCTCCCCTACTTACTGTGTAAGAGGCGGTGTCAACCGCTTTATGGCAACGAATCTAGCCCAGGGAGCAAAAGCAGCCCCAGCACCCCCAGCAAGAAGAGCAATATCTTTAGCACCTTTCACAGTAAGTACTCCAGCTCTCGCGGGGTAACGCCCAAAGATATTTCCGCCTCAGAAGATGTAGAAGTTTTAGTGAGTTTTTGGGTAAATGCTCTCCATTCCTCTATATGTTCACTTGCTTGTCTGTAGAGCTTATCCTCTTCTTTTTCGGAAGCTATCGAGACGAGCCCATCATCACTCAGTTGGTAGCCAAAGTGCGTGAGTTCCGATGTCGTTTTTTTCTGATCTAGCATTACAGGTGTTGACAAAGATTTTTCGCTTTGTGAACGACAGGAAGAGGCTAATAAGCAGATGACCAGTGCAGAATAGGACAGATGTTTTGTGTAACCAGAGCTCAATGAAGACATACAGACCCTCCCCGAATTGAAGTCCAACGAAACTCAAGGGGGTATCGGTCGGGGCGGTGCGAAGCTTTAATCCTTCAGATGAGATCCTTGTGGCGCATGACCAGGGAACCGTTGGTGCCTCCAAAGCCGAAGGAATTTGAGATACCGTGACGGATCTTAGCCTGTCTGGCTTTGAGGGGGACGTAGTCGAGGGGGCAGTCGGGATCGGGATCGTGGAGGTTCGCTGTGGGGGGGATGAGACCTTGGTCGATAGCAGCAGCCAGGAACACAGCTTCCATTCCGCCAGCAGCTCCAAGGCAGTGCCCGGTGACCCCCTTGGTCGAAGATATAGCGACCTTGTAGGCGTGTTCGCCAAAGACTTTTAGGATGGCTAGGCTTTCATTGATATCGTTGTGGTGGGTCGACGTGCCGTGGGCATTGATGTAGTCGACGTCTGTGCCTTGGATGCCTGCTGACTTGAGGGCTTCCCGCATGCAGCGCTGGGCGCCCTCGCCTTCTGGGGCTGGGGCCGTGATGTGGTGGGCATCGGCAGAAACCCCATAACCACAGAGTTCGGCATAGATATGGGCCCCGCGAGCCTTTGCCTTCTCATATTCCTCAAGAACAAGCAGCCCGGATCCTTCTCCCATCACAAAACCGTCCCGATTTTTGTCAAAGGGCCGTGAAGCGAGCTGGGGATGTTCATTGTTTTTACTCAGAGCCTTCATATTGCCGAAGCCAACAATGGCGATTTCACAGATAGCAGATTCGCTGCCACCGCAGAGCATAGTGTCCGCCATGCCATGCTTGATATACATGTAGGCTTCACCGATGGCATGAGTCCCGCTGGTGCACGCCGTTGCTGTGCACAGATTAGCACCGCGGAGATTAAAATGGTTTGAAACAATACCGGCAGCCATATTGGTGATGACGTAGGGTATGAAGAAGGGGCTGACTTTTTTAGGGCCGCCCTCTGCCAGGAGCAGAGAGGTTTCGTAGATACTTTGAATCGAGCCTATACCTACACCTACAGAGCAACCAAATCGGTCGTTATTTTCTTTACTCAGATCAATGCCGGAGTTTTCTAAGGCTTCTTTGGCAGCGGCCAAGGTGAGCTGGATAAAGCGGGAAGCCTTTCGAGCTTCTTTGGGCTCCATCACGGTATGGGGATCGAAACCTTTGACCTCAGCAGCGATTTGGACGCTGTAGTGGGAAGAGTCGAAGGACTGGATGAGCCCGACCCCAGAGACACCTGCAATCGCCTTTGCCCAAGACTCTTTAAAAGAAAGACCTACGGGGGAAATTAGCCCCAGTCCTGTCACGACAACTCTTCTCATGTGTACCCTTTTCTTTTAATGTGACTGTTCAGGCTGCTAACAATCGAGAGCAATCTATCGAATTTCTGTCCGTTGACCAAGTCTAGAAGTGCAGCAGGCCCTCGGAGGGGGGCAACCTGTTTCTTTGATAAAAGAGGAAGCCAGACACCAAGAGCAGAAGGGCTTGGGGGATCCATACGGCCCAAAAAGCATCGAGGGAGCCCTGTTCCGCAAAGGAACGGAAGGTAACAATGAGCACGAAGGAAGCGATAATGCTGCCCACAGCTTCGAAATAAACCCAGTTTCTGTTCTCTCTTAAATTGCCCAGGCTGAGTATCATGCCGAGGATGGCAAAGGCGAAAATGATGAAGGGATTAGCCACTCTGGAGTGGAAAAGATACCTCGCTCTCAGGTAGTCAGCCTCATTGCGGGAGGGACTTTTTTCTTCTGCCTGAATATAGCGGTAGAGCTCCATAATGGGGAGACCTCTGTAGTTGAAGTGCGAGGAGTCTTCTCCCAGAATCTTTTCTGTGAAAACTCGCAGGAGATCAATCTGGGCGTTGTCGAACTTGAGGATGGTGATCTCATCGCTGGATTCATTAAAGGTATAAGAGAAGCCATTCGTAAAACTCATGCGCAGGTCCATCGACGACACAGATCCTTGGATTTGGGCAGACTCGGCTGAGAGGACGAAGTCTTTAATCCTCTTGTTGTTTCTGTTGGGTGCCATCAAAACGTGGGAGTATTTTCCCTCTTTCCTCGACGTCTTTTCGGTATAGAAAACATAGTCGAGGAAGTCGTTGATGAAAACACCGTCTTGTACTTTGTAGAGAAGGATATTGTCGATCTCGGTTTGGGTTTTTCTATAGACAAAATCTTCGAATTCACGCCTGCCCCAGGCCTCTAGCGAGATGGAAATAAAACTTGTAAGCCCGTAGAAAATTAAAGATAAACAGAGAACAGGCATAAAAGCTTTTCTCAGACTGTAACCCGAGGCTAGGAGGGCGGTCCATTCTCCATCCGCGTGGAATCGCGAAAAAGTGAGCAGAGTAGCGAAAAGGAAGGAGATGGGTGTGATGATGGACATGAAGGGAATGAGAATAAAAAGAATGGGAAGCAAAATGTTCTCAAGACTCAACCCAAATGTGACGAGAATACTGGAAAGCCGAAGGAGCTGCGAGATCATGAGGACTGCCGACATGATAATGAAGGTCGAGAATAGCTGGGGGATAAGTTCTTTAAGGATGTATTTAAAGATGAGGATGGTCGTCTCCTAGGGCTCTTAGATGTCTTCTTAGATAGGACTTGTTCTTAGGTTCGAGATTTAGGCTCCAGGTTGTTTTGCCTAGGACTTTTTTTCCGATCTTCCTCCAGGGGGCTTCGTAAGATAAGATAGAACTAAGTCAAACCGATCTTCTGATCCTGGTCGAGCTAAAAGTCGATACTAAAAATTTTAAGCTCAGAATTTCCGTCATGACAATGAAAATTTTTTTACATCGCAGTCAGTTTTGTCGAGGCTCTCTCCTCAACTTGAGGTCGCGCCTTGTTTTTACTTCACTGACTCTCTTCTTAGTCCTGATCTCTTTTCTTTCCAGTGAGTCTAGTCCGCTTACTGCCGCGGGGCTTTTTTCCACTCTAGAAAAAAATATGGAAAAGAAAGGGGAGGAACTACCTTTCCTTCCTAATGAGTTTCCCCAGCCTGGTCTGGACGGTGTCGTTAACATCGTTCTCCCCAACTCCCGGATTCGTAGCCTCACACTTGTGGGGGAACTGCAAAAGGGATTGCAGCAGTTTATTATGAATAACGGTAATCCGATAGCCTCCGTTGTGATCGTCGATGCGAAAACAGGGCAAATTCTCGCCATGGCTCAGGGTCGAACACCAAAGCTCTGGGACTCAAAGGTTCACACGGCTCTCTATTCTGGTTTCCCTGCGGCTTCATTATTTAAATTAGTTACCACCACGGCCGCTCTCCAGGTTGCTCAGCTCGATCCCGATGAGGAGCTTTCATTGCATGGTGGCTGTTCAGATGTGCATCCCCGCGGACTCTGGCTTGCTGACTTTTATGCACCCACTTACAACGCGGGGCCCCTTACCACTCTCACTCGTTCGGGTTCTTCTCGTAAGCACAAGGCCACCCGTCCCTATTCCAACCGTGGGCAGAAGATGACTCTCAGCCGAGCCTTTGCGAGTTCATGCAATGGTTTTTACGCTGAGTTGGTCGTTAAGCGTCTTGGGCTCGGCATGGTGAGTAAATTTGCAGAAAAATTTGCCTGGGGTCGAAAAATCCCCTCCGATTTTGCGATCTCGGAAAGCCCTATCTACACACCGACAGCTGAGTCTTCTAATATTCACACCGTCGGTATGTTTGCGGCTGGGTTTGGAATGGTGGGGATGAGTGCTGTGCATGCGGCTTGGCTCACACTGATGATCGCCAACGATGGACGGTCGATGCCACTCAAAATCTTTAGCGATACAGTCGACTCAGCTAAAAACCCTTTTCTCTTAAACGTAGAAACGGAGCCGCTCTTCGATAAGCAGACAGGTCTGAAGTTGCGCCATATGATGAACGGAACGGTGAGGTCTGGCACGGCAAGGGGAGCCTTCTCAAAAAGAGGTTACCGTGGCCTTGTCGACTTGGTGGGAGGTAAAACGGGGACTCTGAATGGAGAGGCTCCCAAGGGTCAGACAACCTGGTTCACAGGACTATCGCCTATCGATGACCCTCAAATTATTGTGAGTTCGATTGTGGTCAACGATTCGAAATGGGTGATTAAGGGTAGCCAGCTTGCTGCCGAGGCTTTTAAACTCTGGTATCAGTATAACGCCGCGAAAAAAATCAACAATTCTTTGCATTCTGAAAATGTAGCCCCTATAAAATCTACAAAAGGGTAAGCTTTCAGAACGTGTGTCTTCTGCTTCTTTGCTCTTCTTCTGTTCTTATTCTGTTCTTACCCAACCCTGTTCTTTTATCCCTGTCCCAGGAGTGATGGATGGCTCGTGCATTTTCCGATGTGTTGAAGGAGGGAACCCCCCTTCTCTTTGATGGAGCTACTGGAACAGAGCTCTACAAGAGGGGGATCTTTATCAATCGCTGCTTTGAGAGCGCAAACATACATAACGAGGACCTGGTTCTTTCGGTTTATCGAGACTATGTGAGTAGCGGGGCTCAGATTTTGACGACCAATACTTGGGGTGCGAATCGCCTCAAGCTAAGGGAACATAATCTTGATGACAAAATTTTTGAAATTCATCAAAAGGCCTGCTCTTTAGCTAAAAAAGCCTCGGCTGGTCAAACTTGGATAGCAGGCAGTATTGGCCCTCTTGGCGTTCGCGTTGAGCCGTTTGGTCCTACTTCCTTCGCAGAAGCTCAGGATATTTTTAGGGAGAGCATTGCTTTTCTTCTTGAGGGCGGTGTAGATCTTCTCACTCTGGAGACGTTCTCGGATCTGTCGGAGCTGCAGCAGGCTCTTCTTGCAGCAAGGGCACTGGCTCCAGATCTGTCTGTCATGGCTCATGTGACCATCACAGCAGAGGGCTTGACTCCCTACGGGACTCCTCTGGAATGGGTGATTAAGAAGCTAGATGAGTGGGGGGCTGACGTCATTGGGCTGAACTGCTCTGTTGGTCCACAGCCGATGCTCACCTCTATTGAAAAAATTAAAAAGTTTACCTCTAGACCGTTGAGTGTGCGTCCTAATGCAGGGCTACCCCGTCAGACGGGTGGGCGCCAGATTTACATGAGTACGCCGGAGTACTTTGCACATTTTGCAAAAGAGTTTCTTCAGGCAGGGGTTCAGTTCATCGGTGGTTGCTGTGGGACAGCCCCAGAACATATTCGAGCCATGTCGAATGCTCTTCGTTATTCGAAAGCTATTGCCGCCTCCCACAAGCGTGCTGAGCAGGCAGAGGGAGCAGGACGGGTGACCAGCGATCAAAAGTCTTCCCCCCTTGAGAAAATCTCTGAGTCAAGCCCGGCTTTAGATGGGCTGCCTCCAGTTCCATTTGAAGAGAAGTCACATTGGTCAAGGAAACTGGCCAAAGGTGAATTTGTTTGCTCTGTTGAGCTTTTGCCCCCTGGTGGGATGGATCCATCGAAAATCTTAGAGCATTCTCAGTTTCTTAAAGACGCAGGGGTCGACGCTATTAATATTCCAGATGGTCCCAGAGCTAGTGCTAGGATGAGCGCTATACTTACGGCTATCATGATCGAACAGAAGGTGGGTATAGAGACTGTTCTTCACTATACTTGCCGCGATCGAAATCTATTGGGCATGCAGTCCGATCTCCTGGGTGCGCATGCTATGGGCCTTAGAAACCTCCTGCTGGTCACTGGGGACCCTCCCAAACTGGGTAACTACCCGAATGCGACAGGTGTCTTTGACGTCGATGCCATCGGTCTGACCAATATGGTGCATCGTCTCAATACGGGACTTGATTTGGGTGGGCGAAGCATAGGGAAGACGGCTTCTTTTTCAATCGGGGTGGGGGTGAATCCTGCACACAAGGATTTTGAATATGAAATGGGGCGTTTTTCATGGAAGGTCGATGCTGGGGCAGAGTGGGCGATTACCCAACCTGTTTTTGATACCGAGTCTCTTAAACGCTTTTTAGATCACATAGATGGGCTTCATTTTTCAATCCCGATTGTGATCGGAATCTGGCCATTAACTAGCTATCGAAATGCTCTTTTTATGAAGAATGAGGTCCCTGGGGTCGTTGTCCCAGACTTCGTTGTGGCGAGGATGGCTGAAGCCAGAGATGCAGATGAAGCGAGGAAGCTTGGGATAGATCTTGCTATTGAAATGTTAGAAAAGTCAAAAAGCCTCGTGCAGGGTGTTCAGGTCTCTGCCCCATTTGGTAGGGTCGATATGGCCCTTTCAGTTCTTGGGCTTAGCTCTTGATCGCTAAATTTATTGACTAAATTCATGACAAAGAATATAACCTTTGTTTTCTTTTGTTTTAATTTCTCGCTCTCTTTGCCCCTCAAACTTTCTCGATAAAGGGATTTTTTTACTATGACAAAAAAACCGACCGCTGATCAGCCGAGTAAAAAGACTGTCCCTCAGAAAGATGCAAAAGATGTGAAGAGTGTGATGAAAAAGGCAGTTGTCCAGTCAGAGAAGGCCAAGGGGTCTTCTTTGTCTGATCCTCATGCGAAAGCAAGTAAGAAGCTGCCTGAGCAAACTGAGAAAAAAGTGGTCACTAAAAAACTAAGTCAAAAACCGAAGATGTCCATTACGGCTGGAGAACCTGTGAAAGTTAGTGTGAGAGAAAAAGTTAAAGATGAGAAGGATAAGAAAGTTGAGAAAACAGGGAAGGAAGTCCAGAAAGGTGCTCCTGCCAAAAAGCCGTCTGTTGTGAAAGTGAGACCTGGAAATGGGTCCGCAGAGAAAGTTAAAACGAAGGCTCACTCGACTGAGAAAGAGCTGGAGAGAACAAAGGTCTTAGATAAAGACTTGATGGATAAGCTGATTCGAGACTTGAGGGAAAGAGCTCGTAAGAATGAGGGTGTTTTGACTTATAAAGATGTCCATCAGTCTTATCCCGCTGACTGCAAAATGGAAACAGCGAAGGTGGACAGAATTATTTTGAGTTTAGCAGAGTTTGATATTGAAATTATTGACGACAGTGCAGGGAAAGCTAGCTCGGCTTTGAAGATAGACCCGAGTGAGCTTGATGATGACGATGATGATGACGATGTCGGAGATCTACTCGCGCTTGAAGATGAGGATGATGGAGTTGCTGATCCAGAGATTGTCGATCCTGAAGATCTTGAAGAAGCCGCACCAGGTTTGATCGATGATCACATAGATGATCTTGTTCCTGTCGTGGATGTAGACCTTGTTGTCGATGTGGATGAGACAGAAGAGGTTGATATCGAGGCAGAGGAAGAAGATGACGATGATGATGAAGTGGAAGAGGATGAGGTTGAAGATGAGCCAGAGCACTTAAGAAAAGAAGAAGAAGCGGACGAGGAAATCAAAAAGGATCGAGATCAAAAGATCAGTGATGCTTCCTTAGGGCGTTCCAATGATCCAGTGCGCATTTATCTGCGAAAAATGGGTAGTGTCGCCTTACTCTCTCGTGAGGGAGAGGTGGTCATCGCTAAAAAAATAGAGGCAGCAGAGAATAAGATCCTCGATCGTCTGCTTGATCTGAAGCTCGGTATGAATTTTATCTATACGACGGCTAAAAAGTTTGTCGATGGCGAAATTCGGATGAAAAGTTGGATCAAAGGCTTTGACGATGATGAGGCCTCCAATAACGAAGAAATTCATGAAGAAAAAATAAGGGCCTCTACGATAGAGTTTTTGAAGCTCTTTGAAAAATATCAGCTCCTATATGCAAAGAAACAACCTTCGCAGAAGCATCTTGAGAAGCTAGCGCAAAGCAAAGACGAGATGTTCCATAGTCTTAAAGAGCTCAACATCAATCGTAAACTTATGGTTGAGGTCGTAGGTGGTCTTGCCGAGCATTCGAATATGCTTCGCGAGGCTCGCAATGACTTGAAATACTACTCGAAGAGACTTGGTACAGATTTTGAGTCTCTAGCAAGACACATCGATGAACGCTCTCATATCCCTTTTGGAGAAACGACAGAGAGAGAGTGGCAGAGAGTGCTCAAGAATTTTAAATCTGCTCGGGAGTCTATCGTTCAGGTCGTTTCCAAAAGTGGTTTGGATGAGGAGACCTTGGTTCATACGTATACCGACTTGAGCAGTATGCAAAATGAGGCCGAGTTCGCTAAAAGAGAGCTCGTAGAGGCTAATCTGCGGCTCGTTGTTTCCATCGCTAAGAAATACACCAACCGTGGTCTGCAGTTTCTCGACCTGATTCAGGAGGGGAATATTGGACTGATGAAGGCTGTCGAAAAGTTTGAATATAGGCGGGGGTATAAGTTTTCTACCTATGCGACTTGGTGGATACGTCAGGCGATCACCCGTGCCATAGCCGATCAAGCAAGGACGATCAGAATTCCAGTGCATATGATCGAAACGATCAACAAGTTGATCCGTACAAGTCGTTATCTTGTGCAGGAGATGGGTCGAGAGCCTACTCCTGAGGAGATCGCTGCCCGTATGGAGATGTCGCTTGATAAGGTAAGGAAGGTTCTAAAAATTGCTGTAGAGCCCATTTCTCTAGAAACACCGATCGGGGAGGAAGAAGATAACCATATCGGGGACTTTCTTGAAGATAAGTCGACGCTTTCACCGACAGAGAGTGTCATGTCGGGGTCTTTAGGCGAGCAAACGCAGAGAGCCTTGGCTACTCTGACTCCTCGCGAGGAAAAAGTTCTCAGGATGCGCTTTGGTATCGGCGAGAAGAGCGACCATACTTTGGAAGAGGTCGGGCAGAACTTTGACGTAACTCGGGAGAGGATTCGTCAAATTGAAGCTAAGGCCTTACGCAAATTGAGACATCCTTCGCGAAGTAAGAAATTGCGCGCATTCATAGAGTCTTAA
This sequence comes from Oligoflexales bacterium, assembly GCA_017985985.1. Taxonomy (GTDB): domain Bacteria; phylum Bdellovibrionota_B; class Oligoflexia; order Oligoflexales; family Bog-1112; genus JAGNWK01. The sequence continues at coordinate 10,003 of JAGNWK010000088.1, forward strand.
GATTGTATAGAAAAGACTTGCGCTCGGGCTTGTAAATCAGTTATTTAAATCTTCTCGTGGGGGTTCATAGCTCAGTTGGTTAGAGCAGGGTGCTCATAACTCCAAGGTCCCTGGTTCAAATCCAGGTGAGCCCACCACGAAATAATAAGCCGATATTGTACGCAATATCGGCTATTTTTTTTGCCTCGCGGATATGTGTCTTTGAAGTGGTAAATCCTACCTACATAGAATCCAGCCGGTCCTTGCTAAACTATCCTTAAATCATTTTAAGGGAGTTCTTATGTTAAGGATCCGTTGGCGTTTTCTCCTTCCTCTTTTTACGAGCCTCATGTTTTCCACTCTTATTCATGCCCAGGACGAGATTGCAGAGGACTCCAAAGTCATTTACCTGCGTGAGAATTCTTGCTGGGGTATCTACACATATTTAGATGTTCTCGATAGTCAGAAGAATAAAACAGGTTATTATCAAAATGCATTATCTAGTTTCAATAGCGATATTTATCTCTACGATCAATCGAAAAATTTAGTCTTGTCTACGGATATAAAGTCATTTGGGAAAGTAAGGAAACAGATCTATATCCATGATTCGAATAAAAAAGTCATAGCCAGAGTCGAGCAGGAAATTTTCAATAAAGTCGGTAATGATTTTGTAAAGAAAGTATTAGATCTTAGTAGCAGTCCTTATAGACGAT
>JAGNWK010000089.1 GCA_017985985.1 Oligoflexales bacterium
AGATTAGCAAGGAGGACTATTTGTTTCTCAAAAACAGAGCGTATGCACGATATCGTTTTAGGGATGTTTATCAATCGATATGAATTCGGGGTTTTAGTTTAAAACAACAATTTCTCTACATTACCCGATTTTCTTCTTTTTTGACTTTACTAGCAGGGTATCAAGAGGGTGTTCTGCGTCTCGAGGAGCGCACTAAAAGGTATGGTGATTCTAGCTCATTTGATCGTATGGGCCGTAATGGCGGTTTGAGTTGTGCGGATGTGGGGGCGCTTTGCATGAGAAGGTCTTAGATGACCCAACTTTTTATGAAAAAAAGATAATTCCTAGGCGCCCAGCGGGCTTACTTTCAGAGGTACCAAAGGGAGTGGAGATTAAAGCAAAGAAAGCAACAAGTCCTGCAGGAGCTGCTATAGCAAGTCTTGCAGGAGCTGTAGGCTCAGCGATGGCATTAACAGAAAACACCGGTTCGATGACTGCACACCAAACAGGCTGTTTCAAGCAATCCAAGCTAAAAACTGTAGCGAGCGTTCACAGTGCTATTGCCGATCTCAATATGATGGCTGCCGTTCGTGAAAGCCACTATCTAGTCCTCATTCAGTCCAGCGCAAAGAGATAGTGGATTTTCTCACCAGCTACGATACCACCTGTCGTTTTAATTTCAGTTCTAATTTGAGCCAGTCCTCTTTAAGCTCGTCAGCTATTTGAAATTCGGTCAGCACTTGTTCCATTATTTTTTGTCTTCTTCCAAAATGAGGGAGGCGAATTTTTAAGGGAGCATGAATCTTGTGGAGGCTGTCCCCGAGGTATTGATGACTTGGCGAGCCAAGCATGACGGAGGCAAAGATAATTTGTTTTTGGATGAGCTGTTCTTTGCTGAGTCCAAAAAAGAAATGGCCGATGATCGGATCATCAAAGGCAAGATCATAAAATCTAGCTATGATTTTGCTGATAAGAATTTCTCCAAATTTATCAAAAAGATTTGCCATGTATTTGTTCCTTCACGAAGATGCGGCCAATAAGCACGAGTAGAGAGAAACACACGGTTGCACTGATATCAATGGTAAAATAGCTACCGGAAGCTTGTAGAACTTAAAAATGAGTCATAATGGAGATATCATGCGACTACTTACCTTTTTCTTTCTTGCTTTTAGTATCACCCCTACACTTTTGGCGAAGCCTTTAGGGAAAATTATCCGTCTCTCAGGAGAAGTCTACTTTGATGGTAAGAAAGTTAGTGATGGTTTTGAAATTTCAAAACCAGGAAAACTTGAAACAAAAGCGGATGGAGAAGTGAAGGTCACTCTAGAAACACGAAAAACGACTTTGCTGATGAAAGCTAATTCAAGTGTCTCCATAACAGCACCAACAGAGCAGAAAAATATCATCTTTCAACTGCTCAATGGGTTTACGCGTTGGATTGTTCAAGAAAAAAATTCTAATGAAATTGCTATAGAAACACCATCCATGGTCATGGGTGTGCGAGGCACCGATTTCATCGCGGCCTACAATCCCCTGCTTAATGAGTCCGAATCGATCTGTTTTGATGGCAATGTGGAGCTTCGTTCCAATCTTGATAAGACAGATAAAAAAATGATTCACCAAGGGCAGTGGGGTGGAGTAGGCGGACGTTATGGAAAACGCATTGGCGATATCATCACTCTGCCTCAGCCTATTCTCGATACGTTCAGAAAAATGCTGGCTCCATAGTTTTCTTTTGAGGAGCCGTAGGCGACGAAAATCTTATCTTACACCGAGATTGCTTCGCTGCGCTCGCAATGACGAGGTCGTGAATGGTCTTCGCTGCGCTCGCAATGACGAGGTCGTGCCATCAGAGCAATCTTTCCCCCTAACCCCCTCCTTGCTACAAACTCTCTTCCTTGCCTGCCCTTGCAAAATTGGAGACGGAAATGCCGAGTAGGCGGATTTTTTGCTGCCCTGCTTCCGTAGCGAGTAAGAGCTCGGCAGCCACTTGCAGGAGTATACTTTCTTCATTCGTGACATTTTGCAGGCTATGACTGCGGGTGATGCGTTTGAAATCAGCGTACTTGACCTTGAGGGTGATCGTTCTGCCTTTAAGTTTTGACTCTTGCAAATCACTGGCTAAGGCTCTTGCTATGCTTGCTAACTCGGATCTTAAAACATGCAGATCGAGGATATCTGTACTGAAAGTTTCCTCTTGTCCCATAGATTTACGGATCCAATTCGTCTCCACAGGCCTCAGATCAATCCCGCGACTTCTTTCGTAAAGCCACTCAGCCATGTTTCCAATTTTATCGGTCAGTTCTGCGAGGGAATAGGGCCAGACCTCACAGCAGGTTTTAAGCCCTGCTTTTGCCAGTCTCTGCTCGGTTACGGGGCCGATACCATGGATTTTGCGCAGTGGCAGCTGTCTCATAAAGTTTTCAGTTTGCACGGGTAAAACAACCGTCATCCCTTTGGGTTTATTCATGTCTGATGCAATTTTAGCGAGCAGCTTGTTGGGAGCTACACCAGCAGAGCCTGTGAGCTGTAATTTTACTAAGATCTCTTCTTGAATCAACTTTGCTATTTGCACTGCAAAGAGACCATGTTCATTGTTGGTCACGTCAAGATAGGCCTCGTCTAAAGAGAGGGGTTCAATGAGAGGAGTGAATTTGCGGAAGATATCTCGAATTTGCTGAGAAGCTGTGACATATTTTTCAAAATTTGGTTTGAGAAAGATAGCTTGTGGGCACAGACGAGCAGCTTGTGAACAGGGCATGGCGGAGTGAATACCAAATTTCCTAGCCTCGTAGCTGGCTGTGCAGACGACAGCTCGAGAGTTTGGTAACCCACCTATGACGACAGCTTTTCCCTTGAGGGAGGGGTTGTCCCTGATTTCGATAGAGGCATAGAAGGCATCCATATCGAAGTGGATGATTTTTCTTTGTAATAAGGAGGGGTGGATATCCATATTCTACTCGACTTTGAACTTTAGCATCTGCTCGTACTCTAAAATAAAGAAACCAGGAGAGTGATTTTTAGCCTGCTTAATCATGCTCCGAGCGATCGTATGGGCATGAGTGGAGCGATATTTCTTCAAAGGACCTTGCATAAGAAATTCAATGCTCGTCCAGATGGGAATAGCCAACTGTTCAATGAGGCGTTTCTCTTTACGGTCCCCTAAAATAAACGAAGGCCTGTAAGATGCAATACAAGTTTGTGGGTGTTTTTTTTGGAAGTCTCGGAGACCATCTTCGGTTTCCCCCTTCATTTTGCTGTAATTTAAGGAGGATTGACTTGAAGATCCCACTGCGGAAACATAATGAAAACTTTTTGCCCTAACGGCAATGGATCTTTCTGCAATGGCCAGAGGATAAGTCGTTTCAATACGTTTGTACATGCTTTGCTCCCCAGTTCGACCTAAGGTTGTACCGAGGCAGGAGAAAACAGCATCTACGGTAAATATATCGGCAGATACATGTTCGAGCTGCTCAAAGTCAGTGATGACTTCCCGGATTTTGGGATGGATTTTTCCTAAGCTCCTGCGAGTTAAAAGGGTAATAGAAGAAATCTCTGCATCTGTCAGTAACTGTTCGAGGACACAACTTCCTACTAGGCCACTAGCACCAACTATCATTGCTTTCATTTTTTTCCTTTCCAGTTTTCTTGAGGGGGAACCAACTGCCAGTTTCCCTCTAGCCCCCTCCTCGTTTACCAGAATTTATAGGTCACTGCACACAGTGCTAGGCCTACTCCCCAATCGGCCCAGGGGTTGGGAGTAAAATAGGTGTAAAGCATCAGAGCGAGTCCTAGGCCAAGAATTTTAAAATCCCCTTTGCGTTTACCCTCACGGAAAACCCAGAGACCGATAGAGCTAAATAAAAGGCCAGACAATATGGAAGATAGTGTCAAATTCATAGTGGGTAGGCCTTTCAAAAATTAAACATTCTCATCACACCAACTCGTGGCACCAAGACTAACGATAAGGGCTTGGATTTTATGACTAGCCTCATCGACTAAATGGGCTTCTGAGCCCTTCACGACGAGACTCAAGCCATACCCACCTAGTTTAAAATAGGGGTAACTCCCGATCTCTATTGTAGGATAATCTTCTTGAATACGACTAAGATCTTTTGCAATGACGCTTTCGGCAAGAGCTGTCCGAATCGTTATTGCTGTCCAAGGTATACCGCCTAGCAAAGTTGGTAAAATCATATCGATCATAGCATGTGCAATAATAGGTACCCCTGCTAAAACATAGATATTACGAATCTTAAAACCAGGAGCTACGCTCACAGGGTTAGCAATAAGGCTTGCCCCCTCAGGGACATGGCCCATTCTTAGCCGAGACTCGGTGAGCTGTTCACCGTAGTGCTGCTGAAGTAAAGCCTTCGCTTCTGGGTGCAGGATTAGAGGAACGTCAAAGGCCTTAGCCATACTTAAAGCTGTGATGTCGTCGTGAGTAGGACCAATCCCACCAGTCGTGAAAACATAGTCGACTTCTTTGCTACTAGCGAGAACGGTTGTTATAATCATCGCTTCATCATCTGCGATCATATGCACGCGTTTCATAGCGATACCAGCTGCGGTTAATTTTTGAGCAAGATAAGCAACATTGCTATCAACTGTACGACCGGAGAGAATTTCATTACCGATAATGATTAAAATAGCTGTTGAACGATTTTTCATTTTTCAGTCCTCAACAATTTGAGATGTTCGATCTTTTTATTCTATTTCGAGGGGATTTATGGAACGGGTAGGGTCTAAGACGCTTGTAAGATCTGCCTATTATTTTAGATGAAAATCTATGTTTTAGGAGTCGTATGGGGCTGCCAAGGGTAAGACCTATGAGGTCTGCCCTGGCCTTCTCTACTCCCTTTCAGAATCTAAAAAAGTGGATCTCAAGTCAGGTGAGGTGCCTCGGCCCCTCCTTGACTGAAACTTAGCTTCTTTTGCGCGACGCTTACGTGTATCAGCCCCTTCAAGTATGTTTGTAAATCTACGCGCATGCTGTGCTGCATGCTCAGCGATGACCACTTGACGGCCAAGTTCATACGTTTTTGGATCATAAGCTGGTTTTGGAGCAGCAGCTTGCTCAGTCTCGCTCTGCAAACGAGCGTCCGCATAGGCTTGTTGAGCTTTTTGATTGGCTTCAGTTGCTTCACGGGACTTGCTAGCTATCCCCTCAGCAAAGTTCTGAGCATCTGCACCTTTGGCTTTGCCCTGTCTCACTAGACGCGCGGCTACTTTAGCATCTCGGGCAGCAGCCTTGGCCGCTACTTGTGTCCGAGCAGCACAACGCGCTGCATACTGAAGATTTACTCCCCATGCACTGAAAGACGAGGCTCCACATAAGCACAAGACAAGGAAAGGTAGTAGACGCATTTGAAAGCCCTTATTGGTTCAAAATCAAAATGTACAGGACCTGACGGTATCTAATATAACCGGCTATATTTACTATAAATATCGTAAATTTGGCAAGAGAAACCCACTAGGGGGCTTTTTAAGGTAAGAGAAAAAACAAGGAAAAGTCTCTTGTATTATCACAATACGTATTATATACGCTTGTATAAGCGGACTTTTGTAGCTCTCGACCCCTATGGTCATCGTATCCGAGAATTTTGGCCAAAGGGAGCATAGCCAGGGAAGAACATGGATTTTAAAAAAATAGGTATCTATCAAGGACCTGAAGAAAGCCCGGGGTATTTATTGTGGCGTACGAGTACGCTGTGGCGCAGATCCATAGAGCTATCTTTAAAAGAAATTGAAATCACTCATTCTCAATTTGTCGTTCTTGCCACCATAGAGTGGTTGACTAAAGAGGCTAAGTCGGCGACACAAATTGATATAGGGCGTCAGGCAGGGTTAGACCCCAATACCACTTCACAAATTTTGCGAGTTTTACAAAAAAAAGGTTTGGTGAAAAGAAAACATCTTACAGATGAGAGAAGTAAGCATTCTGAATTGACTCAAGAGGGTTCCGCGTGTTTAAAAAAAGCGATGCCAGTCGTTGAGCAGGCGGATGGAAAATTTTTCCAAGAGCTTGGCAGTAAAGACATGAGCTTCATGAAAGCTCTGCAAGCCCTCGCGTACCAAGAATGATATTTATATTTTTCCGAATGTATCCTCAAAATATATGGCGTGAATAGGAAAATATATGACCATTGAAAATCATGACGATTTAGTCGGCTTAAAAAAAATTGGAACGATCGTCGCTGACTGCCTACAGCTTATGGGTAAGAGTTTAGAGCCAGGGATAACGACACAGGAACTTGACAAGATTGGTGAAGACTATCTTGCGCGTTTCGGAGCTCAATCAGCCCCAAAAATAACTTATAATTTCCCGGGGACAACATGCATCAGTGTCAATCACTGTGTTGCTCATGGTGTCCCCAGTCAGCAAGTCTTGAAAGCGTCCGATTTGGTGAATATCGATATTTCTGCCGAACTTGGTGGTTATTTTGCCGATACAGGAGCTACATTTGTGATCCCTCCGACAACGAAAGCAAAAGCACATGTGTGCATGGCTACACGTCGGGCATTGCAGTCCGCGATGCAAGAGGCGAGAGCTGATCGGCCTTTGAATGTAATTGGAAAAGCCATAGAGCTGGTTGCGAAAAGAGAACGTTTGACTGTTATTGAAAATTTAGGAAGCCATGGGGTGGGTCGGTCTCTCCATGAAGAGCCTGGCTCCATTCCTAGCTACTATGATTCTAAGGATAAGCGACGTTTGCATAAAGGACTGGTCATTACTATCGAGCCATTTTTATCAACTGGTGCGCGTTATGTGGAGGAAGAAATGGATGGTTGGTCACTCACAACAGGCAAACAATTTTTTTCAGCACAATATGAGCACACTATGGTGATCACAGATGGTTTCCCTCTGGTTATGACACAAGCTACTAAGGAGCTCAGTTATCTCTAAAAACTGTGTTGGTTCTGAACATCCATCTATCGACTTATGCAGGAAGTGAATAAAATGAGTACCATCTATATCATCACAGGTACACCTGGATCTGGGAAATCGACCGCATCCGATCAATTGGCGCTTGGTTTTGAACGAGGGATACATATTCAAGGTGATAGCATCTACAATATGGTCCATGGTGGCTATAAGTATCCTTGGGAAGATAAAGACGAGTTTCTTACGCAGACCATGCTCGATGCTATGGTTCAAGTTCATAGGGTCTACTCTGCCCGAGGCTTTGTGTCCATTATCGACTATGTTTTTTCCATAGATCAGCTTTGTTATTTTATTTCACAAATGGAAGGGGATATATCTCTCACCGCCTTACTGCCAGACTGTTCCATAAATGTTGAACGAGATAAACATAGAACATGGACTATTGGAGAAGAAAGGGTGATCTTTTATCACCGATACTTTGAGACTGTAAAAGAACAACTGGCTGTGTACGCTCTTGATAATTCACAAATGAGTGTGGATGATACCTGCTCTTCTATACTTGGAAGAAAAGCTATCCCCGCAAAAGATTTGCTTCTCAGTCTTAAAAAAGGCCAAGAGCTTGGTGTTGATCTAAGAGCTCTGGCTGCCATCAGACAGAAGGGTGACCTTCCTACAGTTTCGTGGACACTGAGTTAAGCAACTCTTTTCTTTGTAACGTTCATATACTTTAGACTCTTAAAACCAAGTGTTGAATGTAAACGTTCTCGGTTATAAAAACCCTCGATCCATTCAAAGATACTACGCCTGGCTTCGCCTCTTGTTATAAAGCACAGAAAAACACGTGCTCTTGCTTTAATGTACCAAAGAAGCTCTCGACCGCACCATTATCCCAGCAATTGCCCTTGCAACTCGTGCTGCACGACAATCCTCAGATTATGCAGCTTACAATGGCTTCTATTGCTGAGACATACCAATCTTGGATCCGCAGCGTGTTTGTCGGCGTCGGTAAAGAATCAGATCGCTCACGAACCTCCACCGGGTGCTGATGGTGGGTGGTGGGGCCCCCTGCTCCCTCTTGGCAAGAGTGTGCGTGCTCGTTTATAAGGGGGAGGACTAACTGCAGCTGTAGCACCGTCTGCCCCGTTTTGCGGTGGAATGGGTACCAAAGCATCGAAATGCCCGTGACTTCTATCCACTTGATGATTTCCAGGATTTACACCAGCCTGCCAACCGATAACAATAGGCGGCCCTTCACCAGGATTAAAATTTCCAACTTGAACCGCTGATCCATCGTCGTTAATTTCAAATATTTGAGGGTTAAATCCGCCTAGGTATGCCATGACTTGCATTTCTAGAAGACCAACCCAAAGCTCAGCTGTGTGTATTTGTTCTAACCATGCATGCATTCCCTCTTGGGTGGTCTCAAAACCAGCAGTTTGCACAGCTTGAAAAATTGCATTTAATATGTTGGCATGTGCTGGGCTTAAAGCAGGCGCCCCTATTAATTGCTGGGTGGCAACTGCTATATTTGCAGCACTGGCTTGAAGACCAGGTTGGGCACCAAGCCCCTGCTGTACAATTCCCATTTGACCAAAGATATCCACAAAATTTGGATGATCATGAAACAAAGCTTCAATCGCAAGTATAAAGGTATTCACATTCAGTGGCATTCCACCAAGATTTAGCTGTATGCCCTGTTGAGCTGCTGCTGCCGTGACGGCATGGAATCCACAAAAGCCATCTCCCTCGACCGGGAGGCGTTGTCGTCTGGTGCCATCGGGCATCAGGATCTCAGGTTCTGCGAGATGCTGTGTTCGCCTACCTTCCATTAGGCTTTTTAGAAACAACCAATGGTCACGACTACCACCAGCACGAGCGATAGGAAGCAAAGCACGCCAGTGTCCAGGAAGATCAAGATGTCCAGGAAGATCAAGAAGACGGAGTATAATAGGGCGCGGAGCTAGTCGAGTGTCACGGAGATTGCACCCCTCAGCTAATCTTAAGCGCTTCGGATCAGTCGGGTGTACTGTGTAAATTTCAAGTCCACAACCAGCTAGGCATGCTATAGTGCAAACATCAAGGTAACTCGTGCCCCCCCCATCATGAAGTAAAGTCTCTAACCAGTGCAACACCCCATCAAGAGTCTTATTTTTTCTCATGGTAAATGGATGTGGATTTTTATCCTGCTTAGCTGTTTGACGAATTGTGGCAAGTGTCTGTTCCCTCGTCCCCTCTGGTAACGAAGTTTCGTCTTCCTGTTCCATCAAAGAGAAATTTTCCCCATGATGAGCAAAGAGAAAATAAAGAGCATCTAGTACAAGCCCTGACGGAGTGAATGTGGTTTTAACTTTTTGCAAGAGATAACCTTCAACAATTGCTGCTGCTTGCAGAGCTAAAAATCCGCAACGATCTGTAAATTGCTCAGGATCAAAATCTCGAAAGACCCTTCTACCTGCGGGATCAAATTTCAATCCACAACTCTCACCTACTACTGGGCCTTTGGCATAAGCGGGAGAGGAAGGAAGTCTGGGATTTCTAACGGGTGCGCCACTGCGTGTTCTAGCTGTAGAGAATCCATTGTCAATAGCAGCCTCAGCAATCTCTCGTTTCTCACCAAGCTTTGCACGAATACGCTGCAACAACCGACTTTCGCTAGAATTTCGTGATGCTATAGAAGTGAGATGCATTTGAGCTTCCTCTAACGCAGCTGTATCCTCATGGCTAAGCGCCACAGCTTCTAAATTAGCGAGAGAATCCCAAAGTCCCATGAGGTTTAGCCGTTGAAGGACCAGGTCGGCAGACTTGGGGGAGGCAAGCTCTTCGCCTGCAACTCTACGAAGAAATATTTCTAGCCTAAATCTACGTTGAGTGTCTGACGTTCTCTCCCTTGTCCGAGCTTGCCTAAGCCCACCAGCTAGGCGTAACGGGCAGTTGCGGGCATCCTTTGGAGGTGCAACTTCCGAATATGGAATCTTAAACATCAAAGAGAGTCGCTGTCCTAAATCAATCAACCCTTCAGTAGTGATATCCCAAGTAGGAGTAGCAGCCGTTGACTCGATGCTGACTGCTTCTTCCTTAGCCTCTTGTTGTCTTGATACATGGGATAGGTGGAGCCAGAGTTCTCTTAGGTCCCTAACAATTTGAGTTCGGAACTCGCCTACATTCCGTTGCCTTTTTGCGTGTTCTTCTCGACTTTCTCGTCTATCTACCGAATAAGGGTCTGAAAATCGAACTAAGTGACGCTCAACGCGCCCCTTTCCTAGTGCATGGTTTACAAGAGTTAAAACGACAGGAGTCAGCGCTGCTAACTGGATAAAATCTAAGCGAGCTCGCCCATAATGAGTTTCGCTTGGAATGTGTCTTCTTGCATAATGGGACTCTTCAACAGCTTTTAGAAGTAAATCAACATATTTAACGCGTGGTAAACGACCGGAAAAAGGGTGAACACCATCGTCACGAGATGATGAAGCTCGCTCCGCTTGGGAGACGCAAAGGTATCGATCAAGAATAGTAATCATTGTTGCTAGATCAAGTTCGAGGACAGCTCTTTGGAGAAAATGAGCGTCTTCGCGTGCCTGATCAGGTGTGACGGCTTGGGCGGTACCGTGAGTTAGTCGAACCTGAACAATTTAAAAACACTTAAAAACATGGTCTTTTCTTTCGTTTTATGAGATAAAAACTACCTGTTTTATGGATTGAGTGATTAAAATTCTGGTAGTTGATATGCGCCCTAAA
>JAGNWK010000148.1 GCA_017985985.1 Oligoflexales bacterium
ATTGGTCGATACCGTCCGCAAAGAATTGGGTGTCACCGTTCTGCTCATCGAGCACGACATGAAAGTCGTCATGGGTATCTGTGATCGAATCGCCGTACTTGATTATGGTATTAAAATAGCAGAAGGAACAGCAAGAGAAATTCAGAATCATCCAAAGGTAATTGAAGCTTATCTTGGAAAGGCTCCAGCATGAGTGAAGATAAATTTCTTGAATTTCGGTCTGTATCTGTCCACTACAGAACGATAGAAGCTATCAAAAAAATCAGCTTCCATATTCGCAAAGGAGAAATCCTTAGCTTGATTGGCGCCAACGGAGCCGGGAAGTCAACGACACTTCGTGCTATCTCTGGCTTGAGCCCGCTCTCTTCGGGAGAAATCCTTCACAAGGGCCTTCCCCTACATAAGATGCAGCCTCATGAAATCGTACGCAAGCGCATCAGCCAGGTCCCCGAGGGCCGTGGGATTTTTCTCAATCTCAATGTAGAGGAAAATTTGGACTTAGGAGCTTGGACTGTACATTCGAGCTCTAGCAAGGCCTATGCTGATGATCTAGCCTACGTCTTCGACCTCTTTCCCCGTCTTAAAGAAAGACGCAGGCAAAATGCAGGAACTCTATCAGGTGGGGAACAGCAGATGTTGGCTATCGGACGCGCTCTCATGAGTCGACCGGAACTTCTGCTTCTGGATGAGCCAAGTCTAGGCTTAGCCCCCCAGGTGATCGAAAAGATTTTCAACATCATCCAGCAGATCAACAAAGAGGGTAAGACCATCCTCCTCGTCGAACAGAATGCCCTCCAAGCTTTAGAAATTGCCCACTACGGCGTTGTGCTCGAAACAGGTGAAGTCAGCTCTTTTGGTAAGGCCTCCGAGCTTCTTGCCAGCGACGCCATTCGAAAGGCTTACTTAGGAGGTTAATGACATTGGCGATCAGGTTCTCTCTTGCTAGGATTAGTAAGCGATTCACAACAAGGCATAGGAGACTCTCGATGAAGTTATCTACTTCACTCGTCTACGTAGGTGCTCTACTTCTAACATGGGGTTGTAAGCAAAGTGCCAAACGCGACATGTATGTTCAAAACACACCAAACTCACAGGCAACCTCTCTCACAAAAGACCACCCTGCTCTTAATCTTGTAGATGGTGACTTTCGAGCATCTCCCCTCAAACGAAATGATTTGGACCTGAATTCTACGGATGGAACCACATTCCAAAATAGTTCCAAAGGCTTTACTTTTGACGTCCAAGTCGATTCTTCGAAAAATCCATCTTTTATACATGTGAAAAGAACGTTTTCTCCAACTTATGAAGGGCCAAGGGGTTATTTGAAAATAAGTTGGGGCTCTTGTGGAGCAGAAACCACCTCTTCCTGTTCACAAGAAAACTCCTGGATAGCCTATGCCGACTTTTCGACAGCACACATCCAAAAAAGTACTCAAAGTACAACTCAACTTCAATACTGTGTCAGGGACTCCAGCTATTTAGCTGAAAAAAACTCTTCACTTTGTGATCCTATTACACACGAATGCTGTGGGAAACCGCAACAACTCACCATGCCAGATCTATCTGCCAAAGCACCGACACAAGCCCTTCAGCAATGTTTACAAGGGAATCAAACCCGTGATGAAGCACTACTCGCCTATAGCACCAAATAGTATCTATGAGTCAAAACGTTCTCGAGAAGCTTTCTGTTTCCAAAGCTGAGATCGCTCGTCTTAAAGATCTTCCCTTCCCAGAAGGGGATGATGTGATGAAAAAAGCTATTGTGAACCTGGCCAGTTATGAACCGGAAACCTTCGCTAACCTGATGGGATCTCACGCTGCCGACTTCACTTCGCTAATACAACAAACATTAAAAGATCCAAGCCTGCAGACCTCAGATGTACAGCCTCAATCTGAATCGGGAGCAGAAGGACTAGGTTTAAGCCAATCGCCTCAACATGCACCAAAACCAACACCAACACGTACAGTCTGCACGTTTGTCGGTCAGGTGCCATTATGCCGTCAAGTATCTGGGTCTAGTGGTTCTGGATCTGGATCTGGCATCTCTTCCAGAGATTCGGCGATCACTATTGTTGCCTTCTCATCCCTTGCGATACTAGTTGGTATTGGTGTAGGCATTGGAGGGATATTAACCGCAGTCGAAGCTAACGATTTACGCGTGGAGTATTTCAAGAATATTAGCGAGCAGAAAGAAAAGATGAAACAAACTTCTAAGATACCAGAAATCCAGGCATTAAAGAAAAAATTCAACGAAATCAAACAACAAAAGTTCGATGATCCGAAAGCGAAAATGACGGCACTAAGGTCTGTCGATGATGACTTTCGTCAAACTCTCGGAGGTCAGGAGTTCGTGGAGGCAAGGAGTCAAATTAAATCCTTAAAGAAGCAGAGCCTTGTTCCAAAGCGTATAGCTGCAGCTAGCCTCCTGTCAGTGCTTGGAGCTGGTATTATCGGAGCTGGGATATATGGAGCCGTATCCTCTTCTCAAGGTCTTCTACTAGCCGATGATGAAGACTACCTGACTACCGTCCAGGCTCTTTGGCGAGCTGTCCAAGATTTAGGCCCTAGTAAGGACTGCCTCCATTAAAATGCCATGCTTTGTACATAATTTCTTTTTTTGATAAAATCAAAGCTAGAAATCATTACAACGAGATGGGATGTGACCAAAGAGTTAAGAGCTTGTTCAAGTTGCAAGGCTTGCTGCTTTGTTTTGGTTATTGACTCAAAACCTGGCTATTCGACACGCCTTGATACAGAGGAAGATATCTCCAAACCTGCTGGGGTTGCCTGCCGCTATCTAACAGAAAAAGGGTGCAGTATTTATGAGGTCAGACCTAAAGTCTGTCGTGCTTTTAACTGTGATTGGAAAGAAAAAAGAAGTGGATATGCTTCAAGCGATATCCCTCTGCATTCTGGTTGTATTGGGGTGAGAGGAAATAAAATGTTTTTCCAAAAAACACTCACTAATCTTGTGTACTTTTGCCAGGAGCTTCCCTAGTGCAATCCTCACACTTAACCCGGACAAACCCGTAAGC
>JAGNWK010000149.1 GCA_017985985.1 Oligoflexales bacterium
GCACTCAGTCGGGGGAGAAAAGAGCGTTATCTCAGGGTCGTTCAAGAGCGGTATGCTCGTCTACATGGTGAAGACTAGGTCTGTCCGACAGAGCCTAGCTAGCTGATTTTTGTAGCACCAAACCGATCCAGCCCTGGTCCGTTCGAGAGGAATGGAAAAAGATCAATAAGGGATCCTGGTCGAGGCTCTTGAGCCGGGTCTTTGGGATCGATGTCTCGACATGCCGAGTTTGTGGAGGGGAGATGAGGATTATCGCTTCGATCATGGAACGGGAAGCAGTTCAGAAGATCTTGGCACACCTTGGTCTCTCTCCCAGACCACCACCGATAGCCCCTTCTCGGGTCCAAACACTGTTTGTGAGCTAAATCTTCTGCAAGGAGACTTAGCAGCGCTTTGCGTGTTTCACTGATTTTGAGATGAACTTGCTAGTTTGGAAGGACGAAAAGATCAGTTTTCTTCGGTTTTCTGGAGATCAGATCTTGGCGGTGACAAAAAACTTAAGGATAGGGGTAAAAGGCGGCCTAATTGGAGTATTAAAAAGTGCTATAATTTTTCCTATCTGCCGAAAAGACCTACTAACCACCCTATCTTATCAACATATTAGGAGTTTTTATGCGCTTACCCCTCTATATGCTGCTGATCAATTTAACCTCTTGTTATATTAGTAAAAATAAGCACAATTTACCAGAAATGGTAAATCCGACACCGTCAGATCAAGCTATAGAATTCCTCAACTACCTTGGTACTAAATCGTATTATCCAACGCCAAAAAATGATGAATTTAAGACTGAAGAGTTCACCTCGGCAAGTCGTTCCTGCAAGCCTTTTATGTTATTTTTTGTCGGCCGCCATGGAGCAAGAGGACTCTCAAGAGCAGAAAAAATAAGAGAACTTACCGACGATACCAAAGAATTCTTAGCAGATTCGAAATACTCTCAAAATTACAATAAATTACTCGCTTCTTTCGAGACCGATATTTCTCCTTACTCTGATGCTTTAACACCTTTTGGCAAACAGCAAGTGGAAAAAATAGGAGAAGATCTTTACAAATACCACCCGGATTTTTCCAAAAAAGTAAGCCTCTCTTATACTAAAAAAAACCGAGTTCAAGAGACTCGAGATGCGTTTCTTAACCCTTGGAAAAAAAACACCTTGATGTCTATCTCCGACTTAACAAACCTAGATCAAGAACAGTCAGATAGAGCTTTGAGATTTTTCGAGAAGTGTGAAAAATATTCAGCCCAAAAAAAAGAATTGAAAAAAGAAGCTAAAAGAGTTTGCGCCCCTCTTTTAGACGAAATTAACTTCTCTGACTGGCCTCTTCTAAAGGAATTCAACAGTAAAAAGGTGTTAGACAAAAAGACTCTCGCAGATGGCATGAAGAATATTGCGAACATCTGCGCTTACCAACTTGCATTAGACATCACCCTTAAAGATGAGCATTTCTGCTCCCTAATTCCTTTCAAGCTCTTGTCTCAATACTCCAAATATGAGGATTGTCTTACGCAAATTGTTAAAGGTGGACCTGGTGGTTTATCTGTTCTCGATGGCCTTTCTAGTAATATGGCAACTGCTTTCGTCGAAAATCTGCCCGAAAAGCTTGAAACAGCGATCGAACAACACGCCAACAAATCAACTGATGCGCCAACCGCTTTTCTGATGTTTGGTCATGCGGAAACTATCATTCCAATTTTAACAAACCTAGGCATCACTACTGATGAAAAAAATTGGAGCGGCTCAGAAGTTTCTCCAATGGCTGCAAATTTTAAAATGATTTTTTATGACTGTGATTCGCCTATTCCTGAAGAAAATCTCCAAGTTTATCTGTCCCTAAATCAAACTCCAGTTAAGGTTAGCGGAATAGAACAGAGCAAACTTTTCTATTCCTGGGAAAAAATCAACGCTCTGCTAAAAAGCATTTCACTTTCGACTAAGTTCGATGAAATTTGCTTTAGTGATGACACCGCTAACAAAGAGAAGAGTTCTTCCGAAGACGATTAGATTTTCCCAGCGTCCTCCATGATGAATAGAGTTTTTTCAACACAGCCCGGGCGTTCTTTTGAGCTAATTTTTTCACGACAGCTCATATCTCCACAAGCGCCACTTCCCGTCTGCCCAAAGGCAGGTGACAACAAACGCATCGCTCTTTAACTCAAAGCCGCCAATCTTAACTAAAGTCATTACCACACTCGAGATACAGACTGACTAAGGGACTAGTTTTGTAGTATACAATCGTCTCCCCCGTCATTTTGGAAAAACGGAGGTGAATAGGCGCTGCCATGCTCAAGACTTTTCATTGAGTTTGGCTCATTGGTTAATACTTTTTTTGGATTTGGTGATTCGATCATGGAAATTTATAAAATTCCGGTTGACGACCTTTTCTATAACTACAAAGAACCCTCACTTTTGGAGCCTCTCACCCCTCAGCGCGCTATGGAACTTGCCTGCCAAGTTGCTCTAAAGGGGGTCGGAGCTGTTCATAAGAATCCACTCGTTGGGGCCGTCCTTGTAAACAAAGAGCATTGCTTCCTTTCGGCAACTCCTTTTCCTACAATCTTGGATCCTTCCCCTGCAAATAAGGCAGTATTGCCATCTGCACTGATAGCAGCGACATTATTCCCATAAAAAATAGTAGGAGAAGTAAACCCAGTTTCAGAGATTATTGCTTGCTGAGTGGAAGGAGTTGCAGCTGCTGTGATTGTAAAGTTGTTTTGAAATTGAAATGTACCATTCGATGTTATGACTTTCACCGGCCCTGAATTTGTTCCAGGCATGATGAGAGCTGTTAGAGAGTTCGAAGTCGCTGTAATGGGAAGCGCAGCAATCCCATTAACACTCACGGATAGTGTGCTTGAAAAATCTATGCCACTGAATGTAAGTAAAGTTCCGACGGGGGCAGAGTCTGGAGTGTAACTATGCATTGGCGGCGTTGGACTAGGGCTAGGACTAGGAGCAGGGCTAGGAGCAGGGCTAGGAGCAGGGCTAGGAGCAGGGCTAGGAGCAGGGCTAGGAGCAGGGCTAGGA
>JAGNWK010000017.1 GCA_017985985.1 Oligoflexales bacterium
CAGGTACAGGCAGTGGTACAGGTACAGGCAGTGGTACAGGTACAGGCAGTGGTACAGGTACAAGCACAGTCAGTGGTACAGGTACAGGTACAGGTACAAGCACAGTCAGTAATACAAGCACAGGCCTGATAGATTGCCAAGCAGCTCTAGCAGAGGTTATGGCGAGAAATAGCGTGGGGATGACTGGAGTTTTCATCCCCAAATGCAATGGCAATTTATGGGAACTCATACAGAACAATGGTTCAACGGGTTACTCCTTCTGTGTCAACCCTAAAACGGGAGCTACAGTAGAAGGTACAAGCGTTCGGGGAACACCAAACTGCCAATAAACTTAGCTAGAACTTTGCTCAAAAATCTCATCAAATAAAATCAAACCAAGACTGAGATAAATGAGGTCACAGGCGCCTAAGAGTCCAACCCACCGCAGCATAGATGGCTCGTCTGTCAGGTAAGCTAATAAGGCTTGCGAAGCAGCTAGTAGAACTGGGGAAGAAAGCAAAAAATAAAGGATGGGAAACAGCACTTCGCGACCGGAAGCTCGCAGGGTCAAAGCTGAGAGGAGGACTCCAAGAGAACCCAGAGAAAGAAGCACAAGGAAGCTGATACCAAAAAGAACAGCGAAACCAAAATCAATGCCATGAAATAGATAATTGAGAAGCAAAGAAGGAAGGGTTACGCAAGTCCCCCACAGGGTAGACAGACAAATCTTACTCAAAAAAACAGCCTGCTGCGAGACAGGATAGGTCAGAGCCAGAGTGAAAACCCCATCATCTTCTTCAGCAGAAAAAATCCGCAAATATATCGTTTGCAAAGTAAAAAAAAGAGTGAGAAGAGCCTCTGCTAAGAAAAGGGTCGAACGACTTTCCTGAGAAACTTGCTCTCCCCCTGCAAAAACAAACAGGATCAGCAAACTTGCAGAGAAGAAAAAAGGCGTTAAAAGCTTTTCCTTGTCAGCCCAGTCAGCTCGAAGCCCCTGTCGAAAAAAGATTTTGAATTGGTGGATGATTTTCTTCAAGGGAAAACCTGCATCTCTAGACCAGTCTTTGTAAGTAGAGCTCTAGAGGTGAAGGGAGAGGGTACATGCTGATCGAAATGATGGCTTACCACGATAGCCATCCCTCCCTTTTTTTTATGTTTATTCAGTTCTTCTTGAAAAACAATCTGACCTTTGCTGTCCAGTCCGTTGATAGGTTCATCAAGAATGAGACACGGAGCTGACGACAAAAAGACTCTAGCTAGAGACAGACGACGTTTCATTCCGGTCGAAAAAAAGCGAACAGGATAGCCTTTTTTAGCAAGAGAATACTCAAGTCCCCAAGTCTGAAGAGCTTGGGCAATCGATTGTTCTAATTTCGCAGGAGCAATTTTCCGTCGTATGGAAGACCAGAATCTAAGATTTTCAGAGGCATCAAGATTTAAGAATAATCCGTTTGAATCTGCCTCGAGATATTCTAGGAAATATCTCCTGTCTAAAACTGTGTTTTTTTTATTATGAAAAAAAGTAATTTCCCCTCCCTGCTTTGGCGTTAATCCAGCGAGCACTGACAGCAGCGTTGATTTCCCACAACCGTTCACCCCTCCAATATGGAGGATGTCTCCGGCTGAAAGGGCAAAACTAACCCCGTCGAAAAGAAGAGAGGCATTCTCCTGATAGCTGAAATTGAGGGATGAAACTTTAAGCACAGAGAATCCAAGCTAGAGAATTTAGTTTTATCCTTGCGAGGAGTCGTAGGCGACAAAGCAATCTGGCCTTTACACGGAGATTGCTTCGCTGCGCTCGCAATGACGGGCCTGCGCTCGCAATGACGGGCTGCCCTATTGTGCTGCATCCACATAGAAGACAAGCGCCTGTCTTCTATCTACCACAGGCCTTCCCTCCATACCAATATCTTGTATGTAAGAAGCAAATTCTAAGCCCAATAAACCCAGATGAAGTCCTAGCCCAAAGGATATACCCGTCGTATTTAATCCAGTTCTTAAGCTCAGCAGAGCTCGCTCTCCCAAAAGACCCGTTCCCGCAAAATTAAGTTCTGAACCTAAACGGATTTTATCTGGGATAGAAACGAGATCTGAACTTAAATTCTTTGTCTCTAGAACAGTTTGTAAGGTTAAAAAAGATTTAAGTTGGAGTGAGTAAGACGTGCCCAAAATAAGAGCATCTAAATCCTTACTCGTCAGATCTTCCTCAGTAGGTGTTCTTAGTCCTAAGGATTTAGCGCTAGAAGTCGATGAGTTCAATTGGAAGCCTCTCCCAACTAAAGAAAGGGCCCATTCCGATTTTTTACCAAAAGTCCATCGAAGGCCCAGATTGTGCTTTAAGGTGGTTTTGGATTGAACATGCTCTGATAAAAATTTATTTCGCGTATCTATGTTTGCTATTTTTGAAAAATTTGTTTGTTCATCAAGCTCATTTTGAGTGACATAACTGCTAAATAAGCCAAGATAAAAATTCTCAGCAGCATTTGTCACGCTAAACCCCAAACCAGGGCCTGAGCGGCTCCTGGTTCGAATCAAGAGTGACTTTTCCGGGTCAGAATTGGCTTGTTCGAGCATGAGAATTTGATAATCCCAAAATTCTAGTAATTCTATCCGTTGTAAGGTCAAATCAAAAAGACCAGAGATTCTGGCCGACTGTCTTTTTCCAGCATGAGACTTAAGAACCGCATCTCCGAGTGTTCCACTTTGTATGCCACCCTTAGCTCCCCAGTCTTGGCCTAAGTTCAGCGCGTGAGCGTTCATGGATGTCCCAACATAAGGAAAAAGAAGTTGCCTGGCCCATGCATTTTTATTTTGCGGTGTTAAACCGCCTATTCCAGCTGGATTATAGTAAGCGGCATCGATTCCCGAAGCGAGAGGGGAAATTGCTTCGGCCATACCCATGGCCCTAGTTGATATCCAAGGATTTTCTTCAAATCTTACCTGGAGGGACTCATCTGCATGAAGAGGATGAGCGAAAAAAAATGGACCTAAGAAAAGACAGCTTAGGTAGAAAGAAGTGAGATAACGCCTTGTAAGCATATAGCTACTCAATGACATCTGCTAAGCAGACTAGGGGTAAAAAAATCCATCGAAAGTTGCCGACATCCTGACATTCGAGGACAGCAGACTGAGTCTTTTCATAACGCTTGTTGTAACGACATTCTCCCTGAGAGTTCGGGGGGGCGTTGGTAGATCCCAAAAAATGTGCTCCGTTCATCGTATAGGTGTAACGAGGGGGAATCTGCCAAGCGGAATTAGGATCTTCTTTGCTGTACGCGACTTCGGAGACCTTTTTCTTGCCAGAACCACCTTTATGCGATCCCTGCTTGCTTGGTTTTTCTTTGTCAATTTTAACGAAGCCACCACGACCAACAAACTCTGAGATAAAAAGACTTGCTTGAGTTTTAGGCTGGGGGACGAGTTCATCTTTTTCAGGAAACGAAACAGCCCACTTCTCACCGGACATGAGAGATATATAAAGACGGCGACCTGCTGAACTCTGTTTGACAGCTTCACATCCCGTTACAATGATTTTTTCAGATTCACCTGGCCAAGTCTGACCACCTCTTACCATTTTAGCGGCTCTGTAGGGGCTAGACCATGTCACTGGTGTACCAAAGTCTCCAGGGCCTGATTTCACCATCCAATGCAAGTTCCCTTTTTCATCTAGGTCTTGATCACTAAAAAAGACATCCGTCGGCTTTTCACAAATTTTAAGATCTTCAAGATTGTCTCGTATGATGGTTAAGCATGCGTTTGAAGGTGGTCTTACCTGAATAATGCCTGTTAAAGTATGAGTTTTCAGGTAAGGAAGGTTGTTCAGCTGCTCTTTTTCAAAAGAAATTTCTGAACCGATAGCTGGTGAAAAATAAGGTTTAAGTCCCTCAAGTCTTTTGCTTAGGGGAGTCTCTGGGGGGAAAAGAGCTGCTGCTAGCAATAATGCAGGAATTTTCATTTATTTAAACCCGTCTGATTTAAATCCCATGACAAACAGATCTGTCGTACGATCGATGGTGTAGACTATCCTATTTGATAAAGACAGCCACTGAGGAGACTGTTCTTGTGAATGAGGGGTATTTGTCAACCAACGAGACTCCCCATCTAAGTCTTTAATTTTTAAATCATAGCCATAAACAACTTTTCCTAACCTACGAGCACCTGAATAGAGCAAGAGATTTTGATTTGTAGGATGCCACTGCGGATTTTGCCCAAAATCGATAAATTTTGGTTCTTGCCCTTGAAAGACGACATAAATTTTGCCAGTTTGAGTGCTGACAACGAGTCGATCTCCCTGTTTTGAAAGATCGTAAGAGCTGACCGAGCGGTCATTATCCCACGCTAATTTTTTAACATGATTTTGTCGGTCTAAAGAATAAACCTGACCATTCATCATCAGCCATTCTCCCTGATGGTTTGCCGCCTGCTTCTGAGATTTGCTGTCTTGGATTTCTTTATGCGTTGCAAAAATTCTCTGTGTGTAGATCTTCCCAGCCTCATCCATGTAGTGGAGACTTTTCTCAGACTCATTAAACAGCAGGGAACTGATCAGGCCAGAATGAGTCTTTAAAGGATATTTCTTTTTTTCAGATGAAAGATAAGAATAAATCGTACTCAAAAATTTTTTCTTTCCTGCATACTTTCGTTCTTTAAAAAAGAGATAGGATCCACTAGGTGCCCAAAAATAATCTTTCCCTATCGAAGAAGACGAGGAGGCTTGATAAACAGATCTTGTTCGAAGATCTAAGACATACAGTCCACTGTTTAAAGAGTCGGTAAAAGCGAGATGCCTTCCCTTTGGATCCATTCTCATAGTTTTCATACTATATTGGAGCCGGAGCCAGGGCTCCGTCATCTGTGTAATGACAGCAAAACTATTTGAAGAGATAGTGATAAATAACCATATAAAAAATAATCGAAAGAGATTGGAATTCTTGGTGGAAAATAGAATCATTTTTTTACAACTTGTGTTTACTGAATCTGGAGTTAAAATAATACAAGGGGATGCTTCCTCATAAAATTCTGCCATGAAGAGTATCGAGATCAAGAGGCAGGACTTGAAGGGTAAATTCTGCCTATTCAGATTTCTCGTTGTGATTCCGAAAAATAGCTAAGAGACATCCGGGGAGGGAAGATCTTGCGCATTCATCAAAAAAAATTAGTCCTTTTCTTGTTAGCGAGTCTGGCTCTTGCCTTCCGAGTCCATGCAGAGCCTTCAGGTGCATTTAATGACGCTGAGATTCAGAAAAAAGGTGGTAAAACCACAGTTGATTTTGATGAAGCGAGTATATCTGGAGTCAATAAAACCCCGATGGGTACCATCATGGAACAGACTCGTCTTGATGGTGGGGATAAAGGACTTGTCTCCATAAGACGACACTGGCGTCCAGAGATCCTTAAATCAGCCAAGAGCTTGAACTCTAATGGAAAGTCTGTTAAAGCAGATAGACCTTAAGAGGACTGAGGAATGGGTCTACACAGTTTACTTTCTCCCTATCTAAAAGAATTAGCGACGACCTTTGTTGCTATGTTCGTCATTGCAGACCCTTTTGCTGTTGTTCCCGTCTACCTTACGATTACCGAAAAACTTACCTATAAAGAGCAGGAGATTGTTTGCCGTAAGGCCTGTGTCATTGCAGGGGTTATTCTCCTTACTTTTAGTCTACTCGGGACATCCATTTTCCGACTCTTTGGGATCTCTCTTCCAGCCTTTCAAATCGCTGGAGGTCTGCTCCTTCTTCTCCTCGGATTAGCTCAGCTGAATGCCAGTCGAGGCCGAGTAAGGGAAGATGAAACCAACGAATCTTTGGAAAGAGAAGATGTGTCGGTTTTTCCTCTCGCTACACCTCTCTTGGCAGGGCCCGGTACGATTTCAACGGTTGTTCTCCTCTCGAGTGAGTTGAAAGGAGTGTTAGCCCACTTTGTACTGGCTCTTTCCATTACTGCCGTTATGGCTGCCTGCTACCTCATGCTGCGTTTTGCCCCTCTGCTCTTTCGTGCCTTTGGCAGGACAGGTTTAAACCTGTTGACGAGGATTATGGGTATTCTTTTAACAGCCATCGCTATTCAGTTTATTATCAATGGGCTGAACGAGGTTGCCTTACAACTCTGGAAAACAGTGAATCCTTAGAGCCCAGACGTTGCAGGAGGGATTAGGGGAAGCTGCGCAATGCTCTCCCTCTCCTTGTTTTTCAATAAAATTTTTAAAAATATCGAGGGCAATGAGCTGACAGACTCTGCTTTCGCAAGTCGATTTTCACCACGAGCATTCGAGGAAGTCTACAGAAAGGAACTAGCTCAGAAATTCACAACAGACGAACTTATGCAGCTGAAGAAACTGAATCAGCAAAAAAAATGATAGACTACGTCCAAGTTCAAGAAAAATTCTTTAGCGATGAGGGCCGTAAAAGGAACCTTTCACAGAAAGTCCATGCTCCATCACTGCGAGTTCCGACGCAGGTTCTACTGAGGGCTTGTGATTTCTAAGCCATATTTGGAGCACTTGAACAGCTGTTGGAGTCATTCCACTGATCCGAGAGGCTTGACCCAAAGTCTCAGGTTTTAAAAGACTGAGTTTTT
Organism: Oligoflexales bacterium; assembly: GCA_017985985.1. Classification (GTDB taxonomy): domain Bacteria; phylum Bdellovibrionota_B; class Oligoflexia; order Oligoflexales; family Bog-1112; genus JAGNWK01. The sequence continues at coordinate 6,556 of JAGNWK010000017.1, forward strand.
GGATCACTTCGTTACTTAATCCCTGAATTTTTTTGAAGACGAGATCTGAGGGGAGACGAATGCGTTCGAGAGTTTTTTCATCCTCAATCGAACGTTCTTCTCGTACAAGATAGCCTTCATATTTGAGTTCGATTTCCACACTGCGACGGATATTTTGGGGATAGTCTCCTAAGATATCTAGCTTGTCGCAGGTGTATTCGGGTCTTTTAAGCAAGGATGCTAATTTTGTTCCGACAAGAACAGCAGAGTCTTCTGGAGACTCGTTCTCCAACTTAAGACTCAGCTCTTTGGATACGGCAGCTGTTCTGACAAAGGCGAGCGCCTCACCTAATAAGCGTTTTCTCTCCAGAAAAATAGCATAGTCGTGATCTGAAACAAGACCTACGCTACGTCCAAGCTCCGTTAAACGCAAATCAGCATTGTCTTCTCGCAGAAGCATTCTTCGTTCTGCCCGAGAGGTGAACATGCGATAGGGTTCCTGAGTCCCTTTGGTGATGAGATCGTCGATCAGTACACCGATATAGGCCTCAGACCGAGAGAGAGTGAAGGGTTCTTGCCCGAGAGCGCTGCGTGCCCCATTTATACCAGCAATAAGCCCCTGGCAGGCTGCCTCTTCATAACCTGTCGTTCCATTGATCTGTCCGCCAAGATAAAGACCAGTTACTTTTTTTGTTTCTAAGGTGGCTTTCAACTCGGTGGGATCGATGAAATCGTACTCAATGGCATATCCTGGTCTGATAATCTCAACCTTCTCAAGCCCCTTCATAGTTCGAAGAAAAGCTATCTGCACAGGCACTGGAAGAGATGTTGATATCCCGTTGGGATAGACCTCGCAGGTATCATAGCCCTGAGGTTCTAGGAAGACCTGATGGGCCTGACGATCAGCAAATCTAACTACTTTATCTTCAATAGAGGGGCAGTAGCGAGGCCCAAGCCCTTGAATCGCTCCACTGTAGAGGGGGGACTCATTGTGGGCGATTGCATTTTTAATAACGTCATGCGTCTCTTGGTTTGTGTGGGTGATATAGCAAGGGACTAGCTTCTGTGTGATGTCCCGCGTGCTGAAACTAAAAGGGATGATGTCGGTATCCGAGTCTTGCCGCTCTAGCTCTGACCAGTCTATGGTCCTGGCATCCAGGCGGGGGGTTGTCCCTGTTTTTAAGCGACCCACTCGAAAACCATAGGCTCTGACGAAGGCCGCAAGTTCAAGTGAGGCTTCTTCACAGGCACGACCAGCCTGAATCTGCTCGTTACCAATGTGGATGAGACCATTTAAGAAGGTCCCCGTAGTCAGGATAACGGAACGGGCATAGAAGGAACCGAACATCCTCGTCCTAATTCCACTGATTCTGGGACTTTCGTCATTATTTTCGATAATCAGTTCCTGAACCAGATCTTGACGTATAGACAAGCCAGGAACGCTTTCTACCTTATCCTTCATGTATCGGCTGTAGAGGAACATATCAGCCTGGGCTCGGGAGGACCAAATCGCTGGACCTTTTTTTCGATTGAGAACACGAAACTGAATCCCGGTCGCATCGATGGCCTTCCCCATCTCCCCCCCTAGGGCGTCAATTTCTTTGACGAGATGTCCCTTGGCTGTTCCTCCGACAGCTGGGTTGCAGCTCATCGCCGCTATTTTTTCAACCGACTGTGTAACCAGAAGCGTCTTGGCTCCCATCCGAGCTGCAGCCAAGGCAGCTTCACAACCGGCATGCCCTGCCCCTACGACGATCACATCATAAGACACTTTATTTTCTTGCTTAATTCTGTCCATAAACTCTAGTCTACTGCCTTGTAAGTTGAGGGGAACTCACCCTCTTTTTAACTCGAGACCCTCGACTTAGCAAATCTGACTTTTCGAAGGTAGAAGATAAGCCTGCGGGGACCGCCCACTTGTCTTCGACGGGTATATCTTATATTTTAATTTTCATAACATACGCAGCAATTATTTGAGTTTGATGGGTATTTGCAATTCTTTAAGGGACTTAGAGTCCTGCATTTCGACGAAAGGTAAGACATGAAGACAATGGAACTGCTGTCCACCATGGGTCACGAGCAGGTGCTCTTCTGCCAGGACAAGGCGTCTGGCCTTAAAGCCATCATTGCTATTCACGATACCACTCTGGGGCCAGCTCTTGGCGGTTGTCGCTTCTGGAATTATCAGACGGAAGAAGAGGCTTTATTTGATGTGCTGCGCCTTTCTAGGGGAATGACTTACAAAGCTGCCGTTGCTGGGCTCCACCTCGGTGGGGGCAAAGCCATTATTATGGGTGATCCCGCCACACTTAAGTCCGAAAAGCTGTTCAGTTCATTTGGGCGTTTCGTCAATAGTCTTGGAGGCCGTTATATTACAGCCGAAGATGTAAATACCCGAGTGGAAGATGTGGAGCAGATAGCAAAAGAAACCAAGTACGTCACTGGACTTAGCAAAGGTTCTGGAGACCCTTCCCCCATCACAGCTCTCGGGGTTTTCTTTGGGATCAAAGCTGCTGTTTCCTACAAGCTCAAACGACATCATCTGAAGGGTATTCGGGTTGCTGTTCAAGGCTGTGGAGCGGTCGGTCGCAGTCTCTGCCGACTTCTACACGCCGATGGTGCTGAACTCTTTGTTTCCGATATCAATCCCTTGTCGACCCAGCAAATGGCCTTAGAGCTTGGAGCAAAGGAAGTTGCTCCTGAAGAAACACACAAGCTTTCTGTCGATGTTTATTCACCCTGTGCACTGGGTGCTGCGCTCAATAAAAAGTCTATCCCTGAAATTAAAGCGGCCATTGTTGCTGGAGCTGCCAATAATCAGCTTCTTGATGAAGAGCAAGATGGCCGAGCTTTACAAAACCGGGGAATTCTCTACGCCCCGGACTATGTGATCAATGCGGGCGGTCTCATCAATGTCGCTCATGAGCTTGCTGGATATAACGAAAAGAAGGCTCGAGCTGACGCTGAGAAGATCTTTGAGACTATGTTAAAAATTTTCAAAATAGCGGAAGATAAGCGTATCTTGACCCATGAGGCTAGCAATGAACTGGCTCAGTCCAGAATCGCCGAGGTTCGCAAACAGAGAGAAGGTAAACACTTGCTCCATGCCTACGGCAACCAAAGTTGGATCCATATCTAGTTCTCTGTTCCCCCGGGGGGAAGCCTAAGAGGGGAACCAGCTGCGCAGTTTTTCCTGCCTCCTCTCTTGCTGGCGGCAACAGCTAACTTTTAGACACAAAAATAGAAAAACTACCGTCCTCCACCTTAACGGGGACAAGCTGAGTGGTTCTGCCAGATGTTTTGAGTTCAAGTTGATGAGATCCAGGCTTTAACTGGATGCGATTCACATAAAAAGCTTGGGGGAGCAGGGTCCAAGATCTTGTGTCTGCTGTTTCTGTTGACACAGCCCATATACTAGCTATCAGCCACCCCAGAGGCCCAAAATTCTTCTCCGCCTGATAAGTGATCTGCCCCTTTGCCAGGAGACGAGCAGCCCCCTTGAGCATGAGTCTAGTTCGCCTATCCTCCAAACCTTGGTAAGCGATGGCATTCATATTGACAGCATTAGAGGCACTTATGAAAGCTCCCGAAGAGCGAACTGTCAATCCAGTTAGCCGGTGAACAGGCTCAACAGAGCTGTTACGGATGTAGGGAAAAGAAAAGCGGACGATTTGACCCCCAAGTGGGATCACAAATTCCTTTGCCTCTTTGATCGCAATCTTACCTGCCTTATGCAGGACGACTACGGTCCCCCCGGCTTCTTCGTTTTGAGATGCAAGGGAGTTCAAAAGGGAAGAATAACGACTTTGAAGTTCCTTAACGAGAGAGTTTCGTCCCCTCTTCTTAGCGAGGTTATAAAGTGACGATACTAATTCGGGAGGGACCCCATCCGTGACAAAGCGAGCATAAGTCTTTTCGTAGAGATTGAGAGCGGTCTGATAATCGATGATGGCATCATCCCAGTTCTGCTTCGATTCATAAACGAGGCCCGACAAGAAGCGTGCAAAGGCATCTTCTTTGTAGTGGGCCTGCTCTGGTGGGTAGGCCTGGGTGATTTCTTGCAGTTTAGAATTGATTTTCTTAGCTTCAACGCGAGCAGAATCATAATCTTGGTCTTCTAAAAAAGAGAGAGCCAGCATCGTATGAATGGCGACCTTCTCATAGTCTTCTCCCGAGTAGTCTGAAACGCCCTCGTTGACCAGAAACGTGGCGGCTCCTTTCATGACACTGCTCGTATAGAGATCATCCGCAGTTTTATCAGCTTCGATCAGGAGTGAACGAGACGCCTTCCTGTCCCCCATGCGCTCAATAATAGAGGATTTTTCTAGATGATAGAGAAGTTTGTTTTTTCCTTCTGTCTTGAGCGAGCTGGCCTCGAGCTTGCTGAGGGCAAGGTCGTAAGAGGCCAGCACAAAGTTGTTTCTGATCTCTCGAGTTTCGTCTGTGTAGGTAGCACAAGCCCCTAGGACAAGTAGGAGGAAAGTACCCATGAAAATAGCGCGGCAATTTGGATTTACATTTTCCATCGAACACTCTCGCTTCCGAGGATAGGGCCTTCTACCACCACAGAGGTCGACACTCACTCACTCACGATCTAGGGACCCTCCCACAACTTGTATAACTTCGTTGTTTTCGTCGCTGCCCTGCTATAAGAGTTGTGAGGCGGTTCCTATTCTTACCACTTCGAAGATGATCGATTAAACCGTTTCTTAATGTCGTATTTTTGAACCCAAACGATCTCAGCTGTTTCCAAATTTGTCAGCTGTAATACCGTTTGATACGTGACCGTTTTAAGACCTGCCTGAGTATGAACCTGACTAGAGAGAGCGCCTGTTAGGAGGAAGTCGGAACCTTTTTGTTTCCCTTTCTGCTTAGCATGGGCCTGGTCTACCATACCGCTTTCTGATTGATACCTAATTTCTTTAAGGATTTTATCTCGGTCCTTACCTTCCACAAATCGGATTCTTCCGGAGTTGATCAATTCAAAACGAATGGCTTCTAGCATAGCTTTTGTGTCGATATGCTCATCTGTTCTATTTTCAACATCGTCCACCAACACAAATGGCTTCTCCCCTTTTTTCGCTTGGATAAAATCCATCAACCATGGTTTTTCTAACATGGATTTAATCAAGATTTCAGATGTTTTTCGAGCATCAGTTTCATTCCAACGATCATCTACAATCTCAACAGCGTCTGGGTTGGAGTACTCTCCCTGGAAGCTCGATGTACAGGCGTTCAATAAAATAAGTACAGGTAATGCTAAAATAGTACGAATGAAAGATCTCTTCATCGACAAAACTCCTTATGATTTCAGGTTTGAGATTATAATGGAATTACTCCAAAATGAAAACAACTCTTGAGGGTCTTCCTATGGCAAGTATTTTCCAAGAAAAACACCTCCGCAGTCACCCTAAGCCTACACGACTTATCTTTGCTCTTCTAGGCGTAGGGCTTCTCGGCGAAGGGACTGTCACCGCCCGCAGTATATTCCTCAATGGTATAGATATATCCAGCGCCTCAAGTCAAGAGATCAAGCAGGTGGATCTCCGCATAGATAGTCAGGGCAACCTCTTTATCACAGCCCCCCACTATCAGGTTTTCGAACAAGATAGTTTTCACCCTTTAGCCAGACAACAAAAAGAAAAAGAAATTGCACCTATCTCTCACAAAACCATTCTTGAACAGCCTCCCCACAATCCTGAGAAGGTTCAAGCTGAAAGTCCCCGAGAAGAAAAAGCGAATGAAAAAGAACCCCCAAGTAAGTTAGAATCATCCAAACTAGATCTTCCTACTAAAGCAGATCTTCCCAAGGAGGCTAAGAACCCCGAATGAATTCAAGACTTCTACTATTGTTATGCTTATTTTCTTTCCAGTCTCTTTTGTTCGCCGACTCGAGAGATGACGACATCTTAGGCAGCAGTCCTTCTAGTTCTACTACAGACGAGCTTGCTTCAAGAAACAGTTCCTTCGCGGAAAGCAATCTTCTGATAGGAGGACGTCTGCAGCTTGAAACGAGCTCCCTGCGGGGTCTGGGGGCAGAAAAAATGCTCCCAAGCCAACAAAACTTATTTTACCTTCATGTTGACGCCAGGCCTAACGAGGAGGTGAGAGCTTTTATAAGGGCACGTATCCTGGACAATAACTCAGCTCTTTCATCTCAGCAGGGCACCCAGATCAGTATCGATCAGAGCTGGATTAAAACAAATTTGAATAAAAAATTTTTCTTAACCTTAGGACGTCAGCACGTCAAGTGGGGGGTCGGTAAATTTTGGAATCCCACCGATTTTTTGAGGGAGATCAAAGATCCTTTTGCCAGCTATGACAAGCGTCTCGGTAGTGATCTGATCAAGATGCACTACCCCCTCGAGAAAGAGAATTCAAATTTTTATGCCATTATGGACTTCAATCACCTGAGCACTCAAGGCGATCCCGGATTTGCTTGGCGAGCAGAATGGCTCAAAAAGCAAACAGAATTTTCTTTTTCGCTATATTCGAGACAGAATGCCCCCATTCGTCTGGCTGCTGATTTTTCGTCAGGCTTGGATGACTTCGATATTTATTCTGAACTTGTTCTTTCAACTCAGAATAGGAATCTGTTCTACAGAAAAAGAGCAGGTGGAGACTTTGAAGCTTACGAGAGAAAAAATGAGATGATCGCTCAGGGGCTTTTTGGTTTAAGTTATATCAAACAATATTCTGACGAAGACTCCGTTACTCTAGGGTTTGAGTACTTCTATAACGATCTGGGTCATGATGAACGCGAGCTTGAACTGTTAGCATTTATGACCAGACAAGCCTCTCCTCTCTATCTTGGTAAACATTATGCAGGATTATATGCGATGTTTCCCTATCCAGGCTCTTGGAACCACAGTTCTATATTTATAAATACCTTGGGGAATTTGACGGATCAAAGTGCCTTCTCGAGAGTTTCACTTCAACATGAATTGAACCGCGAGATCTTAGTTGATCTTTGGGTCTCAGCAAGTTGGGGTGCCAAGGGCGAGTTTCGGTACCGAATTCCAGAGAGCTCAGTCCCTATAGGTAGCGATCAAGGGTCGCCTCTTCTCGTTTCCAGTCTTGATCGCGCTTTAGGTGTCACTCTTTCTATGCATTTTTAGCGATCATCCCACAAGTCGTCTAGCTGCGTTGTTTTCGTCGCTGCACTGCTCATTTAATAGCAAGTAAACTGCGCTGCTCGCTCCCCAATGCCTTGCTATACGACTCGTGGGATGGTTCCTAGTCTCTTTTGTGAGGGTTCGTTCCCTCCCCCTGACACTCCCTCCCCTGTTTCTGCTAATTCCAGGAATAGCCAGTGGCCTTCAATCGATCTAAGGCTTCTCGCAGCGCTTCTTTTTTAGGGCCCAGAAAAATACGCAGATGAGGTTTATTGAAACTGTAAACTTCATCACTTAAAGCCAAGCTGCTAGAACCAAGCAGAACTCCACTTTTTTCGAGTATTTCTGCTCTAAAATCATTTTCAAAAGAAAAGCTCATCTTTTCCCTTGATCCGTCTGGTTTTTGCAGGAGACGATTTACGAATCGATCTGGAATTTGAAAGAGAATATAGCTTGTGCACTCGCCAACGAAATAAGCATCTTTGGGGTATCCGAGTACCGACTCAAACAGCTTAGATACTTCTTTTCTCTTTTCTTCGTACTCTTTATTTTTCATATCGAGGTAGGACTTGGATCCCTGTGTGTTCAGCCAACGTGCCAGCGCCAATTGCTGAAGTCCTGCGTACACATAGGTTCGGCTATTGAGATAATAGGTGATCAAACGGTTTAAGGTTTCGGGATGAGCCATTGCGCTGCCCACACCCCAACCATTGCAGTGAAACTGCTTTCCTAAAGATCGAACCCCTATCCACCTTTTGTGAGCCACAGAGTCAGCAGGTTCCTTTTTCAGCTCTTCAGCCAAGATTTGTAAAGCTGAGTTTGGTGTGAGATGAGGGTCATGCATGGCGTAATAAGCGTCATCGATCAGAATTCCAGCTTTTTGTCGAATAGCTGTTTGAATACAAGTGCGAATAAATTGTTCGCTCCAATTCACGCCCGTCGGATTGTGCTGGGCGTTGATGGCGATCATGGCTAGGCACTCACCTTTGGAGGCCTCGATATTCGAAAGTGCTGCTTCAAGATCACTCAAATGAGGATGAAAATTATTTTCTCGACGCAGGGGTAGGTAGGATATTTTATACCCCAAGGACTCGAAGATGGAGGTGTAGTCCCAACCAGGCAAGGATGCTATGACTACCGGAGTTTTACCGACGAAGACGTCATCTTTAAGCATTCTGCCAAAGTCAAACATACTGGCTCTGGTTCCACTGGAAGCGACAGCGATTTCAAAGTCCCGTCCTAAGTGGAAATCAGAGGGTAATCTATGGTCAGTCGGAAGATAAGCTCTTAGGGCGCGCTGTAACTGAGGGAGCCCATACTGATTAAGGACATAGCCATGGATAGATTTAGATACAGGTTCTTTGGAAAGAGCGATGAGTTCATCAGGAGCTTCCGTCCAGGTTTCTCCAAAAGAAAGATAAATAAGTTCACCCTGCGGACAGTCTCTATCTATATATTTACGGATCAAAATCTCTTCGGGAAGACTGACCGGTAGAGATTCATCTACAAAATTCTTCAAGGTTTCTCTGTCGACATGTGGGTAATTCAATTTTTTTTTCATACGACGGTTCCCCTAGACGTGATCACTTCACTTTTTAAATGGATGCTTGCTATATGATATCGCACACAGCAGTAGAACTTGCAACAACCCATACGGGGCTTAGAACAGAGCTCAAAAAGACTTCCTTTTTCTTGAATACTTTTGTATTTATAGTCGGTTACGAAATGACGGCAAGTTTTCCCTCATGTCGACCTCTGACTCTAAAAAGGAATAATCATGGCTACGAGAGAGTTAAAGATGCTTCGAGTAGACTTTAAAAAAAATCCTTGGCAAGAGCCAGAAGAGGACGTCTATGATCAAGAGGACCTCCTCTTCTTTAGAACTCTGCTTTTGAAAAAAAGAGAAGAAATTCTTAAAGACATTCAGTCTATTCTAGGATCAGAAAAAATGAAATGGGATGTTAATGAGATGAAAGACGAGGTGGATCTGGCTACGACCTCCATGGCTCATGATATCACCATCCGCCTTCTCGATCGATCACGAAAACTACTCAATGAGATCAGTTTTGCACTTCAGAAATTTGCCATAGGAGACTACGGCTACTGTGAAGGAACAGGAGAGCTTATCCCTCGCAAAAGATTGGAGCTTGCTCCTTGGGTTCGTTACAGTGTCGAGCATAAGGGACAACTGGAACAGATCAAGAAGAAAACGAAACACATCAAAATGACAGGGGGAATTCACAGCGCATTAGTTCCAGATGACTATTTGCTACATGAGATAGAACCCATTATTCCTGGAGTTTAAGACGATAGGTGTCTTGGAGTTCTTGAAATCTGGGGTCATTGGCTAGCATTTCTATGAACTCAATATTTTCAGGACGAAACAAGAACGGATTGTATTTATGATACTCATACTGAGCTGGATTCAATCCGTCTTTTTTAGGTCCATTGATCCAATTTCCCCCTTGTAGATATCGTAAAGCCATAGCGACCATACCTGTTCGATGCAAGCCGCCTAAGCAGTGAAAAAGGACGGGTTGGTTCTTAGGTTCCAAAATGATCCGAAGAATGTTAAAAAAGCTGTCAATCCCACCATCCACACCATCATTTCTTAAGGAAAAATAAGCCTGAGCCTCATATCCTAGATTTTGTGTGTTATCAATATCGGTCGATGGATCATAAGGATTCTGTCCATCAACATAAGTTCTCATGGGGCCAAAGCTATGGTAAAAAGTATAGCCCCAGACAAAACTCATTTCATACTCTTCTACAGCAAAATTAGAGAAGCTATTGTATCCTTCCTTGTTCATATAGATAATTGTTTTTGGGAAAGGTAAATTGTTTTTCCAAAGCCTAGATCTCAAGTCATAGAGACCGCTTTTTCCTAATTTTGCGCTTCTATAAATTTTATACTGAGCGTTGTTGATCACAAGGCCGAGGTTTAAAGAATAAATCGGATCCAATCGATTTTCATCTGAAAAGCCTTCTCCCGCCTTCAAAAAACTCAAAAACGATAAGATAAGAACTAGTGCTAAGATTTTTATCTTTCTCATGGCTCCTCCTTACACATTCTAGATTCGAACTCACGAACGAGGAGGCATCGGTATCTTTTTTAAAATATTGAAAAAAAACTTGTTTTTTTTGTTTTTTTATAATTTTTTTTTTGTTTGCAACAAGTTAGGAGGTAAAGAGTCTGGCTTGTAAATAATCTGTTAAAATAAAATGACAATCCTTTTACGTATGAAGGTTTTATGTTTTGTAAATTAGATCTACCTTTTAGGATAAAGAAGTCTATTTGTTGTCTATTCAGTTTGTTTTTCTTTTTCCAATGTCAACATTCCCGGCTAGATAGAGAACCTTTGCTGAATAACCCTGTGGGAATCTTTTATGAGAAGGGCAAACCAGTTCACTTTGCGACGAAAGAAGATATTGCTTTCGGACGAAATACGCCTGAAGAGCAGAAGAGAGATGATCCCAACTGTACAGGACAAAATGCATTGAATGATATGGGATGGACATCTGTAAAAACAGATGCTTTGAATGATTTTAGAACCGTTCCGGTAAATTTCTCTGGTGTTTCAGGTAAGGGTCTTCAAAGTCATCACAGTTTAGGTGTGGTGACAGGTACCCATTGGCGACAAGATTACTTTGACTGTGAACTTTTGAAAGATAAAATATATACCTGCGTAGGATCGGAAGTTTCTGTTTTAGAAGAGGGGGAAGACCTTCCTTTTTGTAAAAAGGGACCATACCCAGAACATTCGATAGAAAATGCGGCCTTAGCCATTATGACCGGAATTCAAATCACCGAAAAATTCTATGAGCAGAGTTCTGGAAAGAGTCTAGCTCAAAAAGTCAGAGTGTATGTTTTTCCGAAAATAGAGCGCGTACTTCATCTTAAAGATGGCAGCACCTTCACCGTTTATGATACAGACAACGCGCGCTGGTCTAATTCCTCATGGAAAAAAAACAGTCCCTTTTCCATAGAGTTTCTTCCCCACAGTTTAGAGAAAAGAAGTTATTTTAAAAAATCAGTTTGGAGTCAACCGGGAGTAGCTAGTCATGAGCTCAGTCATCACATCTTTTATATGATCGCTCCTCACATGTCCTCTGTTGGAGGAGGAGGTACAGCAGGGGTGCATCGAAGGGTCGACCTGTCGATGACTATCACAGCTTTGAATGAAGGTTTTGCAGACCTTCTGGCGTATTACAGCTATAGTTCCGGTGTCAATCCTATTGGCAAATTTGAATTTTCTTCTTTTAAAAAAGCCCGATTTGTCGGAGCTGAAACGAATGACGACGAAGCTCCAAAGGTCATTAGTCCTTCTGTGTTGAAGCATTTTTTTCAAGACAAAAGAAGTTTCCCTGATAACACCTCCATCAGTCCTGATCACCAAGATGTTCACACACTTGGTGCTCTGTCTGCATTTGTTATGGATCAGCTTTTTAGTCTGAAGATTAAATTTCATCATCAAACGATTTCAACTGAAAAAAAAGCCAAACTTCTCTATCTCTGGGTTGAAGAAATAGACAAATTTTTTCTCGATCAGGAATTGAAACAGAGATTCTTCGAAGAGCCTTCTTTCTTTTTAGAGAAGGCTCTTTATAAAGCTGTCCAGATTGCATTTATAGAACCAGATAAACTAGCTTTAACCCAGGGGCAGTGCGAAATTATTCGAAAGAGACTTTCAGCCTATGCGAGCTCTTGGGAAGAGCAAAAAAAATATTTCTGTCTCAGCCCTGAAGACAAATAGCAAGGAAGAGGATTTGGGAGAAAACAGCGCAGCTGTTTTCTCCCAAAAGCCCAGTGAAGTATAAGATCAGTCAGCCCTCCCGTAATAAGACCCAGTAATTTCAGTCCTTAAAAAGAGCCTTGCCTAGGGGCATGTCCATTGCTAATTTACGTGTGAGAAAGTGAAGGCCTAGGTTTCCACCACAAATTTAAGATATTCTCATCTTGCCCCGCTTCTAAGTCGTTTGACCTCATGCTTTGGAGTTACTGTGAACAGCGATACAATTTTGGCCTTTATCTGCTATTTTTCTTTACCGCTCCTTATTGGATTCTTTGCTAGTAGAGCCGCTAAAAAAACCCAGGACTTCGCACTTGGACAACGATCTATCAACTACTGGGTGACGGCTATTTCTGTCCAAGCTAGTGATATGAGTGGCTGGCTCTTTATGGGTTACCCTGCCATTGTTTTTGCCCATGGCTGTCAGAAAATATGGGTCGCTCTGGGTTTATTTACGGGCATGTTCTTAACTTGGCAACTGCTTGCAAAAAAGATCCGAACTGAAACCGAAAAATTTAACTGTCGCACCCTCTCTTCTTACTTCGAAAGCAGATTTGAAGATAAAACGGGGATGGTCCGTATAAGTAGTGCAATTTTTTGCCTGATTTTCTTCACTTTTTATATTTCCTCTGGGCTTGTTGAAATGGGAAGACTTCTAGAGGCGATCACAGGCATACCCTACACCATTGGTGTTTCTCTCGGGGTCTGTGTTGTCCTTTATTCTCTTTTTGGTGGATTTGTCTCCATGGCATGGATAGATTTTTTTCAAGGAATTTTTCTTCTGCTCATGCTCATGCTCGTGCCCTATCTGGCTTATATGAAAGTAGGTGGGCTTGAAGCTATTCGAGAAACGGCTCACATTAAGAATATCCCCCTTAGCTTTCTCCCCGACAGCTCCTTGGGCACTTTGAGAGATATCCTGTTCTCCGCTCTAGAGTGGGGCCTTGGTTATTTTGGTATGCCTCACATTCTCACAAAATTTATGGGTCTCAACGATGTGAGCAAAATGAAAAGAGCTCAGTACATTGGTATGTCTTGGCAAATTATTGCCCTTATTTCTGCCAGCTGTGTTGGTCTCGTCGGGATAGCTTTCTTCAAAGAGGGGCTCCCACGCAACGAACTTATTTTCATCCATATGGTGAAAGAATTGTTCCCGCCCTTCTTTGCCTCGCTCATACTTTGTGCTGTGATGGCTGCAGCCATCAATGTGATGGGAGCGCAAGTTCTGTCTTCGGCTTCTATCATCGCAGAAGATTTTTATAAAAAGTATTTCATGAAATCTGCAGAGGCGCAGCTGTCTGGGGCTAAACGTTTGCAAAACGTATCTAGAGCCTGTGTGCTTGTGATTTGTATCTGTGCCTATGCCTCTGCCTTTACAACGGACAAAACCATATTTAGTTTGGTGAAATATGCCTGGTCTGGTTTAGGCTGTACATTCGGACCCGTGCTACTTGTTGCCCTCTACACAAAGGTTCGCCACTACTCCGTCGCTCTCGCGGGGATTCTCGTCGGAGGAACAGTCGGTGCTTTATGGCCCCATGACACCTTTATCCCCGCTATGATTGCAGGATACCTCGCAAGTTTCTTCTCTATGGGTACTATGCAGTTTCTTATTAAGAGAGCCTAAGGCAAGAGCAAGGAGGGGCTAGGGGAAACTGCGCAGCTGGTTCCCCTAAAGAAACGACAGCTGGTTCCTGAGAGAAAAGAAAAGCTAGCTAAGAAAAAGACTTCTCTGCTGCGGATCTAATACTTCCCTTCTCCCCACGAGACTCGCTTTTCTTTTCTGCAAAAACAAACGAGCTCTTTGCAAGACGGAGATGGGAATCCCAGCTCTTTTAGCCACTTCAATTCCATAGGAGCTACCACTAGACCCAGGGATAAGACGATGGGTAAAGCGAATCCCCTGCTCTTCTTGGAGAACTTCTGTCTGAACAATTTGAGCGGAGGAAAATTTCTCCGCAAAGGGAATCAACTCATGATAATGGGTGGCAAAGAAAGTCCAACACTTTCGCTCCTGAATGATGTTTTCGAGTATAGCTTCAGCAAGAGCCAGACCATCTTCCGTAGAAGTGCCACGACCTACCTCATCTAAGATAACGAGACTGTGCTGGGTAGAGCGTCGCAGAATGTGAGCTGTTTCTGTCATCTCCACCATAAAGGTAGATAGGCCGAGGGAGAGATCATCGGAGGCTCCCACACGAGTGAAGATCTGGTCGAAGATCGGCATCTCAGCACTCTCTGCCGGCACAAACGATCCGATCTGATGCAGGATAGCGCAGATAGCAACCATTCTCATCAAAGTAGACTTACCCGCCATATTGGGGCCGGTGATCACCAGATGTTGGGACTTACGGTTCATCCACAGATGATTCGGAGTATAGAACTGGGGACCAACATACCTTTCCACGATCGGGTGTCGAGCTCCATGAAGGAGCAGTTGTTCTCCTTCACCAGAAGAAAGGGTGGGACGACAAAATCGTCTTGTTAAGGCAAGCCAGGCAAGACCCTGACTGAGATCAAATTCGGCAAGCTCTTGAGACAGCTCTTGGAGTTTGTGAATCTGCGAAGAGAGGGCACCCAAAAGTTCTTGGTAAAGCCAGGCTTCTCGCTCTAGGGTGAGTTCCTTGGCTTGTGCCCATTCGACTTCAAAGTCTTTGAGTTCCATCGTCGTAAAACGTTCACAGTTCACCATGGTCTGACGACGGATAAAGTGTTCAGGGATCTTATTGAGATGGGTCTTGGTGATTTCGATCATCAGTCCAAAGTTGTTGTTCTGCTTTATCTTCAGACTGTTGATCTTGGTCTCTTGTCTAAGCTGTTCTTGGTAGGCGTTGACTCTCTCTTCGCCATTTTTGGAGAGTGCATTTTTCTCGTCTAGCAAGGTGTCGTAGCCTGGACGGAAGACGGCATCTCCTTGACCGATAGCAAGGGGATTTTCTTGCAAAGAATCTTCGAGCAGATGAAGAGCTTCCTTATAGAAAGGGAACCTTTGCATCAGGGATTGGAAGCTTTCCCCCAATTGTGACTGATGGGGAGAGAGAAATGCATATATAACCTCAACTTTTTTGAGACCAGTTCTCATGCGAGCAAGTTCGTGGGTGTGTATATTCTTAGCCAGAACTCGGGTCATCAGACGCTCAAGATCACACATCCCTTTTAATAGATCTCGAAGAGCCCTTAGTTTTTCTTCGCCCAAGTCGAGAAGTTTTTGCACTCGACTTTGTCTATCTCGTATCTTCTGTTCGCTACGGAAAGGATGAGCGAGGGCCCACTTCAAAAGTCTAGAACCCATCGGGGATAGGCACTCGCAGATTTCTGCGTAGAGTGAACCTTCTGACTGCTGTGTCCTAGCTCTAGCAAAGAGTTCGAGATCACGAACGACGTGATCTTCCAGGATGAGCTCACTGCTGTCCTCCAAAGCTCTCAAACACAAAAACTGCGAGGTGCAGGCGTGTACGGACTTGAGATGGAAGAGAACAGAAGCTGCTAGCGCCATTCCTCCGGAGACTTCCCCACAGGCCTGTTTGCCTAAGCTAAATTCTCGAGGTCCAGAACCTGCTTGCTCGGATGAAAGAGAAGACCAGCTACCAAAAGTAGCCTGAAGAATGACCTTCTGTTCCGACTCATCTCGTAGTACAGATTCGGGCAGAGGGCTTTTTAGAACTTTGCGCTCTTTGCTGTAGGAAGAGAGGAGGGAGTCTAAATTGGGGATAAAGAAACGTCGAGCGAGCAGCTCAACCGGCTGAAACCTTTTGATAAGAGAAAGGACTGCAGGAAAGTCAGCGGCCTTCCCCAGACGAAATTCCCCGGTGGAGACATCACAGATACAGACAGTCCAAGTTTGATCTTCCGGTAGCTCATAGATCGCCATCAGGTAGT
Organism: Oligoflexales bacterium; assembly: GCA_017985985.1. Classification (GTDB taxonomy): domain Bacteria; phylum Bdellovibrionota_B; class Oligoflexia; order Oligoflexales; family Bog-1112; genus JAGNWK01. The sequence continues at coordinate 22,319 of JAGNWK010000017.1, forward strand.
TCGCTGTGTCCGGTTTAAGGAGAGATCCATCCAGATCATCGACACAACCCGGGCTGAGTATCTTAACGATAGCCCGTCGAACGAGACCCTTGCCCTGGCCTGCTTCTTCGACTTGCTCTGCCACCGCAACCCTATAATTTAACTTCAGGAGTTTAAGCCAATATAGGGAAGCGCTGTGGTGGGGCACCCCGCAGAATTTTACAATCTTACTGTCCCCGCGCTCACGTGATGTCAGGGCTATCTCGAGCAGGGGGGCTATCTCCTCTGCCTCATCCCCAAAAATTTCGTAAAAATCACCCATCCGAAAGAAGAGGACGGCATCGTCAGCTTCCCGTTTTAATTGATAATATTGCTGCATCATCGGGGTCATAGACAGAATTTCTTCTTCGCTCGGTAGAGTAGGCATTCTACTTCCTTAACTTTTTTGAACTTCCGGATGAGGAATTGAGGACACGTCCTGGTAGCGATTTCTTGATAGCACTCCATCATTTTCTCCCCAACCTGAAATTTGCTCGCGAGTACGTTTCAGTTGGGGAGAAAAAGAGGCTTGGAAAGGATGCCTTCTTAACGAGACGTTTCAACTGGAAACATCCACATATTTCAGCCTTCCTTAAATTTTTTGGACTTTCCGAAATAAATGCGGTCCCTCTCTAAGGGACATCCACTGCAGCTTGGGGCCAGAGGGATTCGATCGCATAATAGTCTCTGAGTGATTTCAAGAAGACGTGCACAATCAAAGAACCATAATCCATACAAACCCAATGCCCACTGGTCTTCCCTTCAATAGCAGAAGGAATTCGACTCATCTCCGTTTTGCAGAGGTCCTCAATGGCATCCGCTATGGCAGTCGTCTGACGTTCGTTATCCGCTGAACAGATCAGCTGGTACTCGCAAACATCTGAATGTTTGGTCAAGTCGAGGAGGACGATTCGAGAAGCTTTCTTATCTTGAGCAGCTTTGATCGCTAATTGCACTAATTCTGCACTCATACCCGGCACCCTTATCCTAAACATATTGATTTCGTCAAATTTTCTGTGTCTGCTTTTTGACTTCTAGGCCATTTCTGCTACCTGCGTCTTCAACCTAAGGCTGACGGAAGAACTCCTTACCTGTCTGTTCATTTCTAACTCGATACCCCTCGACGGAGCCTGCCCTGAGCAAAGTCGAATGGGCTCGGGGTGACGGGGTCTGAAGGCCCTGTCTTACTTAAGTTACTTAAGGCCCCGTCACCTACGTTCCAATTTCGTCATTGCGAGGAGCGGTAGGCGACGAAGCAATCTTGTCTTTACACGGAGATTGCTTCGCTTCGCTCGCAATGACGAGGTTTTAAGGCCCCGTCTCACTTAAGGCCCCGTCTCACTTAAGGTCCCGTCTCACTTAAGGCCCCGTCACCCTGAGCGAAGTCCACCGCAGGTGGACGAAGTCGAATGGGTATCGAGTCAAAACAGAACAGATAAGTAACGATTTCCCCTTAACCGAATGACATTGGCGGTCAGGTGTTCTCTCCTGGACCCTAGGCCTAGCTCAGAAAAGTCGGCCCATTGTAGGCTGCTTTTGGGGAGGACGCCAGCGGATCTTGAACTTGGCCCGACTTTTGCTCCTACCTTTACTGAGGTTCCAGACCTTATCTATCTGACACAGGAAGCCTAGTTATGCTCCACAACATCTACACGCCCTTATCCGGGGGGCTTGCCCAGGAAAAAGCTCTTGAAATCATTGCCAATAATTTAGCAAATCTCAATACCGTCGGTTTTAAGGAGGAGGAGGTCACCTTCAAGCTCCTCGAACCAGAGCCTGAAAAAAACTATAAGGAACTGCTCCCCACAGATAACTTTGATCCAGATACTCGTGAGGACAGACTTTTTAACTTACGGGGAAATGAGGTTGCTTACGTAGGGGTTTCGGGGGTTTCTCGCAATGAAACTCAAGGCAGTCCTATCGTGACCCACAATCCTTTGGACCTGCTTCTGCAAGGTGAGGGTTATCTCACCCTGAATACAGAAGAGGGGGAACGCTACACCAGAAACGGATCCCTCAGTTTGAATCCAGATGGAACCCTCGTCGACAGACAGGGGCAGGGCATTATGGGCCACAAAGGGCTCATTCACCTCAGTCCCGATCCCGTGGACATCAATCCACTCGGAGAAATTTATCAAAATGGTCGTTTTGTGGACAAGCTGCTGATCACAGACTTCGAAGACAAGGGGCAGTTAGAAAAAATCGGTTTGAACGAATATTTCTACAGTGGTCCTGATGAGGGGAGAATGATTGTGAAGTCACCTCATATGGAACAAGGAAGCCTTGAGGCCTCCAATGTCAATGCCATCAAAAACCTAACGAATATGATCGTGGCTCATCGTTCCTATGAAGCTTATCAAAAAGCTATCAAAAACTTTGATGGCATGATGGAAAAATCATTTAACACTCTCGGTGAATTGCGTTGATGCTTTTGACCTTTAAAGAGGGGGATTTATTATGATGCGACTACTACTCACAGCGGCAACAGGGATGGAAGCTCAGCAGATGAACATTGATACCATCTCCAACAACATTGCCAACGTCAATACGACAGCCTTTAAAAGATCACGAGCCAATTTCCACGACCTCCTCTATCAAAACCTGAAGGCTCCAGGACAAAGTTCAACGACAGGAGCGATCGTTCCCAGTGGAATTCAGATAGGAACCGGGGTAAAGCTTTCTTCGGTTGACAAGATGTTCACCGAAGGAGCTGTGCAAGTCACCGGTAACGAACTCGACTTCATGGTCGAAGGTGATGGCTTTTTTAGACTTCAAAGAGATGATGGAGAAATCGTCTACACAAGAGACGGTCACTTCAGTAAAGACAATAACGGTAGAATCGTTTCTTCCGATGGCTACCCCCTGATGCCTGACGTCGTTCTTCCACCAGATGCACAGAATCTTCATGTAGGCTATGACGGGACAGTGACCGTTAAAGTCAACGGACAAACGCAAGAGATCGCGCAAGTTCTCCTCGCTAATTTTATTAATCCATCCGGACTGGTCTCTCTTGGTGGCAACAACTATGCCACATCTAGAGCTAGTGGTGAACCCATCGTTGGGGTGCCAAACCAAAACGGAATTGGGAAAATAGGCCAATCACAACTGGAAAGCTCCAACGTAAATATCGTTGAAGAAATGGTGAACATGATCACAGGTCAAAGGGCTTATGAAGTAAATTCTAAAGTCATACAGACAGGCGATCAGATGCTTCAGGCCACTGCGAGTATAAGATAATGCTTATTTTCAATCGTTCGGTGTCGAAATCTGTTTTTTGGGGATTGCTTTGTCTGCTACCCTCTGGGCTTGTCTCAGCTTATTCTCTCGATTTACCCAACAACTCTTTTGTAGAAGAAAAAAGTGCAGAAGAGCACACAGATAAAAACAAAGAACAAGAGGAAGAGGGGGTGTATGCCACCATCTTAGCTCGTTTTATGAGTGAAGATGACATCCTTGAAGCATTGAGGAATGAAGTCAAAAACATAGTCGTGGCAGACGGCTATCGAATCAGTATCAAAAAAATTGTCCTCCCTAAAAAAATTATCGCACCCAGTTCTGATTTTGATTTAAAGTTTGAACTTAGTGAACATCTCTCCTTAGAGAATATTCAGAAAAAACCCTATGGTTTTATAAAAGTTCAGGCAAAGATTTTGAAAGAAGAAGCATCAGATTCTGATGCCTTTGAAATTCTTGTTATGCCAGAAGTCGAACAGAAAGTTCTAGTTTGGAAAGACAATAAAAACAAGGGTGACTCCATCGACATGGGTTCCGTCAAAGACCAATGGATTCGCTTTGAACCACATAAAGATAACATTCAATCCCTAGCTGCTTTTCAAGACATGAAACTTAAATTTAGTGTGACAGCTGGACAGGTTTTGAAATCTTCCCAGTTTGAAAAAGTAAAACTTATTAAACGTGGCCAAAATGTCAGAATATCTTTGCAGAGTGGCTCCGTATTGATTCAAGGACTTGCTAAAGCGATGAGTGAGGGTGGACCTGGTGACAGTATCGATCTTGTTTACCCGCAGACGCGAAAAGTCATAAGAGGAATTATCGATACAGATGGCCAAGTTTCTATTCAAAGTCCAATGAGAATGTAATGCCTATTTTTTTAAAAATCAAAAAAAGTATCACCTTCCTGTTGTTTCTGTCGTTCCTAAGCTATGCCTGTTCTCATACGAATACATCACCTCAAAAAAATAAAATAGGTCGTTTGCCAAACATGACAAATGTACCTGATCAAAACAAAGAAAGTACTAATAATTTGTACGTCAAAAACAAAAAAATTGTTTTAGAAAATCATCAAAAAGTGAACAACAGCGGGAGTTTATTTGATTCCTCAAATGAAAAGAACTTTCTATTTACATCGAGGCCAGCAGATGAAATGGGGCGTTTAGTCGAAGTGGAAATATCGACAAGCCCCAAAAGTAATCCTATTACCAGTCCAGCGGCTGCTGCAAGCGATGCTGCGAAGGCACCTGCTGACAAAAAATCAACAGAAGATGAACTTTTATCTCAGTTCCCAAGTTTAAAACCAAAAGATGAAAATTCTCAACATATCATAAAATCTCTCAAGATGGAGATCATTCAAAAATTACCAAATGGCAATTTAGTGCTGATGTACCACCGCTCTTCAGACGCGATCAATGAAACCAACGAGATCCATGTCACAGCTAAACTACCTGCTCAAAAACTGTGGGAGGGGAAACCTGTGTCGAACCAAGACCTTTTTGATGTCCAATTCTCTCAAAGTTCAGATAAAGAAGTGATCGCTAAGTCTTCTCTTTCCTGGGAGGACGAGTACACGCTTAGAATCAGTGGATTTAATGAATCTTCTTCTGCTCAAGCCAAAGAGTTAGAAGATAAAAGAAAAGATCTTATGAATCTCAAAGATAAGTTATACAAACGAGTGATTGATTTTGGGAAAGAAAGAGATCGTCTCACTAAAGAACGCGATAAAATGTCAGAGGACAGAAAAAAAGATGTAGAAACCATTCAAAATTTGCAAGATCAACTAAGGGATATCAACAAGGACAGCAACAAGCCATCTCAGCCTGCTCCGCTTGCCCCAATTGTTCCACCGACACCAGCTAGCCTTGGGAGTAAGTAAAAAATGAAAACAAAATTATGTTTAATTTTATTTTTTTCCAATCTCTTTTATCCGCTTCTCCGAGCTGATGAAAAGCCATCCTCTGTTCTTGAAAAACCAGAAACAACTCAAACGGGTGTCCAAACAAAAATCAAAGATCTCGTCAACATCCGAGGGGTACGCTCCAATGCTTTGATTGGGTATGGACTTGTGATGGGACTGTCTGGTACAGGCGACTCGAAGGCTTCAGTAGCCACGATGAGGGCTGCTGCTGCCATGCTGAATCGACTGGGGATGAATTCCAAACTGGAAGAGATTCCTCCTGGTAATATCGCTTCGGTTGTGATCACAGCAGAGCTGCCACCCTTTGCAAAGATTGGAGATAAAATCGATGTCCGAGTTTCTGCAAACAGCAACGCCAAAAGCCTAGCAGGAGGAACCCTGCTCTTCACTCCCTTGAGGGCAGCTGATGGAGAAATCTATGCCACCGTTCAGGGAGCCATGGCGATAGGACAGGCCAATGGCAGTGGCAACCAAGTGTTGACCGTTGCTCGAGTCCCTCAGGGGGGTGTCATCGAAAAAGAATTCACCCCTCGTTTCCTAGAAAACGGTCTGATCACTTTGAGCTTAAAGCGCTCTGACTTCACTACTAATACCAGGATTGTTCACAGCATTAATTCCTATTTTAAAGGTTTTTATGCTCAATCTGTCGATCCATCCACACTCCGAGTCGAAGTTCCCACCCTTTATTTGAATGATCCCATTAACTTTATTTCTGAATTGGAACAACTTAAAGTGAGCAGTGATATCCGCTCTCTACTGGTCGTTAACGAACGGACGGGAACTGTCGTTTTGGGTAATGAAATTAGCATACACCCCGTAACGATTTCACATGGAGATCTTTCTATAAAAGTTCAAAGCCAAGATAAGAAGGCTGGAGCTAAAAAGAGTTCTCAGTCGCTGCTTCCTGTGCAGGGAGCTACCGTTGCCGATTTGGTAGGGGCTTTAAATGCTCTTGGTGTAAAACCTGCTGATTTAACAGGTATTTTACAGTCCATGCACGCCGCTGGAGCTATCGATGGTGAGATCCAATTTTTATGAAAATCAATGCTAATCCTCCTGATCAGATCCTGTTAAAGCAGGGTGAGGCTGTAGACAAAGGGTCGACTGAACAGCGAGAAAAAATCCATAAAATTGCTAAAGATTTTGAGTCTATTTTCTTTGAACTAGTTATGAAATCTATGCGAAAAAGTATAAGCAAATCAGAGCTCATGAATGGTGGCAACGCTGAAGATATCTATCAGGGTATGCTCGACTCGGAATATTCGAAAGCCATGTCTCAGCAAGGAGTAGGGGGGCTCTCTCAAGCAATTGAAGAGGAACTGTCATCAAAAATAGAAGCTCAAGCCAGAAAAATGGTGAGTAAAGTAGAGGGGCAAAAAGTTTACAGTCAAAGTGGCTTGTTTGAAGTGGAAAAAAAATAGAGAATAGAGCTACCAAAGAAGTTAGATCTTCTAAAAAGGCTTTAAGATGTTAAATAAAACTCAGAGCACTCCACCAAGTCCCATCAGTATAGCGGCAGAAGCAGGTTCAGCGAAAAAATCAAATGCTGCCGAAAGATCTGCCCTCAATCGTGATCTTGCTGACAAGTCGGTTGGACGGCCAGACGCAACCAAATCCGACTATAATGTCTCGCTTTCTTCTAAGGGGAAAGAACTTAAAGAGTCTTATGCAAAAGCTGAAAAAATAGCAAAAGACACACCCGAAGTAAGAGAAGCCAAAGTTAGAGATATAAAAGAAAGGATTAAAAACAACACCTATAAAGTAGATTCAGAGAAAATTGCGGATGGAATTTTACATGAAGCAATCAAGGATTACATTGCAGCACATCCTCAAATAGCGGAAGATTTTATCGCAGGCTCGATGGAGTGATAGAGTATGGCAGAAAACGCTAGTCATTCAGAGTTGCTCATCAATTTCGTTTCCCACATGTCTAAAAGGTTAAAAAAAATAATCTCTTTATACAAAGAGATCGTGCTAATCATTCAGCATGAGCACAAGGCTATATCTGATCACAATATTGAACTAGTAGAAAAAATTGTTCAGCAAAAGAATGCAAATCATCTCATGATCGAAGAAGAGTTTCAGGAATTTTTAAAAATTTATAAAAAATTCTATAAAAGCACAGAAGAAGTTCAAAACGAACATAAGGTTTTATTTTCCAACGATATTTCTACCTGTAAAGCTTGCCTAAGCAACGCTCGTTCTTTATTCATCAGTGGATCCTATAAAGAAAAATTGTATGGGCATGGTTTGGATGATTTTTCAAAAATTTGGGAACACTTAATGGAGGTTCTCCAAAAAGTTCAACCCATGATTGAAAAAAACAAAACAGTCATTGCGAGACTTATTCATAGCTATCGTGAAAATATTCGTTTCTGGAGCAAGCTTGAAATAGAAGGCCTTCTGCCCTACACCTCCTCAGGTCGTTGTCAGTCCGTAGCGGAGAGTCAGATATCACAGCTTCATATCAAGGTATAACTTCTTAATGGGTCTGAGATGACTGGAATTTTTCATTCCTTGAATATTGGATCCGAAGCTCTGCATGTTAACCGGCAGGGTATTGATACCACTGCCCACAATATCGCAAACGCTCAGACAGAATCCTACTCTAGACAAGATCTTAAAATTGGACAAAGAGATCCTAATTCTAAGGGAAAAGCCCTGATCGGTAACGGTAACTATGTTCAAAGCGTCGATCGCTCAAGAGATATGTTCATTGAGAAACAAATCAATAAGGTGAGCTCTGGCCTGGGTTTAAATGAAGGTAAGAAAAAAATCCTAGCAGAGATTGAAGGTGTTTTTAGCCCTGAACTTCGATCTTCTGTTGCCGAAGAAATGAGTGCATTCTTTTCCTCGTTGCAAACACTGGCTGAATACCCCGAAGAGATCACAGTCCGGACATCGGTGAAAGAAAGAGGCGAGAATCTAGCGGCAGCCTTTCGCAGTGTCGATCATGATTTAAAAAGAATTCGGGGTAATATCAATGAAGAGCTCAAAGGTCTCGGCATGAAAGTGTCGGATCAACTTAAGAGTATTGCCTCGTTAAATTTAAAAATCAGAGAATTGGAAACTGGGAATCAAAGTCAAGCCAATGATCTGAGGGATCAGCGGGACCAACTGGTGAGAAAACTCAGTGAAGCGATGAATATACAATACTATGATGATCAATATGGTATGACTACGATCCGCGGACCATCTGAAACTTTACTCGTCGACAAGGGTTCAGCAGCGACTCTTGACATCGCTCTTGGTGAAGATAAAAACGGTATGTATGACGTCCTTTATACCCCCAAAGATGGTGGAGTGATTCGTGATATCACAAAGGCGTTCAGCGGAGGACAATTCAAAGGTCTTCTTGAGTCTAGGGATCAAGTCACCAAACATATTATGGATCAAAACAACGAACTCGCCAGAACCTTTACTCATGAAATCAATAAAATTCATAAAGAAGGCTTTGGTTTAGGTGGTTTTGGCAATCAGAATGGTACTAACTTTTTTCAAGAAGTAGAAAACCCAGAGGAAGCAGCTGCTCTTATGAGTATCGATAGCGCTATCCTCAACTCAACCGACGCCATCGCTGCTGCCAGCTTACCTGGAGCTGCGGGAGACAATATTAACATCAACAGAATGCTTAATTTGAAGTCCGAGAAACTCCTTGAAGATGGAGCTGCTACTTTAAATGAATTCTATGCGAACTCTATGGGAGCCTTGGGAATTCAATCTCAACGTGTGGAAAATGTTTTAGAATCAGACAAAATATTATTAGCCGACTTAAAGTCCAGGGGAGAGGCTATAGCAGGGGTATCCCTTGATGAAGAAGCCACCAACATGATCCGTTGGCAAACAGCGTTTACAGCTTCTTCCAAAGTCATCACGACTGCAGATCAGATGCTGCAAACGATTCTCGAACTCAAACGATGATTTTTTGAGATAGAACATGAGAATTTCTGAGCGATATAAATACTCCGTCTCTAATAACAGAATTGAAAAAGCTAAGGATCAAAACATCCAAGCTTTAAACCAACTTTCATCCCAAAAACGAATCAATGCCATTCACGATGATCCTGCTGGCGTCTCACGTATGATCAAACATAAGGACCGCATATCAGAGATTCAAAGCTACCTCAGCAATATTTCCTTCAGCAAAGGATTCACAGCGATTACAGAAAATGCCATTGCAAGTGTCCAAGAACATTTGATCCGGGCTAAGGAACTTAGCATATCGATGGCTAACGACTCCAACGGTCCCGACAATCGAGATGTCACCGCTAAGGAGATTTCTACCCTGGTTGATCAACTGGTGGAACTCGGCAATACAAAATACAATTCGAAATACGTCTTCTCTGGTCTTCGTTCAGACGCACCTGCTTTTGATGGAGATGGTTTATATCTTGGCGATGATGGTGATATCTTCATTCAAACAGATCTTTCCCAGTACAAAAAAATCAATATCTCTGGTCGAGATCTGTTTGATGGTGTGCAAAGTCCGTCTGGGGTGAGACAGGCTGGGAACATGGTCCAATGTCTTATCAATTTAAAGACAGGCTTAGAATCCAACGATAAGGGAGTCATCAACACAGCTATGTCGGAACTTGAATACCATATCGAAAGAGCTTCGAGCCTTCAGGCCACCGTCGGTGCTGTCAGCAGCTCTTTGTTTGAAATAGAAAAAAAACTTGATGTTATGCTTGATCATGAAAAAGGACAGCTGTCGACAACAGAAGACCTCGATTTCTATCAAGGGACCTCCGATTTTAAACGGACGGAAGCTGCTCTGCAGTCCACCCTATCTGCTTCCAACAAGCTCCTACAACCATCCCTTCTCAACTTCCTAGATAGATAATAGAGCCTCAGGGGGGAAATCTAAAGAGGGGGAGGACGCCTCTTTAAACTTATTTGAAGGGAGGAGATTCCTAAAGAGGGGGGAACGCCCTCTTTAGAAAAAGGGACTCCTCAAGCCATTTTTACGAAGAAAAGAAAGCGTCGTATCACTAAAATCTGTAAACACAGCATCTACTTTTTCGTCTATAAAGATTTTATGATGAAAGTCCTCTATCCCCCTAACATAACTTGGTAGTTGATCTGAACGAACCGTATAAGCATGAACAAAAAGTCCATGCTGATGAGCTCCTTCAACCAGACGGGTACTAAGTCCCTGGGCATCAAATACGCTCGTAAGGGGAGGTCCTATTCCATGGGCATACTCTGCAATTTCTTTCAGCTGTTTTTTAAGGGTTGTAGGATCATGAAGTGCCAGCACACCATCGTCCAGAAGAAGAACCAGAGCTTCTTGTACCTGAAATTCATTTTTTAATCTTTTCAAGGTACCCGGATCAAAGCACTGCCAGACCAAGGGTGTGCCTTTAAACAGGTCTTTCTTTTTTTGAAACATATCGTAAACAATCTTTGTTATATCTTTCTTGTGCTCTAGATGGAAAAGGGGTTCTTTAAGCTCTGGATAGAGGCCAACCCGTTTTCCAGAACTTCTATTGAGACCAACAAGAAGATCGATGAGCTCTTCCAGTGTTGGTACAGAGAAATCTGACAGCCCCAAAGGGAATCTTCCCGGAAAAACGGGGGCACCTGTTTCAAGAGAAATTCGTTCTTGCGCGCGCAGCTGTTTAAGCTCGGCATACGTGAGGTCAATGGCATAAAATCTGCCATCAGCTCTTTTTTTGCTGGGGAATTTTTTAGCGACATCTGTGGTGTCATCAAGCTGTATGTCATGAAGAATAACGGGGACATCATCTTTGGTTAAGACCAAATCAGGCTCAAGAAAATCGGCTCCCATACCATAGGCCATGGCATGGCCTGCTAGAGTATGCTCAGGCAGATAGCCAGAGGCCCCTCGGTGAGCAATCACCTGGACTTTTGGTATATCTTTATGAATAAATATAGCCATGCTGAAAACCCTCACATTTAGAAGCAGGAGAAGATTAGCCCCACCACGTCCTCGGGGGGGGAGATTCCTAAAGAGGGGGGAACGACCTCTTTAGATAAAGAAGAAACCCTCTTTAGGAAATAACGTTTCTTTCATAAGCCTTCATACAATTGGTAAGCAAAGAATTGATGGTCATCGGACCAACCCCACCAGGCACCGGTGTTATCCACAATACTTTTTTATGAACTTCTTCTGTCTGTTGCACATCGCCACAGAGAGTGCCATCTGGCAAACGATGAATCCCCACATCGATCACAACAGCTCCCTCTTTTATCCATTTTTCATCTACCAAGTGAGGAACACCTGCAGCCACAACCAAGACATCAGCTTGAGAACACCACTGCCAAGGCTTGACACTCTTAGAATGAATCTGAATAACTGTCGCATCTTTTTTCGTCAGCAGTCGCACCAACGGAGAGCCTACCAACTGGCTTCGACCAACAACGGCCGCTATTTTCCCAGACAAATCAAAAGAAATACTTTCTAAAAGATGGAGAACACCGAGAGGGGTGCAGGGAATAAAAGCGTCCTGTTGAACACAGAGCAGGCCCTGATTCTTAGCTGTGAGACCATCCACATCTTTTGCTGGTAAAATTTTTTCGATGATCTCAAAAGATTTGAGATGATCAGGAAGAGGAAGTTGGAGAAGTATCCCATCGACAAGAGCGTCTGCATTCAAAATTTCGATAAGGTTCACAAGCTCTGAGTGGGTGGTCGTCTCTTTTAATTTGAAAGCTTTGCTTTCTATCCCGACTGTTGCACAAGCCTTCTCCTTGTTCTTTACATAGCTTTCACTGGCAGGGTTATTGCCAACTAAAATGACAGCCAAACAAGGTCGTCTTCTCTTCTGACTGAGGTAGACCTGAACGAGGTTCTTCAAATTGTGGTTACGAGTCTCTGCCAGCTTTTTGCCATCTATCCATTGCACGAGAAAGCTCCTTTCTTGCAGAGGGCAAGGCGGCCGCATCTACAAAGCGGCAAAGGTCTAGCCTTGTAATTTCTCCATAGCAGCACAAACCGAGAGCAGAGACTGAATGATATTCCGCTCTGGATGATAGGACGAACCATATGCTTCCCCACAAAAGCTGAGGCTAGCTGTATTCAGTTTCAGGAGATCAAGTCCAGACACATATTTTTTATAAAAATTATGCGTCGACTGGGCCCAAGCCACAGAGTGTAAGGCTAAATATTCTTGTCGGCCATTTAATTCTTGCTCTGTGGCGGCAGAGATTTTTTTAAAAGCTCTCTTTAATCGCTTGATGGCTTTCAAGACATTGGGTGCATCTAGCGATTGCTCAAAGTCAACCACGGCCTGAAGACACAAGACATTCCCATTTTGTCTCACAGCTTGAACTTTTTCTGAAAGAACAAAAGCTGTATCTAAAAATGGCAGAACTTGATCAAGAACAAATGACAGAGAGACCATACTGACGGGTTGAAATTTCTGTGCCATTGAAATGAACAGGGGAGGGCATTGCGCTTGATCTATCCACTCGAGGGCTTCCCAAGGAGATTGGGCTATGATCAGACTTTGACCGCGATAAGAGCCCTGTTCTGTTTGGAGCTCCCAAGTCGAGGAGTCCTTATGATAAGTGCTATCGACAATGAGACAGTCGGCTTGAAAAATGACGGATTCGGCGATTTTCTTATGTTCTAATACAGAATGAAAAATATGGCTCCAATCCGCATGCACTGTACACGAGTTGATGTATTCAGACCTCTCCCTGATGCTCGATACGGTCGAACTTTGCATTTCTGCTATACCTAGTGGATTAGAGAAAAAATCTAAAAAGGGGAGGGAAGAATTCGGATTTTTTTTTGAAATTTTAATTCGCTGAGAGAGCGCTTGCTGGGAGTCGATCTCTGGTGTGTCTTTCAGCACATTCTCAAATTCATCCCAGTCGGTCAAACCCCCTTGTCCTACTAATGTTTTGGCAACAGATCTAGTAAGGAATTCTGACGTGGAGATCTCTGTCCATTCCTTTCCAGACAGCAAACTCATCCGTCGAGAAGAGCTTTTTAGTTGATTAAAAGCCGCTAAAAAATCTTGATCTTCATCATCAAACAGACCCACAATAGAGCGTAAGAAAAAATTATATAAATCCTGTGTAATGGATTCAAAGCCAAGCCCCCAGGTCTGCCTGACTTCTGTGCCTGATCCTGCTTGCTCTGAAAACGACCGACAGCGGCCACCAGGTCGCTTAAGGCGATCGAGAATCAGTATGCGGCACTCGGGATGCAGGACTCTCAAGCGAAGCATAGCCAGGATACCGGCCCAACCGGCCCCAGCAATAATGACATCGTAGCTTTCTGGATGAACTTTAACAGACATTCGGATATACCATATTTCTGGAACTTTGTTGTAAGACCTGCGATATCCCGAGCAATTAGATAGAACCTGATTTCTCGAGGAGATCTTGACAAATGAGGATGTGCATCTGCAACAGCATACTACTCTCATAGCTAAAAACCTGGTTAAACGCTACCCAAACACACTGGCTGTAGATCATGTGAGCTTTACCATTGAAGCTGGGCAGTGCTTCGCTCTACTTGGGCCCAATGGTGCAGGAAAAACGAGCACCTGTGAAATGCTGGAAGGGTTGCTTGAGCCCGACGAGGGTGAGATCTCGATTTTGGGGATGAACTACCAGAAGGACAGGGCCGCCATTCTTGAGCTGATCGGCGTTCAACTGCAAGAGACCCATCTCTACAAAAAATATACGGTTCGAGAAACACTTCAGCTCTTCTCCAGTTTTTACCGGGTGAAAAGCAATCTTGATCAACTACTAGAACAACTCGATCTGACGGCAAAGACCAACTCTCGTCTCGATCAACTTTCTGGCGGGGAGAAGCAACGCGTCTACCTGGGTTGCGCCTTTGTGCACAATCCCAAGCTTCTGTTCTTAGACGAGCCTACTGCTGGACTTGACCCTTACGCCCGTCGCTTGATTTGGGAGCTTATCGAAAAGTTAAAAGATCAAAATCGCAGTTTTCTCCTCACAACTCACCACATGGAGGAGGCGGAGCGACTCGCAGACTGTATCGGGATTATTGATCATGGCAAAATTGTCGCTCTCGGTTCGCCCAAAGAATTGATTGCTCGTTATAGCCGCGGTGAAAGTTGGAAAGTCAGTTTTTTAAACGATTCAGCTGACACCCCTAAGCATCCTCTGCTCTTGAGAGAACTGGAAGGGACCTTGCCGTGGCTGAAAGAGGCGACGTTGACAGAGGATGGATTTGAAATCTTCTGTGAAAATGCTGGCCCCGCTGTTCAAAGCTTTATTCAGGCTATCCAGCCTTTCCCTCTAAAAGTAGCTTCTCTTTCTATGAGAAAAACCACCCTTGAGGATGTCTTCCTATTCTTGACGGGTAGAAAGCTAAAATCAAATGAATAGATGGTCCTGCTTATGGGAGATGGTCAAAGGTCGCTGGCGTGAATTTTGTCGCGAACCGTCTGCCCTTGTCTTCGTCGTCACTATGCCAGTTCTTTGGATGTTGCTCTTGGGCTATGCTTTTTCGGGAGCCAAAATTCAAAAGCACAGCATAGGCTTGATAAAACCACACGGTGAAACGAGTGAGCTGGGGAAGGAACTCGACATCATCCTGCAAGATAGGGAATGGCTGAAGGTCTATCGAGGATCCGAGCAAGAACTTCTAGCTCAGATGAAGAAGGGAGAGCCCATCCTCTTGATCTCGTCAGAGGGCAGTGATCCCAAGTTGCTGACCTATAAGTTCGATTCAAGTCATCCTCAGGCTCTCGATACTCGCCGGTTTGTCAACGATCTCATCCAGTCAAGTCTCGGTCGAAAAGACGTGTTAACGACCAGTGATGCCCCCTTCCTTGTCCAGGGATCTCCCCGCTACATCGACTTTCTCATACCAGGCTTACTCGCACTGAGTCTCTTTACAACCTCTCTTTTTGGGACAGGTATGGTCCTTGTCGTCTCGCGCCGGGAAAATCTACTAAAACGATACAAGACGACGCCGATGCGAACTTTGGATTACATCCTTTCTCATATCATTGGCCGTTTTCTTATCTTCATTGTCGAGTTTTGCGTGATCTGTCTGGCTGGATCTTTACTTTTCAACTTTAAGATTGAAGGGGCTTTCTTCTCTTATTTTGGGCTAGCCCTGTTAGGGACAGCAACCTTTACCTCCTTAGGCCTATTTCTCGCCTCTAGAACAGCCAACGCATCGCTATACAGTGGTCTCGTCAATCTCCTCACGCTACCCATGATGCTGCTATCTGGAGTTTGGTTCTCTAGAGCCAACTTCCCGTCCTTCCTCTCTCATCTGGCAGACTACCTCCCTTTGACAGCTCTTGTGGAGGGACTACGACGAATAGCGCTCGAAGGGGCCGATCTTTCTAGCTTGGGTTGGGAAGTTTCCGTTCTCTCTGTGTACTTCCTCGTCTCCACAATCAGTACCCGCCTCCTCTTCAAATGGTACTAGGAGATCTTCGCCGTAACATGTCTATTGCTTTGGGGAACGAGTTCCTATATTCAATAGTTTCTCTTCTCTTTCCATTCGGGGCGTGGCGCAGTTGGTAGCGCGCGTGCTTTGGGAGCATGAGGTCGCAGGTTCGAATCCTGTCGCCCCGACCATTTCTTTTCCCAGTAAAATTAGTTAGTTACGCGATAAGAAAAAGACTTGTTACAGCAAGTTTTTTTCTCTCAGTGCACGGCCAGTGCACATGACTTCAAATCCACTTCAAAATTTGAAACGAAACCTTCGTACTGAAACACCCAAAACCTTTTTGGGAGATTCAGGCAAGAGGGCATTCGTCCGTCTACCGTCTGTCTATTTTTTAAGCATGGCATGTCTTCTCCATTTTGTTTCATGTTGATTGGCTAACTTCAGTGAGGCGAAGCTATTGCCTTCGCTAAGGTCGATAGCCTGTCATCAGTTCGGTGAACGTAACGCTGAGTTGTTGTCGCCGTTTTGTGATTGAGTAGCCGACGGACATCTTCTAGCGAGGCGCCGCTTCTAAACCAAATTTCAGTACAGGAATGCCGCAACTCATGGGGAGAGACTCTTTTCACTCCCGCTTCATCGCAAAGCTTCCAAAGATTCCTATGAAACTTCGTATAGTCCAAAAGCCCACCTTCTGTAGCTGGCGCTACGAAGTCTGCAGGGAAACGGTGCTTGTAGCGGGCACTCAAGAACTCTGACAGAGGTGTTGGCATCGGAACAATGGCCCAGTCTCCTTGTTTAGGGAATGGCTCAATTTTCCTAACTCCTCGTTTGTAAGCTGCACAAATTAGGATCTGCCCTTTTTCAAAATCTATAGCTCGCCATTGGAGAGCCTGAACTTCTGAAGGTCTCAGTCCAGACAACACAGCTAGCCAAATTGCAGGTGCAAGGAAGTGATCTTTGCAATAGTCCAATAGTTTCCAAGATTCTTCAGGTGTCAGATAAGATCTTTCCACCTTACGAATTTTAGGACGGTCTTGTTTAAGGACAGGATTCTTATTCAAGTAGCCAAAGTACTCAACAGCATCTTTGAATGCTTTATTGAGTATATTGAAAACATGCAGGATGGATTGAGGACTCATACCACCGTCCTGCATTTTAGCCAGAAGTTTCCCAATGTGGGGGGATTTCACATCAGCCAGCTTTAAGATTCCTAACTCATGAATGATGTAAGTGTTGTACATCCGTTCCACAGATTGAAACCATCCCTTTGAAAGTTTCGATCGACGGTATTCCAACCATTCTGAAAAATAGTCGCTAACACAGATCAGCTTGGTGCTAACCTGAGCACAGCTTCCACTATCTTTTCGAAGTTTAAGTTGGCGCTCATACTGTTCTGCATCGACTTTGCGATCAAATGTTTTACTCGGGTAGTAATTATTAATTTGATCTCTAACTCGCACACAGTATCTGACGCTGGTATCGTAACGACGAGTTACAATTGCCATGTTGACTCCTCTCAACAGAGAAACCATTCCTACCGAGCATATTCAATTATCAAAGAGCCAAACCCTTTCAGGCAAAAGGGTTCGTTGTTTTACCATATGACTTGGGAAGTGTTAACGAGATCGTAGAATAGGCTGTGTTTCTGTATTCTTACTCCATTTGATAAGTGTTTCCCGGTCGAACCGTAGGAGCCTCCCATGCTTACGGAAGGGTATGAGACGACGGTGAACCCAGGCGTAGATTGTTGAAGGTTTAACGGAGAGGAGAGAGGCAGCTTCAATGGGTGTTAATAAATGGGGATCTACAATGATCATCATTATTTCCTCCAGTGGGATGAATTTTCTTGGATTTAGAATTTTTGGATTTAGTTATGTCAATTAACCCGGATCTACTTTTGGTAAAGCTGTGTTGAGAAGGATTTTAAGAAATTCATCTTTTGAAATATTTCCATGAGAGGAACAATATTTTTTGTATTCAATTTCCAAATGATCCTGGCTGGTATAGGTAGCCTGTCGAATTTCATCCATGTGAGTCTCATTGAGAAGGCTTAGCGCCTTTACAATGATATCGTCGGCCTTGACTCGCTTACCATGGGACTTACGATTACATATATTGAGGTGGGACTTGAGAATACGGGCTGTGGATTTTTTGATTCGGATAGGGATTGTATTAGATAAAGGTGATGGTTTTTTATCTGTAATAGGGTCAGAGGATATGGAATCCATAACAAGTCTCCTTATTTTGAGTGACAATATGAGGGAATGGCTTAAATGGACCAAAGCGACAGTCAGTAAGGATTCTTAAAAAGTAATATTTATCAATAGCAGTAAGGGTTTTAGAGATTTTGTAGATGATCGATACTGACTAGATGCCGATCACTTACCGATCAGTCTAAAATCAGAGCAGTACTGTTACAGTTCTCGACTTTTAGTGCATCATCTGAGAGTAGGTTGTTTATCAAGATGTAAAAGAATTTAGGATTTTCCC